>CAYNDR010000416.1:0-2669 GCA_964395295.1 uncultured Planctomycetales bacterium
TCCCGGACCCGGAGTTCCAGGGGGTGGAGTGGCTGTCGGTGCGGCCGCGGATCCGCACGGCCCCTCGGATCGCGCGCCCGGGTCCGGTGGATTGAGCGTACCCTTGCTTGGCCCCCTGGGCCAGTCCATCCACACGCAGGCGCGCGCCGGGGAGGCATAAGAACCATAAACGCCACATGTCCAAGGAACTATAGCCTCCGGGGAGGCAGGCGGGACGGGGATTCGGCAGGGAAATGCGGGTCGGGAGGGGCCCCGGAAGGGGGGTCAACCGGGGGAGCCGGGAAAATGCATCAACATAACGTGGAGATCATCGGGCGTGGCGGGATCCGCGAACCCCAGCCCCCTCAGGCGGTTTCCTGCAGTCTCCCTTGGACGCGCTCCCCGTCGAAGCCCTCACGGCCTCGGCTGCATGGCTCCCAGAGACTTGACCACACCCCGCCGGAAGCCCTACAGTTCGATTACCCTTAGATGCTCCGCCTTGGCGGCCCTAGCTTGCTCGCCATCAGCCGTGGCAAAGTGGATCTTCGATCGCCCCAACTCCCGAGCGAGACTCAGGCCGGCCGCGAGGTGAATGGCGTCAGCAGCCCGAAGACCATGCTTCCGAATGAGCCGGACGGACAATTCCATCTGCTGTTCGCTTATGGGCACGAGGCAGAAGTGGCGCAGGTGCTCTTCGAGGAGATCAAGAAGCGAATCCCGGATTCTCCTGTCGGGTCCCAGCTTCCGGACTATTCCGCTGACCGCCTCCGGCCACAGGAGCACCGATCCTTGGTGTCCCCTCTCCCGCAGGAGCAGGTTCTTGGCTCGGGCATGCCCCTTTTCGAGCGATCCGTAGGCCTTGATGAGGGCGCTGGTGTCCCAGAAGATCATCGGCGGTCCGAAAGAACGAGATCCGACAATCCACCGATCGGGACGGCCTCGTAGGGCCTGATGGGGCCCGAATCCCCGAGGCGGATCTTGCCTTCCGAGGACAACCGCCTCAGCTTTCGATCCAGGGCCGATTCATCGGGCAGTTCAGCGTCCAAGCGGGACAATACGGCTATGGCACGGTGGCGAGAGGTAACGATTATCCGGTCCCCATTCGCCGCCGCCCTGAGGGCCTTCCCCAGATTGGCCTGAAGCTCCCGAACGCCATAGCTGACGATTCTCATGCATATACAGTATATGCATATTTGAGGGCCTTGTCAAGAGTCGCCGCGCCCCCTTCCCCCCCCATCGCCTACCCGCCGAGGCATAGGAACCATGAACGCCACATGTCCAGGAAATTACAGCCTCCGGGGAGGCAGGCGGGACGGGGATTCGGCGGGGAAATGCGGGGCGGGAGGGGGGTCAACCGGGGGAGCCGGGGAAATCAATTTAATAGGAGGAGGATTATCGGACCTTGCCCGGCGACGCGGTTTGCGGCCGGCCAGGCCGTGCCCGGGCTTCTGATGATTTCAGCGCACTGCCGGCGGATTCGAGGAGCGGCCGGCGCCATTCCTCGAAGCGATCCCGGCCGCGGGGCGTTATGATGATGGAAGAACCCAGGGCCTCACGGCGGAGCCTCAGCGTGGACGATGCGGATCGAGGTCCCGATCTCCTCGGGAAGCAGGGGCGCGCCCCGGCCGGATGGGCCCCCGCCCTCCTCGCCGCCGCCGTGTCGGTCCCGGTCCTGCTGGCCGGGTGCACCATGAAAGAACCCCCGCCCAAGCCCGCCCCGCCCCCGGCGTCCCAGCCGTTCAACGCCCTCACGCCCGAGGAGGAGCGCGTGATCCTCCACAAAGGCACGGAGCGCGCCTTCACCGGGGAGTACTGGAACCACAAGGAGGCGGGGACCTACCTCTGCCGCCGCTGCAATGCTCCGCTCTACCGGTCCGAAAACAAGTTCGACTCGAAGTGCGGCTGGCCGAGCTTCGACGACGAGATCCCGGGCGCCGTGAAGCGCCAGCCCGACGCCGACGGCCGCCGGACGGAGATCCTCTGCGCCCTCTGCGGGGGCCACCTCGGGCACGTCTTCCTGGGCGAGGGCCACACCCCCAAGGACACCCGCCACTGCGTCAACTCCATCTCCCTCAAGTTCGTCCCCGCCGCCAAGACGGCCGGGACGGCGCGCGCCCTCTTCGCCGGCGGGTGCTTCTGGGGCGTCGAGCACCACTTCGAGAAGGCCCCCGGCGTGGTCTCGGCCGCGTCCGGGTACATCGGGGGAAAGAAGGACGCCCCGACCTACGAGGAGGTCTGCCGGAAGGACACGGGCCACGCCGAGGCGGTCGAGGTCGTCTTCGACCCGTCGAAGACGACCTACGAGGCCCTGGCCCGCCTCTTCTTCGAGATCCACGACCCCACGCAGGTCGACCGGCAGGGCCCGGACGTCGGCGACCAGTACCGGTCCGAGGTCTTTTATCTCGACGAGGGGCAGAAGGCGGCCGCGGAGAAGCTGATCGGGATCCTGAAGGATAAGGGATACGCGGTCGCCACCCGGGTCACCGCGGCGGGGAAGTTCTGGAAGGCGGAGGACTACCACCAGGACTACTACGCGAAGAAGGGGAAACTGCCCTACTGCCACGTCTACACGAAGCGGTTCTGAGCGCCCCCTCACCCCCCGCCGAGGTGGGAGAGGAGGATCTTCACCCCGATCCCCAGGAGCACCAGCCCGCCGATCACCTCCGGCCAGCGGCCGAACCGCCGCCCCA
>CAYNDR010000416.1:2679-5669 GCA_964395295.1 uncultured Planctomycetales bacterium
TGAAGGCGGCGCAGACGACCCCGATGACCACGCTCGGAACCCAGATCGAGACCTTCAGGAACGCCATGCTCAGCCCCACCGCGAGCGCGTCGATGCTGGTGGCGATCGAGAGGACCACCAGCATCCAGCCGCGCGTCGGATCGCCCGCCGCCTCCCCCTTCTCCTCCTTCGAGCGCGCCTCCCGGAGCATCTTCCCGCCCACGAACGCCAGCAGGCCGAACGCCACCCAGTGGTCGACGCCGCGGATGTGCTCCTCGACCGTGCGCCCCGCCAGCCAGCCCATGACCGGCATCAGGAACTGGAAGAGGCCGAAGTGGAACGCGAGGCGGAAGACGTGTCGGAAGGTCAGCCGCTTGAGGGCGAGGCCCGCCCCCACCGCGACAGCGAGGGCGTCCATCGCCAGCCCCACGGCGATCCCGGCGACCTCGATCCAGGGCATGGCGCCGCCATCATAGCCCATTCCGTGACTTCCCGGAAAACTTCGCTACAATCCCTACGCCCCTGAAGAGAGGACCTCCATGACGACCCCGCCCCTTGCCGACGCGGCCTTCGAGCGCCTGCGCCGCAATCCCTACCCCGGCCGCGGCCTCGTGATCGGCCGCGCCCCCGGGGGGGACTCCTGGCTCATCCTCTACTGGATCATGGGCCGCAGTGCCAACAGCCGCAACCGCCGCTTCGCCGCCGAGGGCGGCTCGCTCCGCACCGAACCCGTGGACCTCAAGCTCGTCTCCGACCCCAGCCTCATCATCTACGAGCCCATGCTGGAACTGCCCGGCCTCCACCTCGTCAGCAACGGCGACCAGACCCGCACCGCGTTCGAGGCGCTCCAAAAGGGCGGCCGCTTCGACGACGCCCTGGCCGGCCGCGAGCGCGAGCCCGACGCCCCCAACTTCACCCCGCGCATCAGCGGCCTCCTGGACCTCACCCGCGAGCCCGGGGCCGTCACCCTCAGTCTCCTCCGGGCCAACCCCCTCGACTCCCGGCTCACCGACCGCTTCACGTACCGCCCGGCGCCCCCGCCGCCCGGCGTCGGCTTCGGCCTCACCACCTACACGGGCGACGGCAATCCCCTCCCCGCCTTCACGGGCGACCCGCTGGTCCTGCCCCTCGATGGGGACGCCGAGGCCGCCCTCGACGCCTACTGGGACGCCCTCAACGCCGACAACCGGATCTCGCTCGCGGTCAAGGCGGTCCCGGCCGGCGGCGGCCCGTCCCGGATCCTGGTCCGCAACCGATTCTAAGGAGCCTCCCATGCGTTCCGACGCGATGAAAAAGGGCGTGGCCCGGTCCCCCCACCGCGCGCTCTTCAAGGCCATGGGATTCACCGACGAGGAGATCGCCCGCCCCCTCATCGGCGTGGCCAACTCCGCCAACGAGATCGTCCCCGGCCACATCCACCTGGACCGCATCGTCCAGGCCGTCAAGGACGGCATCCGCATGGCCGGCGGCACGCCCGTGGAGTTCTCCACCATCGGCGTCTGCGACGGCATCGCCATGGGCCACCTGGGGATGAAGTACTCCCTCGGCTCCCGCGAGCTCATCGCCGATTCCGTCGAGATCATGGGCACCGCGCACCCGTTCGACGGCCTCGTGGCCGTGCCCAACTGCGACAAGATCGTCCCCGGGATGCTCATGGGGCTCCTGCGCCTCGACATCCCCGCGCTCGCCGTGAGCGGCGGGCCCATGGAGGCCGGCTTCTTCCGGGGCCGCAAGGTCGACCTCATCACGTCCTTCGAGGCCGTGGGCCAGGTGGCCGCCGGCAAGATGAGCGAGAAGGACCTCTGCGCCCTGGAGGACGAGTCCTGCCCCGGCTGCGGCTCCTGCGCCGGGATGTTCACGGCCAACTCCATGAACTGCCTGAGCGAGGCGCTGGGCCTGGCGCTCCCCGGGAACGGCACGTTCCTCGCCACGTCGGCCAAGCGCGTCCGCCTCGCCAAGCTCGCCGGCATGAAGATCGTGGAGCTGGTGAAGAAAGACATCCGCCCCCGCCGGATCGCCACGCTGGCGGCCTTCAAGAACGCCATCGCGGTGGAGATGGCGCTCGGGGCCTCCACCAACACCGTGCTCCACCTCCCCGCCATCGCCCACGAGGCGGCGATCGACTTCAACCTCGACCTCTTCGACCAGGTGAGCCGCCGGACGCCGAACCTCTGCAAGCTCTCCCCCGCCGGCGAGCACCGCCTGGAGGACCTGGACCGCGCGGGCGGCATCCAGGCCGTGATGGCGCGCCTCGCGGAGCGGAAGCTCCTCGACCTCGACGTCCTCACGGTCACCGGCAAGCGGCTCCGGGAGAACCTCCGCGGCGTCCGGGTCGCCGACGACTCCGTGATCCGGCCGCTCGACGCGCCCTACTCGGCCGCGGGCGGGATCGCCATCCTGCGGGGCAACCTGGCGCCCGACGGCTCGGTGGTGAAGGTCTCGGCGATGGCGGCGTCCATGAAAAAGCACAGCGGCCCGGCGCGGGTCTTCGACCGCGAGGAGGACGCGATGGCGGCCATCATGGCCCGGAAGATCCGCGCGGGCGACGTGATCATCCTCCGCTACGAGGGCCCCAAGGGCGGGCCCGGCATGCGGGAGGGGCTCTCGCCCACGTCGGCCCTGGCGGGCGCGGGGCTGGCCGACTCCGTGGCGCTCCTGACGGACGGCCGGTGCTCGGGCGGCACGCGCGGGGCGGCGATCGGCCACATCTCCCCCGAGGCGGCGGAGGGCGGGCCGCTCGCGGCCGTGCGGGACGGCGACCGGATCACGATCGACGTGGAGGCGCGGCGGCTCGACGTGGCCCTCTCCGCCGCGGAGATCAAGCGGCGGCTGAAGAAGTGGAGGCCGCCGCCGCCCAAGATCACCTCCGGCTACATGTACCGCTACTCGAAGATGGTGAGCTCCGCGAGCAAGGGGGCCGTCTTCGACGTCTAGCGCTTCTCGTCCGCCTCCACGACCTCGGCCGGCAGGAGCAGGTCCTCGGCGCGGCACGCCAGGTACGGCGGCACCGT
>CAYNDR010000417.1:0-1612 GCA_964395295.1 uncultured Planctomycetales bacterium
ACCTCCAGCCGCCCTTCGCCCCTGGCCTCCTCGTAGAAGCCCACGTAGTCGATGAACCGCGGGAGGAGCGCCTTCAGGGCCTCCGGGTTGGCCGCGTTCCCGGTCACCAGCTCCTGGAACTGCGCGAGCGCCCGGATCTGCTCCGAGGCCACGATCTCCTGCGTCTGCTCCGCGGCGTACTCCGCCTTGAGCCGCTTCTCCGTCGCCTCCAGCTCAGCACGCTCACCCTCCAGCGACTCGATCTTCTCCTTGAGCGTTGTCATCGCGGCGCTGCCCTGGGCGAGCGCGTCCACCAGCATCCCCAGCTTCGAGCGGACGCTCGCCAACTGCGCCCGCACGCGCTCCAGGTCCTGGACCAGCTTCGCCAGGGTCCCGGAGGTGAACTCGTTCGCCTGCTCGGCGATGGCGCGGATGCGCTCGGGCTTGAGATGGAGCTGCTTCATGAACTCCAGGACCGCCCGGTCCAGCGTCTCGGCCGGCACGTACCGCCTCGGGCAGGCCCCGCCCACCGACTTCTCGGCTACGCCGCAGAAGTAGTAGGGGTAGTAGTCGCCCCCCTGGCCGCGCCCCGGCCGGGGCGACATCGCGTGGCCGCAGAGGCCGCACCGGAGGAGCCCCTGGAGGAGGTAGACGTACTCCCGGGACTGCCGCTTGTCGCTCCGCTTGCGGCGGTCGTGCTTGTCCATCGTCTGGCGGATCAGCTCGTGCGTCTCCCACGACCGGATCGGCTTCCACTGGGCGTCGTGGAGCTTGCCCTCGTACGGCTGCTTGGCCGCGTAGACGGCGTTTCGCAGGATCCGGCAGAGGACAGGCTTGGTGTAGAACTTCCCGCCCGGCGTCCGGTAGCCGCGCTTGCGGAACTCGACCACGAGCCGGTCCACGCTCAGGAGTTCCATGTAGAGCGCGTCCGCCGCCTGGACGTGGGCAACGAAGGGATCGTCGAAGACGAAGATCTTCCCGCCCATCTTGTACCCGATGGGGGGCGGCCCGATCGGGAGGCCCTTCTCCACCCGCCAGGCGACCTTCTCCTTGACCCGGGCAGAGGTGACCTCCCGCTCGTGCTGGGCGAGGGCGATCATGATCGTCGTCTGGAGCCGGCCGGCCGGGGTCGTGAGGTCGATTTGCTCGTGCCGGGAGACGATCTTGACGCCGTAGCGGTCGAGCTCCTCGACGAGGTTGAGGAAGTCTTTGACGCTGCGCGAAATGCGGTCGATCTTGTTGATGACGACGACATCGACCAGGCGCGCGCGGACGAGTTCGAGGAGCTTCTGGTAGGCGGGCCGATTGGTGTCCTTGGCGCTCTTCCCGTGGCGCTTCCCGTCCTTCTCGCCTTCGACAAGCTGGACGGAGACGTTCCAGTCCTGGCCGCTCTGGCGCTTCGACTCGACCAAACCGAGGAGAAGGTCGCGCTGGGTGTCGAGCGAGCCGTCCTCCTTCTTCGCCTGCTTGTCCGTCGAGACGCGCAAATAGAGCACGACCTGGAGGGGCCCCGCCCGTGCTTCAGGCTTCGCGTTCTTGATCATCACCACGTGTCTGCTTCTCTCTCATCGCGTCCCGAGGGCCGCGGCTCGAGTTGCTCAACGATACGTTCCTCGGGGCGAATTCGCTCACG
>CAYNDR010000417.1:1622-5636 GCA_964395295.1 uncultured Planctomycetales bacterium
CGCCTGCGGAGCCATCGCGGCGAAGGGCTGGGGCCGCTCCCGGGCCAACTCGGGATCCCGGGCGGCCTCGACCCGGACGACGCGGATGCGCCAGCGCGATGGGGGACGTCCAGCTTTCTTCGCGGCGCGGGCTTCGTGGCGGGTACCTCTCTCGGCGGACGCGCCGGATTTCCCGGCACGTCGTTGGCGTCCGTCTATTATAACCGGGACGGGGGCCGAAGGTTCGCCGGAAACCGCCACAGGGACGTCGGATTTCTTTGCTCTCTCCATGGTCATGAGTGGCTCACCTCCAAGAGCCTAATCCAGAGGCGTGTCACGCCCCGTCACATCAGACGATCTATTCTGATCCCGCCCCGGCCATGAGGTGGGCGACAGGAAGGGAATGGGGAAAGGGATGCTCAGGCGGCCTCGGTGGAATCACCCTCGTCCGCCAGGTACCACTGGAGGATCTCGGTCCGGCCGTGGCCCGCCTCCCGCGCCACGAGCGCCGCCGCCCGGTCCCGGTCCATGCCCTTGACCTTCACGAGGTGCTTCATGCGCTGGATCAGGTAGCCGCGCCTCAGGTCGTGAAAGGTCGCATCGTTCGCCCGTCCCACGCCGGCCGCCCGGAGGACCCGGTAGACGTGCTGCCGCCACTTCTCGAAGGTGGGGGCCTCGGCCGGGATGATCGCCTGGTCGCCCGGCGCGATGGCGAGCGCCCGGCGGAGGACCTCGGCCTGGCGGGGATTGTGGAGCCAGAGGTACCGGGGGCGTCCGCCTTTGGTCCCGCGCTTCACCCAGACCCGGTCACCCTGCCAGTCCCTCCCGGGACGTAAGAGCGCCGCCTCCTTGAACCGGAGCCCCAGGTGACGGGCGAGGAGCATCATCACCCGGATCCGCTCGTCGGGCACCGCGGAGAGCTTCTCCTCAAAGCGCTCGTCCGAGATGACCTTGCCCGCCCGGGTGTGGCGGGGGCCCGGCTCGATCCCCAGCTCGGCGTTGCTTCGGGGCACGAGGTTGGCCTTGCCGATCTTCCGCACCAGCCACCGGAGGTGGGAGAGCTTCCCTTCGATATCCCGATGCCCACGGTCCCCGGCCTTCCAAGCCTCCACGATGGCCGCCACGTGCTTGGCCCCGAGGTTCGCCCACTTCTGGAGGCCGAACCGCTCGTGGAGGGCCCGGGCCGCGGAGGACAGGACCCACCCCCGCTTGCGCTGGGTGGCGTAGGAATCCTCCCGGTTGACGGCGAGGATCGAGATGAGTTGCCGTTCCAACGGCGTGTCATGCGCCATATTTCCTCCTTCAAAATGAGTTTTCGCAAAGGGAACGGCCCCCCCGCGGCGGGGAGCCGTCGCCGCGGGGCCGGGCCGGAACGCCGGCGGGGGGCGGATCGTCAGGCGGGAACGCCTCAAGGACCGCCGCGAGCTGCCGCAGGAACGCCGGCATCTCGCGGTGCCCGCGGAACGAGACGAGAAGGATGTTGACCTCCCGCGCCGCGCGCCGGAAGTGGCGCAACGTGAAGGCCTCCGGGTCCATCAGGGTCTCGTCGCTCGACCACAGCCTCCATCCGGACTCTCCGAATCTCACCATGGCGGGGGCTCCTTAAAACCGGCACCACGTCCCAGCCCCAGCGGCCAGGACACCCCGGCGCGGGAGCGTCACTCCCGCACGGGGGTGTCCTGGCCCGCCGGAAGGGATCGGTCGGTCTCCGGGAGCCGGCCAGGCGGATTCGGAGCGGAAAAGGAAGAAGGGAAAAGTATGCGGTTGGTGAGGGGCGAAGCCTTCCCCCTGGCGGGAATTCCATCGCCAGGGGGAAGGCCGACCCGCTACGCGACGCTCTTGCCCGATCGTCCCATCCGGACGAGGAGCCAGCGCGCCTGCCGTGGATCCAGCCCGAGCATCGTCGAGAGGTGCCGGGCCATGGTGCCGAGCGTCTCGCCCGAGGTCGTCTCCGGTCGAAGCCGGACCAACCTCAGCCGCCGACGCCCCGCGGTCTTCGGGCCTTCCGTCATCAATCAATCCTCCAATGGACCCTTTCGGGCCGGCTCGCACGAGCCAGGACACCCGAATCCGCGGGCCTCGCGGGCCGGCGGGTTGGGGTGTCCTGGACCCGACATCGAGTCAGGACTGACGGAGACGGCTGGACGAAGATCGCAAAGGGGAGAAAAGGAAAGGGAGTATGTTCTCTTTATCTGGTGTGTCGACTTTTGGTCGCGCGGCGGGTACGATCCCCTCCCTATGCTCCAGGAGCCGCAGGAGGATCTGGTAGCCCAGGAGGTCGAACTCGAAACCCAGGGGGTCGGACGGGCCCTCAAGAGCTTCTGGGAATCTTGGGAGCGGACCCGCCTTTCCGACTCCAAGGCCGGGAGGTCGCTCCTGGAGGTCGCCCTCCCGCCCCTTACGGAGGCCGTCCGCCAGGAGCAGGAGAAGATCAAGGCCGGCGTGCGCCCGCGGTACTGGCAGGAACTGGTCTCCGTCCAGGCCGATCGGCTCGCCTACATCACGATCCTGACGATCCTGGACGGCTACCGGGGGTCCAAGGAGGACGAGAAGCTCACCAAGTACACCATGCTCGCCAAACGGGTAGGCGACTGGGCCAAGCTGGAGTACCGCGTGGACCAGGAGCCCCAGGCGGACCGGGTCCGGCGCTGGGTGTCGGCCGGACACGACAAGAACCCCTCCCGGGCGAGGAAGCGCTACAAGCCCTTCGCCAAGCGCGGATGGGCCGGGAAGCGCAATTCGATCCAACTGGGCGGCGCGCTCCTGGCCCTTGCGGTCGATCACGGCGAGGGCTTCTTTCGGCTTTTCGAGCGGGTCCAGGAGCCCACCCGCATCCGCCTCACCCTGAAGGGATTAAAGACGCTCGCCGAGTGCCGCCGCCGGGAGGAGAACACCCTCCGGCCCAAGTTCCTCCCGACGGTCCATCCGCCGCTCCTCTGGCAGGGGAACGAGGGGGGCGGGTACAAGGACTTCGCGCTTTCGCTTGTCAAACGCGACGAGGACCCGGATATCCAGGAGGCGCTCAAGAAGGCGGATCTCCGAGTGGTGTGCGAGGCCGTCAATGCCATCCAGGCGACGCCCTGGCGGATCAACGGGCGCCTCTTCGAGGTCATGGCGGCCGTCTCCGAGCGGAATGGGCCGGTCGCGGTCCTGCCCTACATGGACATCCCCCCGATGCCGCCCCGGCTTCCCAAGAAAACCACGCCGGAGGATGAGTACAACAAGCGTCAGGCCGAGCGGTACCGCGTCGGAAGGCTGAGGAGGCTGGCGGGCCGGAATCTCGCCGCCCTCGATCTCAGGCTCTCGATCGCGCGGATCCTGGGCCGGCGCGTCTTCTACTTCGCCCACCAGGTCGCCCTCCGGTCACGGGCCTATCCGGTCCCCCAGGCAGTCCCCCCCCCGGCCGAGGACACGCGGTCCAACTTGCCAACCTCTACGGCCACAAGGTGGACAAGCTCCCGCGCCAGAAGCGCTTCCAGTGGGTCAAAGACCGCGAGGAGGAGATCCTCGATTCGGCGGCCCGGCCCCTGGAGGGGAAGATGTTGTGGGCGGGGGCGGAGAAGAAGTGGCGGTTTCTCGCGGCGTGCCTGGAGTGGGCCGGGTACGTGGCGGAAGGCGCGTCGTACCTCTCGCACCTTCCGATCGCCATGGACGGGACGTGCAACGGCATGCAGCACCTGTCGGCCCTGGGGCTGGATCCTGTGGGCGGCGCCTGGACCAACCTCGTCCCGGGCGAGGAGCCGAAGGAGCTCTCGCGCATCGCGTCGGGCGGCGAGCTGGTGGTGCACGTGGCCCTGGAGGGCCGGAACATCCTGGAAGCCCAGGACCATCAGGGGCGCCCGTTCATCCGCGAGCTGATCGACACGGCCACGAAGGCGGCCCCCGGCGAGACCAACACCATCGTCTATCCCTGGCGCAACGAGCTGTTGGGCGAAACCCGACCCCGCAACAAGGTCGTCGCCTACCGGTACTTCCGCGAGTGGGACTGGATCGTGGCGGCGGGCGGGTACCTCGACGAGACGTACGAGGCCACGG
>CAYNDR010000418.1:0-5634 GCA_964395295.1 uncultured Planctomycetales bacterium
GCCCGCCGCGCCGCCCACGCCTGCGGTAACGTTCTTCCAGCGCTGTTCCTGCCGGGCGCCCAGGAGAAACGGCAGAGCGATCCAGAGAATCTTCATGTTCGGCCTCCATGGATAGTACCGCAGAAACCGGGGCGGTTGAGGCTGGTATTCTTTCACTTCTGCGGCGAGGCGAAGGGGTCCTTCGCCGGGTCCCACCTGCCGCCCCGCGCCAGCACCGGGTAGATGGCCGCCGAGAATGCCAGGCTCTGGTAGACGGTGAACTCATTCATCTGGAAGCTCCCCAGATGATCGACGTAACGGCGCTCGCGGGCCAGCCCGCCGGGGGCGGGCACCTGCTCGCCCGTGCCCGACAGGACGGGTCCGTAAACGACGATTCCGGGCCGGGGGCCCCATCCCTTGTCCTGGGCATAGGCGGATTCCCGGTCGTGCGGATGATGCACGCGGTCGAAGCCGATGCCGCTGACGTAGCACTTGCCGATGGGATTGAGGCCCTGGACGTAGTCCATGAGCTGACTGGCCGTTGAGCTTCCACAGGGACCGATCGTCGGTGTTCACCTCGTTGGTCCGGACGACCCTGTTCCAGACCGGACCGCTGGCATTGGAGCTCTTGAAAAAGGCCACCAGGACGGTGTCCGATGCCGTGCGGATTTCCTTGAACGCGGGCGGCGCGTTTCCCGGCCCCAAGCCGCACATGAAACCGGCGAGGATCAGAAGGTGCCTCACGACAGGCCTCCGCAAGACATGGGAGTTCCCGCCATGAATTGCGGCGTCAGGCCATCAGGATCCGTCCCTGGCCAGCGCCTTGCCCGCCGGCAGGATCTCCACGCTCTCGATGGCCATCAGCCGTTCCAGGAGCCGCTCCAGGTAATCGGCCCGGAGCGGCCCCCAGCCCTCGTCATCGAGTCCATGGGTGTTGAAGATCAGCCACCCCGACTCCTTTGCCAGCAGCTTCCCGACCTCCCGGTCGATGGCCGCCTCGCAGTTGCCGGGGCCGAAGCTGGTCGTCGTGAGCTTCGCCTGCCCCTTGTGCGGAAGGGGATTGATCCCTCCCCCGCCCGTCCTGAAGGCCCGAACCTGCTCCGGCAGCCAGGCCTCCAACTCGGGGGTGGAAGCGTTATAGGGGAAGTTGAAGACGGAGGCCTTCCGGTCGAATCCCTTCAGCTCCTTGTCGAACACGTCGAGGCATCGGAGGATCAGGTCCTTCGCCTCCGCCGGCGGCAGGCTCCGTTTGTTGGCGTGCCTGTAGCCGTGCGGCATGATCTCGTGGCCCCTGGCCTTGAGTTCGTTCCAGAGGCCGAAATCGCCCCGAACCACGCCGGGGTAGTCCGGCGGGGTGAAGTCCTTCAGGTGGGCGCCGGCTACCACGTTGATGCAGGCCGACCGCTTGTGCTTCTCGTAGATCTCGGCCGTCCTGGCCGACGATTTCCTGAAGCCGTCGTCGAAGCTCAGGGTGACGATGTGTTTCTTGCGCCCCGGCAGGACCAGGCCCGCCCCGGCCGCGCCGGCGGCCCGCAGGAATTCCCGACGGCTGGGTTGATGCATGACCTTGCCTCCGCCTATGTATCCTCGCCCTCCAATTCCTTCACCCGCGCCAGAAGCTTCGTCACCACGGACTTGTAGACGAGAACGGCCCTGCCATAAAGTACCTTTTCGACGGTCGTTATGGCGATGTAAAGGAGCGCGATCAGGAGCAACGCCGGGGCGGAGCGCGTCAAGAAGTAGAAAGCGACAAGCGCTACGGCGAAAAGCGAAGCCCAGAGGATGACGCTGCGAATCCTCCGTCGGGTGAGCTCCCAATTCCCGGCACGGAGCAGGATCCCCCGCTCGAATGGGGTCCAGCCGGGAGGCGAATCGACCATGGGCTCCAACCCTCCATGGAATTCGTGGCGCGGCCGGCCAGGCGACCTCCGGGGAGATTCGTCGTCAGTAACCGTTCGGGGCCCGGGGAAACGGCCTCTCCTACGGATTCACGTCCCCGTCCACCGCCGCGACCCCCGGCCCCGTAAGCACGTTCCCCGAGCTGATCAGCAGTTCCTGCGGCCCCCGGACCGGCCCCTCCGGGTACAGGCGGAAGTTCCACCACGTAGCGTAGGAGGCCGCGCGGTTCGTCACGATCATCCGGTCGCCGAAGCCCGAGATCCAGATCCCGCAGGGCTCGGCCATCGGCGCCGAGTTCGCCGCGTCCAGCCGCCCGACCTCCCGGTCCCCCTTCACCACCGAGACCGAGTCGCTGCCGCCGTTGACGACCATCAGGAAACCGCCGTGGTTCGCCAGCCAGGCCATGTGGACGGGATCCTTCCCCACCGTCACCGCGTCGGGCCGCCGCGGCGAGAGGGCCGGGAGCGCGCCCACGTCGATCCGCGAGACCGTCGTCCCGGGATTGCTGCCCACCCAGAGATGCTTCCCCTCCACGAGGAGCAGTTTCTTCGGGTGGGGGACGTCCGCGACCGTCCCCGCCAGCGCCAGGTCCTTCGACTTCCCCGTGAGGAAGCCGAGCGCGCTGAAGACCGACACGGAGTTCCCCTTCGCGTTCGTGACGAAGAGGTAGGCCTCCTTCCCCTCGTCCGGGCTGGAGGCCTTGCCTTCGATCGGCTGGGCCATCCACGGGCCGCGCTGGATCAGGGCCACGTCCTCGATGCCGAGCGCCTGGCCCGCCTTGCTCGCCGGCCCGGGCGCGCCGGGGACCTTCGCGAACCCGGCCTGGCCGCCGCCGCGGCCGTCCGAGTCGATGATCTGCTGGGCCGCCGGGCGCGTCTCGAGGTGCTTCCCCGTGGCGGCGTCGAAGTAGGCCGTCTCGCCCATGCGGTCGCCGCGCTTGAGCGGGCCCTCCTCGTGGAGGAACACCGCGGCGATCGTGCCGCCGCCCTGGCAGGCGACGAAGGCGTATTTCTCGTCCCAGTCGCCGTGGGACATCGCCACGCCCACGGGCCGGTCGCCCACGCGGACCGTGCCGTTGTAGTCCCAGTGGGCGGGCGGCACGCCCAGGATGCTCAGGCAGGACGCGGCGGAGGAGATGAAGACCGTGAAGAAGGTGTTGCGGCAGCGGAAGTCCACGTCCTCCACCGCGGGGCCGACCTTGGGCTTCTGGAAGGACATCCCGTCGCCCGCGGCCACGACCGGCGGATTGGTGAACGTCCGGGGGCCCTTGCCGCCGTCGCCGCCGGCGGAGAGGACGAGGGTGCGCGCCGCGCCCTCCCCGTTGGCCGCGAAGGCGCAGGAGAACGAGGCGAGCCCCTGGCCCTGGACGCCGAGGAGCGTGCCCTTCTCGGGCACCGGGCCGGCGGCGCCGTTGCCCTTGGAGGAATCCCCGTCGACCACGGCCTCGTGCGGGGCGAAGACGAGGTTCATGGGCATCTTCCGTTTGTCCACCCGGCCGGGGGCGGCCGGGTCCTCCGCGAGCGGCGGGGGCTCCTCCGAGGATTTCTCCGCCGCCTTCGCGGCGGGCTTTTCGGGCGGGTCCTCCGGAGGTTTCGGGGGAGGCGGCGGCCCCGAGGGATTGGCCGGCGGAGGGTTCTCGGGCGGCGGCTTCGGGGGCGGAGGCGCCTCCGGGGGGAGCCCCAGGGCCTCCTCGATCTCCCGGGCCGCCGCGGGGCTTTTCTCCTTGAGCGCCGCCAGGATCGCCCGGTTCTCGGCCGCGAGGCCGTGCCCCAGCTTGAGGGCCAGCTTGAGATACGCCGCCTGCACGGGCACCGGCGCGCCGGGGGCCAGGGACCGGCACAGCTGGAGGAGGCCCGTCTCGCCCAGCTGGCGCCAGGTCATCTGCTGTTCGGTCTGGCCGCTGTCGAGAAGGATCGCCTTGTCGTCGGCGCCGACCACCCGCCACAGGCTGCCCGATCCCGGGTCGCTCGCGGAGGCGAACTCGATCCCGCCCTTCTCCCGCACCTTGAGGATGACGTGGTCCCTGAGGATGTCGAAGGGGGAGACCTGGCCGATCATCTCCTCCGGGGCCTTCGGGGGCTCCTTGGGCCCGTCGGCCGCGGGCGGCCTGGGCGGCGCCCCGCCCCTGGCCTGGGCGAGCTTCTCCAGGATCTCGGGCTTCCGCGAGAGGTAGAGGTAATGCTCCGTCCCCTCGAAGCGGCGGGCGTGCGTGGAGTAGTGGCGCGCGGCGTCCTCGTACCGGCCCTGGTCCTGCATCCGCCGGCCCTCCGCGTCCACGCCCCGGAAGTCCGCGGCGACCGTGTCGCGGATCAGGAGGGTGAGGGTGGTGATCAGGGGGGCCTCGGACTCGCCGGCGGCTGCGGCGTATCCCTTCAGGAGTTCGTCGGCCCTCCGGTACCGCCCCCCGCGGATCGCGGCGCGGACGCGGGCCTCGATCTCCTCCGACTCGCCCGACCGCGGCGCGGCGGCCCGCTCCGGCGCGGGGTTCCGCCTCTCCGAGGCGGCGGCCGCCTTCTCCGCCTCGGCCTTCGACGCGTAGGCGGCCTCCTGCAGGGACCGGTTGCGGTAGGCCTGGAAGGCGGCGTAGAAGGCGACCGCGAAGACCGCGATCGCCAGGAGGACGACGAGCAGTTTCCCCACGAGGTGCGGGAGCACCGAAGCCGCCTCGCGGGCCACGTTCTTCACGGTGACCTGCTGGACGCGCGCGGTGGCGCGGCGCCCGGGCGGCGATGCCGCCGGGGCGGCCGGCGAACCGCTGCGGTCCACCCGGTCGGTGGCCAGCTGGGGGACGGGCGCGGGGGCGCCGGCCCCGAGGACGAGGATCTCGGTCTCGCCGATGCGGATCTCGTCGCCCCGGAAGAGGACGCAGGAGACGACCTTGGTGCCGTTGACGACCGTCCCGTTGCCGGACCCGAGGTCGCTGATGCGGTAGCCCTCGGCGACCTTCTCGATGCGGGCGTGGTTGCGGGAGACCCTGTGATGGTCCAGGACGATGGTGTTGTCGGCCGAGCGGCCGAGGGTGACGAGGTCCTGCGGGAACTCCGTCTCGCGGTACCCCTTGGCGTCCTTCAGGAGGAGCTTCAGCATCCCCGCCTCCGCAAGTGAGGCCTATCGCACGGGGCGACGGACGGGAAAACCGGGGCGAGGCCGGGACGGGGGATTCCTGGACAGACCCACATTTCGTCGGGGGCGACGTCCCCCCCTTCGGATCCCGCTCCGGCCCGCGACTCCGGGCCGCTTGAATATCTTACACTCCAGGACGGCCGGGTCAAGCGCGCTTACGCAGGAATAATGGGCCGCCCCCCCCCCGCTGTTAACGCAGTGGCGACTCGACAGGGTTAACAGCTGGTCACAGCCCGATCCGGACCGGGTTCTCCTGCCCCCTTTTCAGCTCGAAGGTCGCGGTCTTCGCCGCCCCCCCGCCGGGGGGCGTGACCGTGCAGGTGTAGGTTCCGTGGAAGCCCCGCAGGCGCGCCCGGCCGTCCTCGCCCGTGGCGGCCTCGGCGCGCCTCGTCCACCACGCCCCCTTGACCTTCGCCATCAGGCGCTCGTAGACGGGCTTCGGGGTCATGTCCCGGCGGAGGAATCCCGCGGGGGCCCCCATCCAGGCGCCCGTGTCCGAGAAGTCCCACCACGTGACCGCCTCCACGGCGGGATGACTGAAAAGCACCGTGTAGAACCGCTCCACGTAGTCGGCCTGCTTCGCCTCCTCCTCCGGCGTCGTGACGAAGCGGGTCCTGCCCGTGCTCCGCAGGG
>CAYNDR010000419.1:0-681 GCA_964395295.1 uncultured Planctomycetales bacterium
ATTATGCGATGACGCAGAACAACCTGGGCGTTGCACTCGGCAAACAAGCAGACCTCCTATCGGGCGAGGCGCGGGCCAAGAAGCTCGATGAAGCTGTCGTAGCCTACCGCGGGGCGCTCAAGATCCGTACATTCGAAGCCGCACCAACACAGTACGCGATGACGCAGAACAACCTGGGCGTTGCACTCGGTAAACAGGCGGACCTCCTATCGAGCGAGGCGCGGGCCAAGAAACTCGAAGAAGCTGTCGTAGCCTACCGCGAGGCGCTCAAGATCCAAACATTCGAAGCCGCACCAACCGATTATGCGATGACGCAGGACAACCTGAGCGTTGCGCTTCGCAGCCAGGCGGATCTCCTGTCGGGTGAGGCAAAGTCAAAGAAGCTGGAAGAGGCCGCCAAGGCTTCAAAGGAGGCTCAAAGGATTCGTAAATGACCTCCTCACGGCCGCAAGCGGAGTGTGCCTCCTGCGGCGGCGAATCCGTCTCAACGTCAAAGCCTAATTATCCTCCAGCATCACGATTGTTAATTTCCACTTTCCACGGCAAGCCGTGAGACTTCCGGGCCAAGGCAGGTGACGCTCGCAATTTCCAATCATCCCGCTTTGGACCCTTGATTCCCCTTCCCCGATCCACTATCCTCCAGCCACCGTGAAGCCCGAGTTCGTCCATCTCCACGTCCAC
>CAYNDR010000419.1:691-5633 GCA_964395295.1 uncultured Planctomycetales bacterium
CTTCGCGTTCATGCCGCGCAGTTTCGTCGCCCGGGCGCCGATGTCGAAGTCCCTTCGCGCGATCGCCCGGCGACGGCGTCCTCCCCCGCTCGTATCCTGTCGGGACGATGGACTTCTGCCACCTCCACGTCCACAGCGACTACTCGTTCCTCGACGGCGCCTGCCGCATCGGGGAGCTCGTGCGCAAGGTCTCGTCGATGGGGATGAAGGCCTGCGCCCTCACCGACCACGGCCACATGCTCGGGGCGATCGAGTTCTACACCTCGGCGATCCAGGCGGGCGTCAAGCCCATCCTCGGCCTGGAGGCCTACATGGCCCCGGGCTCCCGCTTCGACCGGAAGGACACCAAGGGGCTCAAGGAGCACGCCCACCACCTCACGCTCCTGGTGCGCAACGAGCGCGGCTACCGCAACCTGATCCGGCTCTCCACGCTCTCCTACCGCGAGGGCTTCTACTACAAGCCCCGCATGGACCGCGAGATCCTCGCCCAGCACCACGAGGGCCTCATCGCCCTCTCCGGCTGTCCCACCTCCGAGTTCGGCCGCGCCTGCAAGGCCGACGCGGCCGACCAGGCCCTCCAGACGGCCGCGGCGTACCGCGACCTCTTCGGCAAGGAGGACTTCTACCTCGAGGTCCAGAACCACGGCACCGACGACGAGCGGAAGGTCCTGCAGGGCGCCCTCGCGGCGGCGCGCGAGCTGGGCCTCGAGGTCGCGGCCACAAACGACACGCACTACCTGGCGCGCGACGACGCCCGGGCCCACGACGCGCTCCTGTGCCTCTCCACCGGCACGACGATGAGCGACCCGGACCGCCTCCGCTACCCCTCCCCCGAGTTCTACCTGAAGTCCCCGGAGGAGATGGCCCAGGCGTTCCCCCAGCATCCCGAGGCCCTGGCCACCACCCTCGAGATCGCCGAGCGGTGCAACCTGGAACTGCGCTTCGGCGAGATCCACCTCCCCCGCTTCGACCTGCCGGCCGGCTGGGAGCGGCACATCGACTACCTCCGCGACCTCTGCCTCAAGGGGGCCCGGGAGCGCTACGGCGACCCCCTCCCCCAGGCGGTGCAGGACCGCATCGCCTACGAGGTCTCCGTCATCGAGAAGATGGGATTCGCCAGCTACTTCCTCATCGTCTGGGACCTCCGCCGCTACGCCCGGGAGAACGGGGTCCGCGTGGGCCCGGGCCGGGGCTCCGCCGCGGGATCGCTCGTGGGCTTCGTCCTGGGGATCACCTCCATCGACCCCCTCCGCTACGACCTCATCTTCGAGCGGTTCCTCAACCCCTCCCGGAAGGAGATGCCGGACATCGACCTGGACTTCTCCAACGAGGACCGCGGCCGGGTCATCGAGTACATCGTCCAGAAGTACGGCCGCGAGAACGTGGCCCAGATCATCACCTACGGGACCATGAGGGCCCGCGCGGTGATCCGCGACGTGGGCCGCGTCCTCGGCGTGGACCTCAAGGTCATCGATCCCTTCGCCAAGAAGATCCCCAAGGTGGTGGACATCACCCTCCAGGACGCGATCCGCCAGGAGCCCGACATCGCCCGGGAGATCGGGCAGAATCCCCTCCTCAAGGAGGTCTGGGAGATCGCCCTCAAGCTCGAGGGCAACGCCCGCCACGCCGGCCGGCACGCCTCCGGGGTGGTGATCTCCGACAAGCCCCTCGTGGAGCACGTCCCCCTCTACGTCCAGGACGACGCGGTCATGACGCAGTACGACATGAACGCGGTGGCCAAGCTCGGGCTCCTCAAGATCGACATCCTGGGGCTGGAAACGCTCACCGTCCTCGACCGCGCCGCCAAGCTCGTCGAGAAGACCCGGGGCGTCCGCGTGGAGATCGACAAGATCCCCCTCGACGACAAGGAAACCTACGCGATGCTCGGGCGGGGGACCGTCAAGGGCGTGTTCCAGCTGGAGACCTCGCGGGGGATGCGCGAGCTCGCCCAGAAGATGAAGCCCGACCGGATCGAGGACCTGATCGCCACGATCGCCCTCTTCCGCCCGGGGCCCCTCAAGTCCGGGATGGTCGACCAGTACATCCGGTGCAAGCACGGCCTGGAGGCCGTGAAGTCGCTCCACCCGAAGATCGACCCGATCCTCCGCGAGACCAACGGCGTCATCCTCTACCAGGAACAGGTCATGCGGATCGCCAACATCCTGGCGGGCTTCAGCATGGCCGACGCCGACGGCCTCCGCAAGGCCATGGGCAAGAAGATCCCGGAGATCATGAGCCGGGTGCGGGACCAGTTCGTCAAGGGCGCCGTGAAGAACGGGGTGAAGGAGGACCAGGCCGTCCAGATCTTCGACCTGATCGCCTTCTTCGCCGGCTACGGCTTCAACAAGTCCCACTCGGCGGCGTACGGCATCATCTCCTACCAGACCGCCTACCTCAAGGCCAAGTACCCGGTGGAGTACATGGCGGCGCTGATGTCCTGCGCCATGGGGAACACCGACAAGCTCGCCGAGTACATCGAGGAGTGCCGCCAGATGGGGATCGAGGTCCTCCCCCCCGACGTCAACACGAGCGACCTCGACTTCATGGTGCTGGGCCCCAAGATCCGCTTCGGCCTCGGGGCCATCAAGGGGGTGGGCGACCGGGCGGTCGAGCACGTCCTGGAGGCCCGGAAGGGCCTGGGCGGCCGCTTCTCCTCCCTCTTCCAGTTCTGCGAGCACGTGGACCCTCGGTTCGTGGACCGGAAGGTCGTGGAACAGCTCATCAAGTGCGGCGCCTTCGACGGCACCGGGGCGCACCGGGCCCAGCTCATGGAGGCGGGGGACCACGCCGTGCGGCTGGGGGCCGCCCGGCAGGCCGAGCGGCGGATCGGACAGCTCTCGATCTTCGACGCCGCCGGCCCGGGCGAGGGGGCGAAGCTCCCCGCCACGGAGCCGTGGTCCCAGGAGGCGCTCCTCTCCCACGAGAAGGAGGCCCTGGGCTGCTACGTCACGTCCAACCCCCTCCTCCGGCACCAGGAGGCCCTCCGCACGTTCTCCACCGCCACGGTCGACCACCTGCGGGAGATGGAGGAAAGCACGGAGGTGACGGTCGGCGGCATCCTCTCCGGCCTGAAGGTCATGATCACGAAGACCGGGAAGAACGCCGGCCAGAAGTACGTCCTCTTCAAGCTCACCGACCTCACGGGATCCTGCGAGGGGGTCTGCTTCGCCTCCGACTTCGAGCGCAACCGCGAGCACCTCCAGAACGACGAGATCGTGTTCGCCACCGGCCGCGTGGGGTTCCGCGAGGACGACCCCTCCCTGCGCGTCTCCCAGGTCACGCCCATCGAGAAGGCCCGGGAGGTCTTCACGGGGAGCGTCCGCCTGGCGGTCGCCAGCACGGGGCTCGAGGAGGACCTGCTCCTCCAGGTCCAGGAGATCCTCCACGCGCACCCCGGCTCCTGCCCCGTGTTCTTCGAGGTTGAAACCCCGCAGGGGCACAAGGTGCTGGTCAAGGCGGCCAACGAACACTTCGTCTCCGTCTCCGGCCGCTTCATTGCCGATATAGAAGAAGTGCTGGGAACAGGACACGTGAAGCTCGCGGGGAAGCCGACGCGATGACCCTTCAGGCCGAGGACTGGAAGATCGACCGGCGCGGCCGCGCCTGCAGCGCCTGCCGGCGGGCGTTCAAGTCGGAAGAGGAGCATTACTCCGGGATCGTGGAGGCCGAGGGCCGCTTCGAGCGCCGGGACCTCTGCCAGGAGTGCTGGAAGGCGCGGCCCGACCTCTTCTCCTTCTGGAAGACGCGCATGCCCAAGCTCTCCGAGCGGAGGCTCGAGGACGTCGCCGCGATGGTGGACTTCTTCAAGAAGCTCCTGGAGAAGCCCTCGGACGACCCCTCCCGCCGGAAGATCACCTACCTCACGGCGCTCCTCCTGGCGCGGAAGCGCCGCATCAAGTTCGCCGGCTCGCGCGGCGGCTCGATCCGCATCGAGAAGTCCTGGGACGGCGAGACGGTCGAGATCGCCGACCCTCCCATCTCCGACGCCGAGATCGACGACCTCCGCCGGCAGATGGAACAGCTCTTCGAGATCGAGATCGGCCGCGGCGACCTCGCCCGCTGAGGCGCGCGCGTCTCATTTTTTCTTGAATTGGCCCCCTCCCCCGCTATACTCGACCGGATGCCTCCGCGGCGCGTGCTCGTCATCGACGATGAGCCACGAATCCTCGACATCGTCCAATACTTCCTCGAACAGGGCGGATACCAGGTGGAGGCCCGGAGCGTCCCGGAGGAGGGCGTGGCCGCGGCCCGGCGCCAGCCCTTCGACGTGGCGATCCTGGACATCGTGCTCGGGGACACGAGCGGCTACAAGGTGGCGGGCCAGATCAAGCGGCTGGCCGCCAACGAGAAGACGCCGGTGCTGTTCATGTCGAGCAAGGTGGAGATGGCGGACCTCTTCCTGGAGCACTACTAGGGCCGCGCCGAGTTCATCCAGAAGCCGTTCAAGAAGGCCGACCTCCTCGCCAAGGTCGAGGAGCTCATCGAGGGCGGCGGGCAGATCCCGCCGGGGAAGGCCGCCCAGGAACGGGACGCGCGCGCCCGTAAAAAGTAGGGCCGAACTATGTCCGAGCCCGGCATGGACCACATCAAGGTCGAGACCCGCGAGCTGGAGGCGGGCGTCTGGGAGATCCGGATCGAGGGGTCGCTCGACTGGTCCAACTTCGCCAAGGTGGAGACCGCGATCGAGGAGATCTTCAGGCGGGGCGCCTACCGGCTGGTGGTGAACCTCCGGGAGACGAAGTACATCTCCTCCGCCGGCTTCGGCTGCTTCATCAGCTCCCTCGACACCGCCATGAAGAACAACGGGGACATCATCTTCGCCGCCACCCCGCCCGAGATCCAGGACGTCTTCAACATCCTGGGCCTCTCGAAGATCCTCCGCTTCGCCGAGGACGAGGGGGCCGCCCTGGCTCACTTCAGGAAGTCCAGAAGGCCGGCGCCG
>CAYNDR010000420.1:0-5628 GCA_964395295.1 uncultured Planctomycetales bacterium
CCCTTGGGGTGGCGTATCACGCCCGCGGCGCGCCCCCCCTACGTCTGAACCACAGAGAATCTTCAGGGCGCCTGCCGCGTGGACCCGAGGCCGGTGTCCGTCGCCGCGGCCGCGCAGGGGACCGGGAGGAATCCGGGGATTCCCACCTCGACCTGGAATTCGCGGGGACTGACGCGCGTGCGGCCCGGGTTGGCCGACGTGACCGCCGTGCCGTAGCCGCTCGCGGGATCGAACGCGATCGTCCCGTCGGCCGCGAGCTTCAGCACCCACCCCAACGAGCCCGCCGCCCGGGTGCTCCCCGCCGCTGCGAGGCCGCCGTCCGGGGTCTCGCGGACCTGCAGGGCGTAGACCCAGTCATCCCCCGGTCCCCCGTAGGTCCTCTGCCAGAGCGCGCGGCCGTCCGGCCGGAGCCGGAGCATCCACCAGTCCGTGCCGCCCGCGCCGAACGAGTCCGTCGTCCCGGCGACGATAACCTCGCCGTTCGAGGCCTCCTGGATCCAGAAGGCGTAGTCCTCCCCCGGCCCGCCGAACGTCTCCTGCCAGACCGCGTCGCCCCCGCCGTCGAGGCGGAGGATCCAGAAGTCGGTCCCTCCGGCGCCGAAGGAGGTGGTGGTCCCGGCCACCAGGAGATCCCCGTCCTGCGCCTCCGCGATGCAGAATCCCAGTTCCACGCCGTCGCCGCCGTAGGAACGCGCCCACTGGGGATCGCCCCCCGGCGCCACCTTGAGGACCCACAGGTCGGATTCGCTCATCCCGTAGGGATCTGGGCCCCCGCCCGCGCTGGCCGCCACGAATCCGCCGTCGGAGGCCTGCCGCACCTGGAGCGTGTAGCTGAGGCCCTCGTAGAACGGCCCGCCGTACGTCCTCTGCCACTCCACGGCTCCGGAAGAGGAAAGTTTGACGAGCCAGAGGTCGGACCCTCCCGCCCCGGAGGAGTAGGTATATCCCGAGAGGATGAATCCGCCGTCCGCGGTCGGATCGGCTCCCAGAAGTTCGTCGAATCCCTCGCCGCCCAAGGAGTACTGCCACTCAACGGTCCCCGCGGAGTCCAGCTTGACGATCCATCCGTCTCCGCCCCCGAAGAACCACCCGCACTCGCCGACGAGAAGGAATCCCCCGTCGGGGGCCGGTTCGACATGGTCGATCCACTCCCCGAGTTCCGTGCCGAGCGACTTCTGCCAGAGGACCGATCCCGAGGGGCCCAGCCGGACGACCCACCCGTCCCACTGCCGGGAGCCGGAGGGGTCGATGCTCCCGGCCGCGACGAATCCGCCGTCGCCGGCGACGCCCGCGGCAAGGAAATCCTCGTCCCCCGCGCCCCCGTAGGCGATCGCCCAGGGCGTCGTGACGGAGACGACGTTCGAATAGGCGACCTCGTCATACCAGGCGCCGAGCCGGTAGTAATAGGTGGTGCCGCCCGAGACGGCCGTGTCGGAGTAGCTCCGGGCCGTCCCCGGCAAGGCGGCGAGGGCCGAGAAGGCGACGCCGTCGGTGCCCCGCTCGACGGTGAAGCGCGCGACGCGGACGCTGGTCCAGGCGAGGTCGATCCGCGAGGCGGAGGCCAGGGTCGCGCCCAGGGCGGGGGGCGGGGGGGCGCACGCGGGGACCAGGGCCGCGGCCGCCAGGAGGAGGAAGACACGCGCCGCCGCCGAACTTTTCCCGGCCATCATATTAAAAATAGAACATTCCCCGCCGAAAGGCAACTGTTTCGGCCGCCGCGGCTACTTCGGGCGCGCGCGGTCCTCGCTGGCCACGAGGGGATGCCGGCGGCGAGCCACAGCATGGTTCCCCTCCTTCAATCCTACATATATTATGCTATCCGATGGGATTTTCAGGGCATGAAACCGCGCGCGACTTCGCCTGCGGAGGGCCACGCCCCGCCGGCCCCCCTCACGACACGGACCCGCGGGCCCAGCGGCGCCCAGACCGCGGGATCGGTGGGGCCGAAGACCGCCACCGTGGGGACCCCGAGAGCCGCCGCCAGGTGGCTCACGCCGCTGTCGTTGCCGACGAGGGCCCCGCAAGCCGCGATCAGCGAGGCCGCCTGCGGGACCGTCAGGCCGGCCGCGCGTGCGACCGGGACACCGCGCACCTCCGACAGGAACTCCCGGCAGGCCTCGCCGTCTGCCGGTCCCTCCACCATCACGACCGGCCGCCCCAGGCGTCCCGCGACCTCGGCGAACCGCCCCGCGGGCCAGCACTTCCTCCGCCCTCCACTGCCGGGATGGATGGCGATCGGGACCCCGCCCCCGAGATGCCCCCGGAGCCACTCCTCCCCCCATGAGCGAAGCCCCTCCGGGACGCGCAGGGACGGGACCGCCGGACCCGCCCCCGGAACGGCGCCGGCGAAATGATCGGCGGCATGGACGCCCGGCGCGGGCGTCACCGGCCACAGGACCGCCCTCCCCCGGCAGAAACGCCTCGCGTTCACCGCCAGGTTCTCGTCCGGCGAATCCGTGTACAGCACGACTTCATCGGCCTCCGCGAACAGGCCGGTCGGGTCCCTCTCCGGGGATGGATCGAAGAGAGGCAGAAGGGCGGCGCCGTCAAAACGGGCGATCTCCAGCGGGAACGGGATGAGAGGCCGGAGTTCCTCCGCCCAGGAGGAGCCCACCAGCGTGAGGCGCGCGCCGGCCAACCGGTCCAGCGCCGGCAGGACGAGGATCGTGTCCCCGAGCCCGCCGGGGCGGACGACCGTCACACGCGCGCCAATGCCCATCCCGCCGGCGATTCTAGCACCGGTCCGCCGCCAGAGATACGCCCTTGAACCGGCCCTGCCGGGCCGCTAAGATC
Organism: uncultured Planctomycetales bacterium; assembly: GCA_964395295.1. Taxonomy (GTDB): domain Bacteria; phylum Planctomycetota; class MHYJ01; order MHYJ01; family JACPRB01; genus CAYNDR01. The sequence goes on from CAYNDR010000420.1 coordinate 2,794, forward strand.
GGCCGGATGGACGAGCGCCTGCGCCGGTCGGAGAGGATCACCCGCCAGAAGGAGATCGACGCGGTCTACAGGCGCGGCCGCCGCTGGAGCGGGAAGTCCTTCCGCCTCCACGCCCGGGCGAACGGCCTGCCCTTCTCGCGGCTGGCGATCAGCGTGCCCCGCCGCGTCTGCGGGGCGGTCCTGCGGAACCGCTGGAAACGGCTCCTCCGGGAGTCCTTCCGGAGGAACAAGGCGGCGATCGGCCCCGGCCTCGACATCGTGGCCGTCCCCACGCGTCCGCCGGAAGGCCTCAAGCGCCAGGACGTGGAGGCCGCGATGGTCCAGCTCCTCCGGAGGCACCGCGGGCCGTGAAGTACCTCGTGATCCTCCCGGTGCGCCTCTACCAGGCCCTGGTCTCGCCCTGGATGCCGGACATCTGCCGCTACCGGCCCACCTGCTCCCACTACATGCTGGAGGCGGTGAAGAAGCACGGGTTCCTGAAGGGGACCTGGCTGGGGCTGAAACGGCTCCTGCGGTGCGCCCCGTGGGGCGGGCACGGCTACGACCCGGTGCCCTGAGCTACTTCCGCTCGGCCGCCGGCGGGGCCTCGAGGCCCGTGAAGTCGAAGGTCACGCGGGTGACGGCCGGCGCGGCCTGCTGTTTCAGGAACTCCCTCTCCTGAGCCACTCCGTCCTCGCCCGCCTTGGCCTCCTGCCTGGCCTTCGTCAGCTTGTCCTGTTCCGCCGCGGCCGCCGATTCGCCCGACTCCTTCTTCTTCTCGTCCGCCCCCCCGAGGGCGGCGCCCGGCGCGGCCCCTCCCGCGGTCTTCAGGGCGGGCTTCGCCCCCGCCTGCGCCGCCTGGGCCTCGAGGAGGCGCTTCTGCGCCTCCTCCCCGCTCCCCTCGACCAGCAGGAGGGACTTCTCCTTCCCGATCTCCTTGCGGAGGGCGGCAAGCTCGGACTCCGTCAGCTCCACCGACAGGGGCGCGGGCCGCGCCGGCACGATCCTGGACCGCTCGTCCCCGGCGGGACGGGCCGCGCGGGCCATGGGCGCCGCCGCGCCGAATCCGGGCCCGCCTTCCTGCAATCCCTTCACCTTGCGGATGAGCGTCTCGACCTTCGCCCGAGCCTGGCCGGGATCGGCGGCGGCGACCGTCAGGCCCAGGACGGGCGCGCCCGCCCCGCCCCCGCGGCCGGCGATGGCGGATTCCACGGCCTTCCCCGTCTCGGCATCCCCTTTGGCCCCCTTCCGGACCTCGGCCAGATCCTTGACCGCGTCTTCCGGTTTCTTGGCCGCCCCGGACGCGGGAAGGGCCGCGGGGGCCGGTGGAGGAGTCGGCGTCGGCCGCGGGGCCTCGGGGGGCGGCTTGCCGGCCTCCCGGTATCCCCCCTTGTCGACCGCCTTCCGCGCCTCGGCCGCGTTCGCGGCGGATTCCTCGACGGCCCGCCTGGCCTTCTCGCGTTTCCCGTCCCGGAGCGCGAGGACCGGCTTATCCTCGCGGTCCGCCTGCTCCGGGGTCTCGTCCTTCCGGAGCCCTTCCGCGGCGTCGCGATCGACCGACTTGTAGGCCAGGGCCGGCGCGGCCGAGGCCGGAGGAGCCTTCGCCGCCGCGGGGGCGGATTCCTTCTTCATCCCCGCGAAATAGGCCACGTTGACCGCGATCAGGAGCGCCGCCGCGGCCGCCGTGGCCCAGAGAAGCGTCCCCCGGACGATCCGGAAGCGGGCCGCGCGGCCGGCCGCCGCGATCTCGCGGGACACGCCTTCCGCGATCGACCGCGGCGCCCGGTGGCGCGGCAGTTCCCGGACCAGGAGCGCCGCCGACTTGATCTCCCCCAGGTCGCGAAGGCACTCCGAGCAGGCCGAGATGTGCTGTTCGACCTCGGACCGCTCGGCGGATTCGAGCTCCCCGTCGAAGTAGCCCGTGAGCCTCTCCTTGTCGAAGGCGCAGGTCATTCCTTCTTCTCCGGCGCGGCCGGCTGGACCTTGATCCGCACGACCATGTAATTCCCGCACTTGGCGCACGTCCCGAAACCGGGCGAGGTCTCCCGGCAGTCCGGGCAGGCGAACTCGATGGCGGCGTGGTGCGGCCGCAGTCCGCCCCCCTGCTTGGCGGCCCGGTCGAGCCCCTCCCGGGCCTCCTGGAGGCTCTTCCGCATTTCCTCCCCGCGCTCGCCGTGGAAGTGGCCGCGCAGGGTCTGGCAGAGGGAATCGAACTCCTCCTTGCCGAACTTGTGCTTCTCGATCTCCTGGCGGCTCTGGTACCACGCCTTGGCGAGGCTTGCCTCCTCGATCGCGCCCGCCCTGCGGCGGCCGTCCTCGCCGGCGCCTCGGCTGCGCGCGGCGGCGGGGGCCTTGGCCTGCTCGCGGGCCGCGCCGCTCTCCTTGTCCGACTTCCTCTCCGAGTCCGCCATGGCCTTCAGGTTCCCCCCGGCCGGGGCCGCGCCCGTGATCGCGGCCTCCCCGGGCTTGGCCTCGGGGGCGGGAGGAGGCGCCTCGGCCTTCCGGGCCAGCCGCCTGTGTTCGTCCTTCCCGGAGGCGGGCGACTGGGGATCCGGAGCGGCCTTCTCCGACGCGTTCCGGAGGGACTCCTGCTTCTTGTACCCGAACGCCAGTTCCTGGCTGGGCTTCACCTCGGCCGCCACCGGGACGCCGGCCACCACGGCCGAGGCCATCCCCTGGAGCTCCCGCCCGACCTCGCGGGCCACCTCGTCCACGAGGGCGAACAGCTCCTTCTCCGACCGGTCGAACGACCGGGCGGGAAACGCCAGGGCGTTCTCCGGGAGCCGGAAGCACGAAAGGGTCACCCGCACCTTCCCGCCCTGCACGTAGTAGGTGCCCGTGAGGGACGCCTGGACC
>CAYNDR010000421.1:0-5593 GCA_964395295.1 uncultured Planctomycetales bacterium
GGCTGGTGCGGTTCCCCAACCGCCAGCAGTGGGCGGAGATCTCCAAGCGCATCACCGAGAGCATCATCAAGACGACCCACGGGGAGGGCATGGGGGAGGAGGACCCCGACATCCTGGCCATGAACCGCAAGCTCGAGACCATGAAGATCGACATGTCCTTCGAGAACACGAAGATCGAGGACATCCTGGCCTTCATCCGCGACTTCACGGGCCTGAACATCCTCCTGGACGCCTCCGTCCGGGACAAGGTGGACCTGGAGAAGGCCATCACCTTCAAGGTGAAGGACCTGATCCTGAAGAACGTGCTGAAGCTCCTCCTGTCGCAGTTCGGCCTGGACTACGTGATCACGGAGGAGAAGGTCGTCCTCCTCACCACGCCCGACAAGGCGCACGGCAAGTCGGTGCTGGAGCTCCACGACATCCGCGACATCCTGGTCAAGCTCCAGGACTTCGCCGGCCCCCGCGTGGAGCTGGTCTCGCCCTCGGGCGGGATGGGCGGGCCCCTCACGGGCGCCACCTTCACGCTGGACGAGCCCAAGGCGGCCGCCGTGGGCGAGGAGCAGATCGTCGACCTCATCAAGGAGAACATCGCCCCGGGGACCTGGGAGGGCGAGCAGACGATCGAAAAGACCCCCAACCAGCAGCTCCTGGTCAGCGCGCCCCCGCAGGTGCACCGCGACCTCCGCGAATTCCTGGGGAAGCTCCGCAGCTACACCGGGACGATGGTCTCCGTGGTCGCCCGGTTCGTGGCCGCCTATGACGACTTCCTCGACGACGTGGGCGTCGACATCATCAACCGGGCCAACGCCGTGCTGGCCGGGAACGACTACGCGGTGAACGACTACCGCTTGGTGGGCGAGGCCACCGGCGAGATGGGGCCGGGCTTCCTGACCCAGGAATCGGCCCGCATGGAGTCCTACGACCTCCGGGCCCAGACCTTCCACACCATGCTCAAGTACGACCCGATCGCCATGACCCTCGGGGCGACCACGGGGACCGACCCCCTGGCGAACCGCCTCACGCCCCAGGGCGGCCTGGGCCTCCAGTACCAGTGGATCGGCGAGCAGGCCCTCCAGGTGGCGCTCCGCGCCCTCCACAAGGGCCAGAAGGCCACCCTGGTCCACGCGCCCCGCGTCACGGTCTTCAACACCCAGCGCTCGCACGTCATGTTCCTGACCCAGCTGGCGTACATCATGGACTACGAGCCGCAGGTCTCCACCGCCGCCGCGGCCTACGACCCGGTGATCGGGGTGCTCACGCACGGCGTGGTCCTCGACGTCCGCCCGATCGTCTCCAACGACCGCAAGTACGTCACCATGGAGCTGAGGCCCTCCTTCGCGGAGCTGCAGGCCATCCGCCGCGTGGACATCCGCCCCGGGCTGGGCATCCTGCTCGACCTGCCCTGGATCATCCTGCAGAAGGCCGAGACGACCGTCACCGTCCCCGACCGCGGGACCCTGATGATCTCCGGCTTCAAGGACATCCTGATGCGGGACATGCACTCCGGCGTGCCGTTCGTGGAGAACATCCCGATCCTGAACTTCTTCATGTCCCGCAAGGCCAAGGCCGACGAGAAGCGCCGTCTCTTCATGCTGGTGACGCCGGAGATCATCGACCTCGCCGAGAAGGAAGCCGAGCAGTTCTGACCGGAGCCGCCGCGGGACGCAAGCCCGGGAGCCGTGATTCCTCCCGGGGATTGTGGTACCATGCTCTCCCGTGATGTCCCTGAAGGCCATCTTCTTCGACGTTGACGACACCCTCTACTCCACCACCGAGTTCGCCGACAAGGCGCGCCGGATGGCGGTCGAGGCCATGCGCCGCTGCGGCCTCCGGCTCCCCTCGGAGCACATCCTGCGCGAGCTCACGGAGGTCATCTCCGAGTTCTCCTCCAACTACGAGCACCACTTCGACAAGCTCATCCTCCGCCTGCCCCGCCGCGCCTTCGACGGCGTCAACCCCGCGATCCTCGTGGCCGCCGGCGTCCAGGCCTACCACGACGCCAAGTTCCGCCTCCTCCGGCCCTACCCGGACGTGCGCCCCGTCCTCGAGCGGCTCGCCCGGACCGACCTCGTGCGCGGCATCATCACGGCCGGGCTGGAGGTCAAGCAGGCGGACAAGCTCCTGCGCCTGGGCCTCTACCCCTGCTTCACCTCCACCGCCATCTTCATCTCCGACCAGATCGGCATCTCGAAGCCCAATCCCAAGCTCTTCCAGCGCGCCTGCGACGAGGTGGGCCTGAAGCCGGAGGAGAGCATGTACGTGGGCGACCACCCCTCCCACGACATCGATCCCGCCAACGCCCTGGGCATGAAGACCGTCCGGGTCCGGCGCGGCAAGCACGCGCCCGAGCAGGGCCGGACCCGGCCCACCTACGAGCTGAAGGGCTTCAAAGAACTCTTGACCATCCTCCGCAAAGACTTTAATGTACGGGCCTGAAATCCCGGGAAGAACCGAGTCGCCGTCGCTCCTTTGAAGGGGAGGGGATCCCCGGATCCCGATGGCCCGATCGCTCAGCGGCCCCATGATCTGATCCCTTTATGCCCGAGAACGATTACGTCGCCATCGTCGACTTCGGCTCCCAGTACACCCAGCTCATCGCCCGCCGGACCCGAGAGGCCAGCGTCTACTGCGAGATCCTCCCCCCGGACGTCCGCCCCGAGGCGCTCAAGAAGCACCGGCTGAAGGGCATCATCCTTTCCGGGGGCCCCGCCAGCGTCTACCAGAAGAAGGCCCCGGCGTGCGACCCCAAGATCTTCGACCTGGAGGTCCCCGTCCTGGGCATCTGCTACGGGATGCAGCTGGGCGCCCGGATCCTCGGCTCGAAGGTCGCCCCCGCCGCGGACCGCGAATACGGCCGGACCGACCTGACCGTCCGGGAGCCCGAGAGGCTCTTCCGCGGCGTGCCCCGCGACACCCAGGTCTGGATGAGCCACGGCGACAAGGTGGAGGCCGCCTCCAAGGACTTCGCGGTCCTGGCCTCCTCCCGCAACTGCGCCTGGGCCGCCGTGCGGCACAAGAAGCGCCCGTTCTACGGCGTCCAGTTCCACCCGGAGGTCCACCACACCCCCTACGGGACCCAGATCCTCCGGAACTTCCTCTACGCCATCTGCGGCTGCCGCGGCGACTGGGAGATGAAGTCCTACGTGGACAACGCCATCGCCGAGATCCGCCGCGCCGTCGGCAAGGACCACGTGATCTGCGCGCTCTCCGGGGGCGTGGACTCGGGCGTCGTCGCCGCCCTCGTCCACAAGGCGGTCTCCAGCCGCCTGACCTGCGTCTTCGTGGACAACGGGCTCCTGCGGAAGGGCGAGGCCAAGAGGGTCCGGGACTTCTTCGAGAAGCGCGTCCGCCTGAACCTCGTCTGCGTGGACGCCGGCGCGCGCTTCATGAAGGCCCTCAAGGGAGTCACCGACCCCGAGGAGAAGCGCACCCGCATCGGCCATACCTTCATCGACACCTTCCGCGCCGCCGCCAGGCCCCTCAATCAGGTCCGCTTCCTGGCCCAGGGCACCCTCTACCCGGACGTCATCGAGTCCCGCTCCGCGGTCGGAGGGCCCTCCGCCAAGATCAAGACCCACCACAACGTCGGCGGCCTCCCGGAGAAACTCGGGTTCCGGCTGATCGAGCCCCTCCGCTTCCTCTTCAAGGACGAGGTCCGCCGCATCGGCCGGGAGCTCGGGCTCCCCGAGGAGATCGTCCGGCGCCAGCCCTTCCCGGGGCCCGGCCTCGCCGTCCGCTGCGTGGGCCCCCTCACGCCCGAACGGCTCGAGATCCTCCGGGAGGCCGACGACATCGTGACCCAGGAGATCGAGAAGGCCAAGCTCCACGAGAAGCTCTGGCAGTACTTCGCCATGCTCCTGCCCGTCCGGAGCGTGGGCGTCATGGGCGACGAGCGCACCTACCAGGAGGCGGCGGTGGTGCGGCTGGTCGAGAGCCTCGACGGCATGACCGCGGACTGGGCCCGGATCTCCTACGAGGTGCTCGGCACGATCGCCTCGCGCATCGTCAACGAGGTCAAGGGAATCAACCGGGTGGTCTACGACATCAGCTCCAAGCCTCCCGCCACCATCGAGTGGGAATGATGGGAACCGGAACCTTGAGCGATCGTTCCTTGCCGGGGGAGTAGGCCGTGCCCGCGAACGAAGACCTCCTCTTCGGAAAAATCGCCGTGGCCAAGGGATACTGCTCCCAGGCCCAGATCGACGAATGCATCCTGATGCAGACCTACGAGGATTCCCCCCCTCCCCTGGGCGACATCCTCCTGTACAAGGGCTACATCACCACGGAACACCACAAGGAAGTCCTGGCCACCCAGATGCGCCAGATGGCGGAGGAGGACCCCGCCACCAAGACCTCCAAGGAGGCCGCCCTCTTCGGGAAGCTGGCCGTCCGCGAGAAGCTCCTCACCCCCGACCAGCTCAACGAATGCCTGCGCCTCCAGGCCCGCGAGGGCGAGACCCGCTCCCTCGGCGAAATCATGGTCGCCCAGGGATACCTCTCCGCCGAGCAGGTGAAGGCCCTCCTCTCCCACCAGCTCAAGAGGATCATGTCCTGCCCGGCCTGCAAGCTCTCCTTCACGGTCCTGTCGATCTCCGAGGCCAAGCACGTGGAATGCCCGCGCTGCAAGAAACCCCTCCAGGAGGCCCAGCCGGGGAGCCCCACCCGCACCGACGCCGAGTTCTCCACCATGGTCCTCCGCGCCGTCAAGGCCGGCATCCCTTCCCCCGTCAAGCCCATCACCCGCCAGATGCCGGCCGTGGTCCGGAACGTCAAGACCACCTGCGTCATCTGCGACAAGAGCTTCGAAGGCCCCCTCGACGCCACCGGACGCGCCCGCTGCCCCGACTGCCATACCATCTTCACGCCCCGCTGATCCCCCGCGCCCGAAGTCCCGGTTGATACCCACAACAGGTTGTGGTACAATCCCGTCGGCGCCCCACTAATCGTGCGCCGGGGAAGAAGGTTCGGATGGAACGCTCCTTTGGCGAGAGGGCGACGGACCCCCTCCTGCGGGAGGCCCGGCCCGCCCTCCGCCCCCGCCTCGGCCCCAACGCGCTCCGCGTCCTCGAGACCCGCTACCTGCGGAAGGACGAGCACGGCCGCCCCGCCGAGGCCCCCGAGGACCTCTTCTGGCGCGTGGCCCTCCACGCGGCCCGCGCGGAGCGCCTCCACGGCGCCGACGACACGCGCGTCCTGGAGACGGCCGGGAAGTTCTACCTCGCCCTCGCGGCGCTCGATTTCCTCCCCAATTCCCCCGCCCTCATGAACGCCGGGCGGCGCCTCGGCCAGTGCTTCGCCTGCTTCGTCCTCCCCGTGGCCGACGCCATCGCCGACGAGAAGGACGAGGGCATCTTCGACGCGATCCGGTCCGCGGCCTCCATCCACCAGACCGGCGGCGGGACCGGATTCGGCTTCTCCCGCCTCCGGCCCGAAGGATCGCTCGTGGACTCCACCCGCGGCCGCGCCAGCGGACCCGTGAGCTTCATGCGCGTCTTCAACGCCGCCACCAACGCCATCCACCGGGGCGGCATCCGGCGCGGCGCCAACATGGGCCTCCTGCGCGTGGACCAGCCGGACATCCTGGACTTCATCA
>CAYNDR010000422.1:0-5528 GCA_964395295.1 uncultured Planctomycetales bacterium
CGGGCCCGGTCGGCCTTCCCGGGGTGCGGGGAGAAGGTCCGCGCGACGGGGAGTCCCCTGCGGGCGGGCCTGCGGCGGGTCCCGCCGGCGGAGGCGCTCCGGCGGTTCGGGCTGGAGGAGGGGCGGCCCACGCTCGCGGTGGTGGGCGGCAGCCAGGGGGCGGAGGCCCTGAACCGCGGGGCGGTAGAGGGGCTCGACGGGGCGGCGGAGGGGCTCCAGGTCGTGCATGTGGCCGGGGCCGCGCAGGCGGAGTCGGTCCGCGCCGCCTACCGCGCGCGGGGGACGCGGGCGGTCGTGTGCGATTTCGTGTCCGACATGGAGCGGCTCTACTCGGCGGCGGACCTGGTGGTCTGCCGGGCGGGGGCGATGACGATCGCGGAGATCGCGGCCTTCGAGGTGCCGGCGGTGCTGGTGCCGATCGCCCGCTCCTCGGGGGACCACCAGCGCGAGAACGCGCGCGCCGTGGCGCGGGCGGGGGGGGCGATCCTGGTGGAGGAGCGCGAATGCCTGGCGGGCGGGCTGGCCCCCATTTTCAGGCGGCTGGTCTCGGGGGATCCGGTGTTTGATAGGATGAGGGGCCGTCTCCGGGCGCTGGCCCGGCCGGAGGCGGCGCGGGACATCCTCGAGGACCTGCGGGCGGTGATCGGACGATGAAGATCCACATGGTCGGGATCGGGGGCATCGGCATGAGCGGGCTGGCCCGCATCCTGCTGGCGCGGGGGGATTCCGTGACGGGCTCGGACCTCCGGCCGGCCAACGTCCCCGGGGCCGTCCTGGGCATCGGGCACTCCGCGGCCCGCGTGCCGGCGGGGGTGGACCTCGTGGTCCGGTCCGCCGCGATCCCCGACGACAATCCCGAGCTGGCCGAGGCCCGGCGGCGGAGCGTCCGGGTGATGAAGTACTCGGAGATGCTGGGGGAGCTCTCCAGGAGCCGGGCGACGATCGCCGTCTCCGGCTGCCACGGCAAGACCACGACGACCGCGATGGTCGCCTACGTCCTCTCGCGGGCGGGCTTCGAGCCGGCCTTCGTGTGCGGGGGCGTGATCCCCCAGCTGGGGTCGAACGCCTCGCCGGGGGCGGGGAAGCACCTGGTGCTGGAGGCCTGCGAGTACGACCGGTCGTTCCTGCACCTCTCCCCGGCCTGCTCGGTGATCACGAACATCGAGGAGGACCACCTCGACTACTACAAGGACATCACCGAGATCGCGGGGGCCTTCCGGGAGTTCGCCTCGAAGGCATCGGGGCCGGTGATCGGCTCGGTGGACAATCCCTATTCGGCGGCGATCGTGGCGGACCTCAAGGGGAAGGGGGAGTGCTTCTCGACCCAGAAGGACGCCGACTGGCGGGCGCGGAACGTCGAGGTGAGGGAGGGGCGCTGGTCCTTCGAGGTCCTCAAGTACGGGCGCCCGTTCGGCCAGTACACGCTGGGGGTGCCGGGCGGGCACAACGTCTCGAACGCGCTGGCGTCGGTCGCGGCGGCCACGTGGGCGGGCGTGGGGCAGGAGATCATCCAGGTGGCGCTCTCCGAGTTCTCCGGCGCGGCGCGGCGGTTCCAGCTGCTGGGGGAGCGCGGCGGGGCGCTGGTGATCGACGACTACGGCCACCATCCCACCGAGGTGCAGGCGACCCTGCGGGCCGCGCGGGAGCGGTACCCGGACCGGAAGATCTGGTGCGTCTTCCAGCCGCACCAGCACGCGCGGACGCGGTTCTTCCTGAAGGAGTTCGCGCGGTCGTTCGGGGACGCGGACGTGGTCCTTCTGCCCGAGATCTACGCCGCGCGGGAGCCGGAGAACGGGGCGCGGAAGGTCTCGAGCGCCGATCTCGCCAAGGCGATCGCGGAGCAGGGGAAGGCGGCGCTCTTCATGCCCACGTTCGACCAGATCCTCGCCTTCCTCCGCCAGAAGGCGACGCCCGACTGCCTCGTGCTCACCATGGGCGCGGGCGACGTGGACGAGATCGCGCGGCGGTTCCTGGCGGGCTAGCGGGCCCGTCCCCTCCCTTCCGCTCCGGGATCCTGGAATCCGGTCGCCGGGAATATTTTCCGCGCGGGGGACTTGCTATTTATAAATTATAAGTTATAATTAGGGCGGCGCGGGCGGCCGGTCGGCCGGCCCGCGGGCCCCGCCCCGCCGGGGGGAGGGGCCAAGAGGGGGAAGAGAGTGGTCGCCGTCCACGCCTTCGCGTCGTTCCTCCGGGAGCGCGGGATCCCCGCGCGCCGCGACGAGCCGATGGCCCGCTGCACCACGCTCAAGGTCGGCGGCCCCGCCGACTTCCTGGTGGAGCCCCGCGGCGACGAGGAGCTCTCCGCCGTCTTCCGCGCCGCCGCCGAGTGCGGGCTCCCCGTCCGCCTCCTCGGAGGCGGGGCCAACCTGCTCGTGCGCGACGAGGGCGTCCGCGGGGCCGTGGTCCGCCTGGCGAACCTCAACCGGCGCGACGGGGACCGCGTGGAGGCGGGCCACAGCCTGCCCCGCCTCGTCCGGCAGACCCTGGCCGAGGGGCTCGGGGGGCTCGACGGCCTCGCCGGCGTCCCCGGCACCGTGGGCGGGGCGATCCGCATGAACGCCGGGGGCCGCCACGGGGAGATCGGCTCCGTCGTCCGCTACGTGGACGTCATGACGCCCGCGGGGGAGTTCCGCCGCGTCCCGCGGTCCGAGGCGGGCTTCCGCTACCGCGGCAACGGCCTGGACGGGGACGTCGTCGTGGCCGCGGGACTGGACCTCCGCCCCGACCCGGAGGCCCGAGGGCGGTACGAGGCCGTCATGGCCGAGAAGAGGAAGAGCCAGCCCCTGGACCGCCCGAGCGCGGGCTGCGTGTTCAAGAACCCTCCCGGGATGCACGCGGGGAGGATCATCGACGCGTGCGGCCTCAAGGGGACGCGCGTCGGCGGCGCGCGCGTGTCGGAGAGGCATGCCAACTTCATCGTCAACGAGGGAGGCGCCGCCGCCTCCGACGTCTTCCGGTTGATCGACCTGATCCGGGAAAAGGCGCCGGTCCCGCTGGAGCTGGAAGTCCAGGTCTGGTAGCGGCCGGCCGAGAGGGGGAGAGAGAGATGGGGGGAAGCAACGGGCATCGCACCATCGGCGTCCTCATGGGAGGGACGTCCTCGGAGCGCGAGGTGTCTCTGCGCTCCGGCGCCGCCGTGGCCGCGGGGCTGGAGAAGCGGGGCCACGAGGTCCTGAGGATCGACGTCCGGTCCGAGACCGGCCGCGAACTGGACGGCCTCCGCATGGACGCGGCCTTCATCGCGCTCCACGGCCGCTTCGGCGAGGACGGCCGGCTCCAGAGGATCCTCGAGGAGCGCGGGATCCCCTACACGGGGAGCGGGCCGGACGCCTCGCGGGCCGCGATGGACAAGATCGAGTCCAAGCGCCTCTTCCGGCTCCGCGGCGTGGACACGCCCCCCCACTGGGTGATGATGCGGGGCGACCCGCTCTCGCTCATGGAGCGGTGCGCCCGCGCGCTCGGGTACCCCGTGGTCGTCAAGCCCCGGGCCGAGGGGTCCAGCGTGGGCATCACGATCCACGAGGACTGCTCGACGCTCCAGGGGGGGACCGACGAGTGCTTCCGGTACGACTCGGTGGGCCTCATGGAGAAGTTCATCGCCGGGCGCGAGCTCACCGTGGGCATCCTGGACGGGAAGTGCCTCGCGGCCATCGAGATGAGGCCCAAGGGCCGCTTCTTCGACTTCAAGGCCAAGTACCAGGACCCGGGCACGGTCTACGTGATCGATCCCCCGCTGAGCGACATCGAGAGGCGGCGCGTCCAGAAGGCCGCGCTGGGGGCCCACGACTCCCTCGGGTGCGAGGGGATGAGCCGCGTGGACCTCATCCTCACCAACCTGGGGTCCGTCTATGTCCTGGAGGTGAACACCATCCCCGGGCTCACGGATCGGAGCCTCTTCCCCAAGGCCGCGCGCGCCGAGGGGATCGAGTTCCCGGACCTCTGCGACCGGCTCGTCGAGACGGCCTTCCAGCGCCGGAAGGGCGCCTTCTGGGCCGCGGCGATGCTCTGAGGGCACGGAGAAGACGGAGTATTAACCACAGAGCGCGCAGAGATCACGGAGAAGATCAACTCCGTGGAGGGCGCAGAGAGAACGGAGACGGCTACTCCGTCACCTCGACCTCCAGCGCCCCGATGGAGCCTCCCGCGCACGCCTTCAGGACGTAGCGGCCGGGCTTGAGGTCCGCCGGCAGGTCCAGCTCCGCCTCGAACCGGCCGTCCCGCGCCGAGGCCGCGGCGCGCGCGACCACCTTGTTGTTGGCGTTGGCGTAGCGGCGCGCCAGGCGCTCCTCGATCTCCCCGTCGCCCTCCAGGTCCGTCCGGTGGCAGAAGCGGTCCCGGGCGCACTCGAACGTGACCTCGACCGGGCCGCCCTTCGCCCCGACGCTCACCGCGAGCCGCTTGCCCGGCCCCGGGATCCCCAGCGTCTCGATCTTCAGGTCGTCCGCGGGGCGCGGGATCGCGAGCGCCGGGTCCCCCAGCAGGTTGTAGTGGAGCACCACGTCCTTCCGCATGGGCTCCAGACTGCCCGGGCCCTGGACCATCGCCGCCAGGGCGTCGGCCTGCTTGCGGAAGAGCGAGTCGTCCTTCCCGGCCACCGCGGCCTTGGCCTCCCAGAGCGCCTCGCCGAGCGTCCGGACCCCGGGATCGAACAGCCGGCCCACGAGGGCGCGGCCCAGCAGGGCGTTCCCGTAGGGCTGGGTCACGCGCGTGCCGCCGACGAACGCCGCGGGGCCGCGCGGCCGCTTGAAGAGCTCCTCGCCGATCGAGTCGCCCGCGGCGGAGTCGTACTCCCCGGTGTGGCAGGCGATCGCCACCATGATGGGCGGGCCCGCCCGGACGTCGACCTTCGGCACGTCCCCGGCCTGCAGGATGGGGTAGTAGTCCTCCTTGTAGCGGACCTCGTCGAGCCGGTCCCTCCGCCCGTGCCCCACGTAGGCGAACACGAGCGCCCCCTCGTTGATCATCCGCAGGACGTTCTCGCCGAACTTCGGGGGGTACCAGCAGTAGCGCGACGAGGGCTTGGCGTAGGCGACCTCGATGTCGTAGGCGGCCGGGATGTCCTTCGCCACCACCCGGGCGAACTGGTACTCCATGAAGGCGTCGATCAGCTCGCCGAACCCGCCCTCGCCCGTCACGAACGCGACCTTCTTGCGCCAGGGGCCGGGCCGGACCGCGGTCTCGTACTCCACCGTCTTGGCCGCCATGGCCCGGAGCTCCACGGCCGTGTCCGCCGGGAAGCGGCCGGCGATCGCCCCGAAGAGGTGGTCCGTGGCCAGGTGGGGGTCGCTGGCGAACGTCGGGCTGACGTACTCGGACTTCCGGCGGAAGGCCGGCACGGAGTCCGTGTCGCCCGCCAGGAGCAGGAACTTCGGGCGCACCGCGGCCACGAGCTTCGCGATCCCCTCGGGCCCGGCCCCGTGACGGGCGGCGATGTCGTCGGTTCGCACGACCGCCACCCGGCAGGACTTAGACCGGTGGTCGCAGAGGGCGTCCAGGGAGTCCGCGAAGGCCGGGGGCGCCACGGC
>CAYNDR010000423.1:0-5518 GCA_964395295.1 uncultured Planctomycetales bacterium
CCGGGCTGCGAGAACATCGAACTGGCCGCCACCGGGAGCCTGGTCGGCGTCCGGGAGTCGCGCCGGATCGTGGGCGAGTACGAAATGACGTTCGATGACTATATCGAGCGCCGGCAGTTCCCCGACCAGATCGCGGTCTTCAACAAGGCGGTGGACATCCACGTCTACGACGATTCGGAGGCCGAGTACCAGCGCTACTACCAGGAGTACCACCAGACCGGCCGGCTGAAACCCGGGGAATGCTATGGCATCCCCTACAGCATCCTCGTGCCCAAGGGCTGGAGGAACCTCTGGGTGGCGGGCCGTTGCAATTCCAGCGATGTCCGGGTCCACGGCAGCATCCGCGTCCAGCCGGCCGCCTCCATGATGGGGCAGGCCGCTGGCACCGCGGCGGTGCAATCCATCGCCACCGGCCAGCCGGCCTGCGATCTCGACACGGCGCAGCTTGTCGAAACGCTTCGTCGTTCGGGCGCGAACCTGCCGCAGAAGACGCTCAATCGCCGCATGACGCGCGGCAAGGGATAGCGCGGACAACGCCCCTGTGATCGGCACGACGGAGGCCGCATCGATCCCGCGCTTCCTGTCGGATTGGCCCCCAGAGTCCATTTCCGGGCCCCCCTACGCGCCCTCGGTCGGACCCTTCCCTGAAGCGCGACCGGTCAATATCAAGAATGATCCATACGCAAACGAACTTGCATATAGTAATACTTTATGATACCATCCTTGCGCATGATCAATCGTCTCTCTTGGCTTCGCCGGATCGAGCGGGCGTGGAAGGAACGCCCGGTGGTCTGGCTCTCGGGGGTACGGCGTGTGGGCAAGACCTGCCTCACCCAGACGCTCCCCCGGATCGAGTACTTCGATTGCGAGCTTCCGCGCGTGCGAAGGATGATGGAAGATCCCCAGGATTTTTGGGACGGGCTCTCCGGAAAACGAGTCGTCCTGGACGAGATCCATCGTCTGCCCGATCCCTCGGAACTCCTCAAGATAGCGGCGGATCACTATCGGGACATCCATGTCCTGGCCACGGGCTCCTCCACCCTGGGGGCCACGGTCCGATTCAAGGACACCTTGACCGGCCGCAAGAGGGACCTCTGGCTGACGCCGATGACCCTGGAGGACCTTCGGGACGCCAAGCACCCGGGCCTCCCCCGCCGCCTCCTGAAGGGGGGGCTGCCCCCCTTCTTCCTGCCGGACCGGGTCCCCGAACGCGATTTCCAGGAATGGATGGACGCCTACTGGGCCAAGGACATCCAGGAGCTGTTCCGGCTGGAGCGACGGGCCTCGTTCCTGCGCTTCGTGGAGCTCGTGATGGCCCAAAGCGGCGGCATCTTCGAGGCCACTCGCTTCGCGCGCCCCTGTGAAGTGAGCCGGGTAACGATCTCCAACTACCTGCAGGTCCTGGAAGCGACCACGGTGGCGCACGTCATTCGGCCCTACAGCACTCACCGGGCCACGGAAATTGTTGCGGCCCCCAAGGTGTACGCGTTCGACACCGGCTTCGTCTGCTATTACCGGGGCTGGCATGATCTGAGGCCGGAGGACTACGGCCACCTCTGGGAGCACTTCGTCTTGAATGAGCTGATGGCTCACCTTCAGGATCGGGATATCCGATACTGGCGCGACAAGCAAGGGCATGAGGTGGATTTCGTCTGGGCACCGCGCGGCCGCAAGCCTCTGGCGGTGGAATGCAAGTGGTCCTCCGGGGATTTTGACGCGGGGAATCTGGCCATCTTCCGTCGCCGGTACCCCGAAGGGGACAACGTGGTCGCGGCCCACGACGTGGACCGGGATTTCACGCGGACCTGCAGAGGTCTCGCCGTCCGGTTTCTCAGCCTTCCCTCGCTCCTCAAAGAGCTGGCCGAGCCATAGGGACGATTGAGGCCCGCGCTCCCTGGCGGAAGGGCGTCCTTGGCGCTCTTGGAGGCGAATGAGGCTGCGGTTTGACGGTTCCCCGGTCGGTCAGGCTGGAAGGCGGGAGAGGCTCACCTCTTTACCTGGAAGGGCAGGTTCCCCGTCGCGGCGTGGCCTTTGCCGTCGAAGACATACACGAACAACCGGTACGCCCCGGGTTCGGCGGGGGCCTTGAACGAGGCGGTCGGGCCGCCGGCGGTCTCCAGGCACTTCGAAAAGTCCGGCGGCGCCTTCTCCCGGTCGCCGCCTTCCCTGCGGTCGCGGCTCTCGGCGAGGATCTCCCAGCGGATCGTCAGGGGGTCCTTCTCGGCGTCTTCGGCGGCCACCTGCGCCTGGCGCGGCTCGCCGGGCGCGAACGAATCGCCCTTCGGCGCGAAGGCCAGCGACGCGATGACCGGCGCGCGGTTGGCCGGCCATTTTCCGGTCCAGGCGAAGCCGAGCGTGTCGGAGACGCCGAGCGTCTCGCCGGCCGCCAGCGTCATGCCGTGCCAGGTGGCCGTGGTCTCCTGCTTGGCGACCCAGTGGAAGGCGTACGATCCCAGGCACTCGGCGCGGTTCGGCTCCCCGCAGCGTGCCGTTCGCGTTCGGGGAGTGAGGCGCCCGCGGGGAGGACGTCACTTGGCGCCGACGCCGAACCGCATCGGGGGCGCGCCCCGCGGGTGGGCCCCCATGTCCGGCGGGGCGCCGTAGCCGTCGCCGAAGTTCGGGATCGCCGCCCCGGCCCCCGCGCCGGGGCTCCCCGGGGCCAGCTGGAAGCGGCCGGCGCGGGTCGCGGGATCGAAGCCGGAGTCGGGGGCGTAGACGGGCTGGCCCCGCACGCCGTGCGCCTCGTGGCCCTTGGGAACGCGCCCGTTGAAGAGGTCGTAGTCGAAGTCGTTGTCGATGTTCTTCTCGTTGTCGCTGGCGCTGTGGCCGTCGGGCGAGCGCACGTGGAGGATGTTGTTCCGGGAGACGACGTGCTTGACGATGCGGCTCCCTCCGAGGCCGCCGCGGGGGAGCCACTCGTCTTCCCGGAAGATCGTGTTGTGGAAGACGTACATGTGGCCGGTCATCCACTGCTCCCCCCCGGCGTAGCCCATCTTCAGGAAGTTCCCGCCCGGGGCGCCGGCGTCCCTCTGGCTGCGTCCCACGACGTTGCCCCAGAGGTAGAGCGGCCCGATGGACCCCGCGGCGTTCCCGATCGCCATCAGGGTCTGCGTGATGTAGTTGCCCCAGACGCGCACGTTGCGGCTCCCCCCCTCCACCTCCAGGCCGTCGTCCCAGCAGTGGCTGACGAGGTTGCCGTGGATGTCCGAGTCGGCCCCGGGGGAGCCGAGGAAGCTCCCGTTGCTGCCGCCGCCGATGACGTCGTTGTACATGTGCTCCATGTCGGAGAAGAACTCGCTGTAGCGGATCACGTGGTTTCCCCCGGTGTCGATCAGGGTGACGCACTGCGGTCCGGCCGTGTGGTTGCGGTACTTCTCGTCCCAGGGGCTGCAGGTCCAGCGCGGGTGGTGCATCCTGCACCGCTGGACGACGAGCCGCTTGAGGGTGGAACTGCGCGAGTAGAGGGCCGCGTCGTAGTCGCGCCCGAAGCCGGTCGCGGGATTCCGCCGGCCCCAGTCCGAGATGTCGCAGTCCTCGATCACGATGTCCTGGCCGCCGTCGATCTGGACGGCGCCCATCGTCCTGGCGCGGGCCGGCTCGCCCGCCCCGGCCCCCTTGAGCGTCAGCCCGCGGACGATCACATAGGAGGCGTCGATCGTGACGCACGAATCGTGCTGGTGGCGCACGTCAATCGTGGCGCCGCGCCCGTCGTAGACCCGGTAGGCCTTGGGCGTGCCCGACTCCTTGATGACCAGCGGCGTGTCGCGGTCGGCCACGCGGACCGTCTGGCCGATCGGGAAATCCTCGCTCCAGGTCGCGGCGGTCAGGGTCGCCGTGGTCGGGGTGCCGGCCAGGGTCAGCTGGACTTCGTAGGCCGTGGCCGGCCGGAGGTTGACGATGCTGCCCCGGTAGTCGGCCAGGTCCTCGTCGGTGCCGGGGATGGGGTTGAAGCGCATGGGCAGGGCTTCCTTCCACGGCGCCTGGCCCTGGACGCGATAGCGGACCAGCACCTGTTTGTCGGCGGCCCCTCCGGGGGGCGACCAGTAGAGCCCGAGGCAGTGGAAGGTGGGGACCGCCAGCGGCGGATCGCCCCCCGGGCGGTCGGGGGCCAGGAACAGGAGGGAGGCGAGGAAACCGGCAACCGGGCATGAGACGGCTTTCATCCTACTAATACCTGTTCTGCCCGTTCCAGGTTTCGGCCCCGGGTGTCGATAGGTTGTCTGGCGGGCGCACGCGGGGTGTCCCTGGCCTGACGGCCGGCGGGGGGGATCCATGAAGAACATATTTCTCGCCGGGGCGGCGGCGCTTTTCGGCCTCGTCGGGGCCGCGGCGGCCGCGGCCTCGGAAAACAAGTCGGCCCGTCACGCGCGGCGGCAAGCGGCCCGGCCGGACGCGGTCGCGTCTCACGCGGAGAACGTCCACGGGGACTCGTCGTCCCGGCGCCATCACCCGGCGGCTCGGAGGCACGCCGGGCACGCCCTTCGGCTTCATCAGGCCCGGTAGCGGGCGCGGAAACACCGGACCCCACGGCGGCCCGAGCCGCCGGCCCTCCTGATCCTGGGCCCTGGAGAATCCCGCGCCGGGATGCTTGGCGAGGGGATTCCATGATGTAAAATACCTGTCGAACCCGGATCGGATCGTCTTGGGGAGGGCCGTAGCAGGCTATGGGCGGCCAGGACACGTCGATGGGCGGGGAGGAGCGCTCGTTCCCCCCGACGAGCTGGAGCATCATCGCCGGGGTCCGGGATTCCTCGATGGCGACCCGGCAAAAGGCCCTCGAGAGCCTCTGCCACCGCTACTGGAAGCCGGTGTACCACTTCGTCCGCCGGGCCTGGTCCAAGTCCCTGGAGGACGCCAAGGACCTGACCCAGGCCTTCTTCCTCCGGCTCCTGGAGGGGCAAGCCCTCCGGAAGTACCAGCCCGGCCGGGGGGGATTCCGGACCTATCTCAAGGTCCTGCTCCGGGGATTCTCCGCCGACCAGAACGATGCCCTCCAGGCCCTCAAGCGCGGCGGCGGGCTCAAGCCGCTCACGCTCGACGGCGAGGAGGTCCGGCTCGCGGAGACCCTCCAGGACCCCCACGCCGGGGACCCCGAGAAGGCCTTCGACTGGGCCTGGAAGAAGGCGGTCCTCGACCGCGCCATCGCCCGCGCCCGCGAATGGTTCGCCTCCTCCGGGCGCGAGCGGCAGTTCCAGGCCTTCGAGGCATACGACATGGCGGAGGGCGGGGACCGTCCCACCTACGCGGAGGTCGCCGGCCGCCTGGGGATGAGCGAGAGCGACGTCCGCAACCACCTCTTCTCCGTGCGCGAGCGCCTCCGCTCGGAGATCCGCGCCGAACTCTCCCAGACGGTGGTCGACATGGACCAGCTCCGGGAGGAGTGGCGCGAGCTCTTCGGGGCGTGAGGCGGAAGGGAGGAAGCGCGTGCCCCTCTCCGGCGGGGGGGACTGGATCGAGCGGCTGGCGTCCTCGATGCGCGAGCACGAGGGCGCCCGCGAGAAGGTCCGGGCATCCCTGC
>CAYNDR010000424.1:0-5511 GCA_964395295.1 uncultured Planctomycetales bacterium
CCAGCGGCGTCGGCCTGCTCCTGGGGCTCGAGGGCGGCATGGTCGTCGAGGAAGGCGTCCGGATCACCCTGGCCCCCCAGCTCGGGATCGGCGACGGCGGCGACATCCTGTTCTTCGCCCAGATCGGGGTGAACATCGCCTTCTGAGCCGGGGACGTTCCGGAGGGCGGGGCGGGCCTACTTCCTCGCGCCGCCCAGCCGCAGGGCCGCCTCGCCGAAGGCGCGCCCGATCCGGCACATGGTCTTGACACTGCCGAGGTAGTGGTAGGGGAAGTCACTGCCGACGGCGTTCCATTCCTCGATGTTCTGCCGCCAGCCCTTCTTGAACACGGCGTGCGCCTCGGCGTCCCAGAACGCGTCCGTCTTCACGAGCTCCACGTTGCCCTTGAACTCGGGGAGGTCGGCGGCCGCGGCCTGGGCGGCCTTGAACTTCTGCGTCTTGGCGCCGGCCTCGGCGCCGTCCACGCCCATCTGCCCGATGACGAACGGCAGGCCCGGCGCCTTGAGGTCCTTGCGGACGTCCCGGATGAAGTTGATCATGTGCTTCGCGTATTCCGCCGTGTACTCGTCGTTGATCATGTCGTTCCAGCCCTGGAACCAGATGAAGCCCGCCGGCTCCCAGCCCTGGCCCTGGATTTGGGGGAAGTGCGTCTTGAGGTTCGCCAGGGTGGAATCGACCTCCTGCAGCATCTCCCGGTAGGACTTGCCGAAGGGCTCCTTGACGCCATCGAGGGTGGCGTCCGGCTTTTTCTTCCTCTGGTCCGCCAGGATCTTTTCCAGCACCTCCGGGGCGGGCAGGCCCGAGCTGGGCGGCCGGAAGTCCCGGAAGAGGCTCCTCCCGCCCCAGGCGGTCTTGATGAGGAGCACCGGCTCGGCGTGATGGTCCCCGACCGCGTTCCCGAACTCCAGCTCCGGGCCGATGCACCCCGGACTGCCGTAGCCCACGGTGAGCCTGCCCTTGCGGTCCAGGAACTTGATCCAGACGTCGTCGCGCTCCGCCCACTTGCCGTCCTTCTGCAGGTGCTTGAACAGGTCCCGGGTGGCCGGCTGGGCGATCTGGTATTCCAGGAGCTTCACCTTCGCCTTGCCTTCCATGTTGGACTGCCCGGCGAGGATGTACACCTTGACCTTGCCCTCCCCGGCGGGCGGCGGGCAGGGATTCGCCAGGACGCCAAGGACCACGGCCGCGATAGTTCTCATGGCAGGGTTCCTTATTCACCACAAAGACACGAAGCATACAAAGAATACTCCAATCAATAATTCCCCCCTCCCCTTGCCCCCCCCCGGGGGAGAACGAGTAATACTTGTTCTTCTTTGTGTCCTTGGTGCCTTTGTGGTGAGAGTCATAATTCATAATTCGCCGCAGCCGGGCCTCCCGCGGCGCCAAAGGATTGCCCGTTTGCGGCACGCGGGACCGTCATGTCCCGCGGTGGCGGCGGCGGAAGGAGAGCGGCGTGAGGCCCTCGCGGCGGCCGAAGACCTTGCTCATCTGCTGGGGGCTCCGGAAGCCGGCCTCATGGGCGATCCGCTTGAGCGGCTCGCCCGTCCCCGCGAGGAGCCGCTTGGCGCGCTCCACGTGCGCGCGGGCGATCTCCTCGTGGACGCCGCGGCCGAGGACCTGCCGGAAGCGGCGCTCCAGGGTGCGGCGGCTCAGGGGGACCGCCTGCAGGATCGCCGGGACCTTCATCGGGCGCCGGCTCAGGTCCCAGATGACGCGGAGGGCCCGGGCCACGTCGCGGTCCTCCACGGCGAACACGTCGGTCGAGAGCCGGGCCACGAGGGCGCCCGGGGGCACCAGGGCTGGCCGCGCCGGTGGACGGCCCCCGCGCATCAGCCGGTCCAGCAGTTCCACCGCGCCCCGTCCCACCCGCTCGTAGCCGTACTCGATGCTCGTCAGGCCCGGCGCCATCATCTCGCAGGTGATCTCCGTGTTCCCGCACCCCACGATCCCGGCGTCGTCGGGGACCCGCAGGCCCAGGCGGTGACAGGCCGTCGCGAGGTAGCGCCCGGACAGGTCGTCCCCCGCGAGGATGCCCACGGGAGGGGTCCAGGTCCGGATCCACCGGACCAAGTCCGACTGGAACCGGCGCCACTGGACGGGCGTCCTCAGATCGTGGGGCACCAGGAGCCGGCCGCAGGGTCCTCCCTCCGCCTTGACCGCGGACCGGAAGCCCTCGAACAGGAGCGCCGAGTTGTAGTCGCCCCGGTGGCCCAGGAATCCGAACCGCCGGAAGCCCCGCTCCAGGAGGTGGGCGGCCGCCATCCTCCCCGCCTCGGCCTGGTCGGGGACGACCCGCGGCAGGGTGCGGTCCGGGGAGTTGACCCAGACGTTCACGACGGGGACCCCCGACCGCCGCGCGCGGCGGACCAGGCTCAGGCCGGCGCGGGCGATGATGCCGTCGTAGCGCCTGGCGTCGGTCCCTCCCCTCCCCACGAAGGGATCCAGCTCGCACCGCCAGCCCCGCTCGCCGCCGGCCTGCAGGATCCCCCGCAGGATCCCCAGGTGGTGCTTGTGCGGCCACTCCGGATCGATGGCGATGCCGACGACGCGTCTCCTGGCCATGCGGATGGCCCCCATCCTACCCCGGCCCCCCTGGCGCAAAAAGGAAAATCATTGGCGCCCCGTTTTCCCCCCGGGCGGATACCCTATTCAGGAGGCGGAACATGGATTCCAGGCGCGTCATCCGGGCGCTCCTCGCGGGCGCCGCGGCCCTCCTGGCGGTCCCCGCGGCCGCGCATGCCGGCGACAAGCCGCCGGTGCCCGACCTCACGAAGGGCGGCCAGCCGGACAAAACCCACGACTGGACCCTCGGCCCCACCGGCGCGCGGGGCTGGGTCTGGGGCTGGAGAGGCCATACCACGGACGCCCGCCAGGTCCTCGTCACCAGCGTGGCCGCCGGATCCCCCTCCGACGGCATCCTGCAGAAGGGCGACGTCCTGCTCGGCGTCGACGGGAAGCCGTTCGACGGCGACGCCCGCATCCTCCTCGCCCGCGCCATCACCGCCGCCGAGGCGGAGGCGAATCAGGGGAAGCTCCGCCTGGTCCGCTGGCGCGAGGGCAGGACGGACCACGTGGAAGTGAAGCTGGCGGTGCTGGGCGCCTACGCCGACACCGCGCCCTACGACTGTCCGAAGTCGAAGCGGGTCCTCGCGCTGGGCTGTCAGGCCGTCGCGAAGCAGGGCTTCAAGGACCGCCGGGGGAATCTCCAGGTCTCCATCGCCAACGACCTGAACGCCCTGCTCCTTTTGGCGTCCGGCGACGAGGCCTGCCGCCCGCTCGCGGCCGAGTACGCCCGGAAGGTCGCGGACCACCAGCCGGGGGGGCACATCTCGTGGGGCTACGCCTACGACACGCTCTTCCTGGCGGAGTACGCGCTCGCGACGAAGGACGAGGCGGTCATGGCGGGGCTCCGGCGCCTCGCGCTCGACATCGCCCGCGGGCAGAGCGGCGTGGGCACGTGGGGGCACAGCTTCGCCCGGCCCGAAGACGGTATCCTGAACGGCTACGGCTGCATGAACCAGCCGGGGATCGTGCTGACGCTCGCAATGGCGGTGGCGCGCGAGGCCGGGATCAAGGATCCCGTGCTCGACCGGGCGATCGAGAAGGGCGCCCGGTTCCTCCGCTGGTACGTCCACAAGGGGGCCATCCCCTACGGCGACCACGATCCCTGGCCCTGGCACGAGGACAACGGCAAGTGCTCCAGCGGCGCCGTCCTCTTCGACCTGCTGGGGGACCGCGAGGCGGCCGCCTTCTTCTCGCGGATGGCGACCGCCGCGTACGCGGAGCGGGAGAGCGGCCACACCGGGAACTACTTCAACGTCCTCTGGGCGCTCCCCGGCGTCTCCCGCAGTGGGCCGCCGGCCACGGCCGCCTACTTCAAGGAGCAGGCCTGGTACTACGACCTGATGCGCGGCTGGGACGGGCGCTGGGCCCACCAGGGCATCCCCGGGGAAGGGGGCGACAACTACAGCAACTGGGACTGCACCGGCTCCTATATGCTCGGGTACGCCCTCCCCCTCAGGAAGATCGTCCTGACGGGGAAGAAGCCGTGCGCCGCGCCCGTCCTGTCGCGCGAGGCGGTCGACGAGACGATCGCCGCCGGCCGCGACTTCACCTACTGGGCCGAGAAGACCTGCTACGACGGGAGGACCGCCGACGCGCTCCTGGCCGGCCTGTCCAGCTGGTCGCCGGCGGTGCGCAAGCGCTCCGCCCAGGCGCTGGGCCGGCGCGAGGGCGACTTCGTCCCGCGCCTGCTCAAACTGCTCGACGGCGCGGACCGGGACGCCCGCCGCGGCGCGTGCGAGGCCCTCGCCTGCCTGGGCCCGAAGGCGGACGCGGCGGCGGACCGGGTGCGCGCGCTCCTGGGCGACAAGGACCCGTGGCTGAAGCACCTCGCGGCCGAGGCCCTCCCCCGCATGGGGCCGGCGGTCCGGACCGCGGCCGTCCCCGACCTTCTGCGCGCGGCGGACCGCAAGGACCCGGCGGACCCGCGCGGGCGCGTCCAGGGGACGCTGGCCGAATCCCTCTTCACGCCGGGGCCCGGCAAGCGGGAGCCGAAGAGCATCCTCTCGGGGTCCCTGGAAGGCGTGGACCGGTCCCTTCTCCACGCCGCGGTGAGGACCCTCCTGAAGAACGAGGACGGCCGGATCCGCGGGCTCGTGGCCCCGGCGTACCGCCTCCTGTCTCCGCAGGACCTCGCGGCCCTGCTCCCGGACATCGTGGAGGCGATCCGCCAGCCCGCGCCGAGCGGCGAGATGTTCGCCTACGGGATCCGTTTCGCCGGGCTGGACCTGCTGTCGCGCCTGCGCCTCCGGGAGGGGATGCCGTTGTGCGTGGAGTTGATGAACGAGTTCCGCTGGGGCCGGAGCCTGGACCGGTGCGTCGAGCCCCTCGCCCGGTACGGCGGCGCCGCGCGGGATCTCATCCCCCGGCTCCAGGAGACCCGGCGGACGCTTGCGGGGCAGGACAAGGACTGGGAGAAGAAGGACAACGACCGGAAGCGGGACATCCTCGCGGTCGACAAGCTCATCGCCCGGATCGAGGCGGACCGCAATCCTCAACCGGTCCGGGGCTTGGAGGAGTTCATCAAGGCCCCGGACGTCCCCCGGTAGCGGCGGGCGGGAAGGTGCCCATCGGCTGTCCGACCGGCGGGAGCTTGCTCTTCCGGGTGCGGCCCTCGGTCTTGCGCTTGAAGACGATCTCCTCCTTGAGGATCGTGGGGGCGACGGGATTGGCGATGTCGGCGATGACGCCCCGGATGACTCCCGAAGGGTCCTTGAGCCAGAGCACGATCTTCGTGCCCGAGCCGGTCACCGAGATGAGGTCCCCGTAGGAGAAGGGGATTTCCGGGATCTTGGTCATGATGCTCCTCCAGAATGGGCGTTCCGCCCGGGGTCCCAACGGCCCGCCCCATGCTACCCCGGGATCGATCTTTTGACAAGCGGCGCCGCCGCCCTTCAGGAGTTCCGCAACCCCAGGCAAGGTGCCGGGGATCAAGGCGTTGTGGGGAGT
>CAYNDR010000425.1:0-5482 GCA_964395295.1 uncultured Planctomycetales bacterium
CCTCATGGTGCCCCGGCGGCCCCGTCGCCGCCCCTTTACTGTCTACCAAGGTGGCCTTGATACGGGATCGTGGCGAAACACAATCGCCTCCATATAATATCGGGTAAGCGTTCAGGGGCATCTGGGAATCAAGAATGGAGAATCGAGAATCAAGGAGTAGTCCCCCCTTTCCCCCGGGGGGGGCAAGGGGGGAAATCCATTCTCGATTCTTGATTCTCGATTCTGGCCACGACCAGGGACTGAACGCATACAATATCGGTAACGAGAGGCCGGACAGGCCGCCTTGTATCCAGAAGGAGATTCACCCATGACGATTCCCTGGGCCGCCGCGATCGTCCTGCTGGGCGCGCAGGACGGATTCCGCGTCACCACGGACCGCACCGTGGACACCTCCTCGCTGGAAAGCATCGTCCGCGACGTCGTCCACCTCTCGGGCGCCAAGACGAACGACGAGAAGGCGATCGCCATCCACACCTGGCTCCACCACGCCATCTTCCACTGCGCCTATCCCGTCGAGGCGCCCCCGCAGTCCGTGGGCCCCCTCAAGGTCATCAACGTCTACGGCTGGGGACTCTGCGGCGGACAGCACACCGTCCTCAAGGCCCTCTTCGAGACCGCCGGCTGGCCCGTCCGCTACCGCGGCTGGGAGGGACACACCACGATCGAGGTCTCCTACGACGGCCGCTGGCACTACTTCGACGTCTTCCTCAAGTGCTACTACTGGACCCGCGACCGCAAGTCCATCGCCGGGCAGGACGACATCAACAAGGACCCCGCCGTCGTCCTCGACGGCCTCAAGGACGGCCGCGTCCCGCCCGACCACTACCTCTCCTGCGGCGACTCCGCCGAGGGCGTCGTGGGCGGCTGCAAGACCTCCAAGCCTTTCGCGGCCTCGAAGCACGAGGACGGCTGGGCCTCCGGCACCGGCCGCGACCGCGGATTCTCCACGTCCCTCCGCCTGCCCTCGGGGGCGTCGCTCCGGCTCGAATGGAAGGGCGAATCCGGCATGGTGGCCGTGAAGGGCCGCACAAGCCACTCGTGCGGGACCAAGGACTTCCGGAGCGACAAGACGCTCGGGCCGGTCCTGGAACACTACGGGCCGCGGTGCCACTCCAACGGCCGGCTCGTCTACGCCCCGGACTTCTCGAAGGCCGCCGACGTCGCCGATGCGGAGTTGAGCGGCGCCCAGGCGAAGGGCGGCAAGCTCGCGGCGACCTCCGGCAAGGGCGCGGCCGTCTTCAAGCTCCCCCTCCCCTTCGCCTACGTCTCCTGCCAGGCGGAGGCGTCCTTCGAGGGCGGCGAGGGCGCGCTCTCGGTCTCCACGGACGGCGGCAAGACCTGGCAGAAGGCCGAGGGCGGGGATATCTCGGCCCTCGTCCGGCAGAAGTACGATGTCCAGGTGAAGGCCGAGTTCGCAGGAGCGCTGTCGAAGCTCAAGATCGAGGCGACTGTGGAGCACAACCGCTCCGCCCGGCCCCACCTCCTCCACGGTTCCAACGCCGTCACGGTGTCGACCGCCGACAACAAACTGCCCAAGGACCGGGTCCTGTCCGTCACTTACGCCTTCCAGGAGGCCACCGCGCCCGACCCGGCCAAGCGCTCCCGCTGGGAGGGCCAGGGGGTGGCCTACGGCGAGGCGCGGACGCTCCGGCAGGAGGCCGCCGCCCTGCCCTTCACCTGCAAGATCGACGTGGGCGGCAACACGCCCCCCAAGATGCTCTCCATCGAGTACGCCGTCGCCGGGAAGTAGCGTGTATGCCAAATCGCCGGCTTGCCCTCGCCCTCCTCCTCCTGGCCCCGGGTCCGCAGAAGGACTCCCCCCCGCCGTGGCGGACGTCGCTCCACCTCGGCAACGGCGGGCTCTGGCGCCAGCGGATCGCCGTCGAGGTCCGCAACGCCATGAACCGCCCCGCCGCCGGCGAGCCCGTCGAAGTCCGCGTGGGCGCCGGCGAGGGCGAGGCCAACCTGGCCGGCGCCTTGATCGACGCCGTGCGGGTCTGCGACGCGCGGGGCAACGAGCTTCTCTACTCCATCACCGCCCCCGGGGGCCGCGAAGTCCGCAAGGGGCCGATCCCGCCCGGCAGTGCGCTCACCCTCCCCGTGGAATGCCCCGCCGCCTCCGCGGCCGTCCTCCACGTCTACTTCGACAACCCGGAGGCCTGGCCGGTCCCGGACTTCCTGGAAGGAGCCGGCAGTCTCCGGAACGGCAGTCTCGAGGACGGCGCGGGCGACGTCCCGCACGGCTGGCGCCACGACGAGAACGACGACCAGCACCGGACCTCCTGGGTGGGCGAGTCGCCCCACGGGGGCGCGAAGTGCCTCAAGACCGCCGTCTCCGAGGGCGCGGAAGCGACCTGGATCGCCACGCGCCAGGGCGGCATCCGCATCGCCGCCGGCGCGCGCTATGAGATGCGCGCCTGGGTCAAGGCGCGGGACGTCAAGGGGTACGCGGGTTGGTACATCCACGTGGGCAACGAGGCCAAGCCCATGATGGTCGCCCCGATGCTCAGCGGCGGGGAAGGCACGTACGACTGGAAAGAGGTGAAGGCCGAGTTCGTCGCGCCCGAGGGCGCCGCCGTGGCCAGCCTGGGGACCGTCCTCCGCGGGACGGGGACCGCATGGTTCGACGACGTCACGCTCGCGTGCCCCGGCTCCAGCCCGCCGCGGCTGGGCGCGAAGGCGTCGAGGCCGGAGCGCCTGGAGGTCCGCGAGGCCGGCGCGGACGCCCCGTGGCAGGGAGGCCCCTGGCTCTGCCGCGTCCCCCTCCGCGCCGCCAACCTCTCCGACGAGCCCCTGGAGAACTGCCTCCTCTCCGCGGACATCGGCCCCGCGCTGGTCCGGTCGCGGATCAAGCCGGACCGGATCGCCCTGCGGGTCGCGGGCGGCGGCGCCGTCATCCCCCACTACCGCCTCCAGGACCTCCTGCTCTTCGAGGGGCGCGTGGAGCCGCGCACCGTCCGCACGTTCTTTCTCTACGTCGGCGAGGGCGCCGCGGAGGCCGGCCCGCGGCCCGCGGCCGACCTCCCCGTCGAGTACGCCCCGAATCCGGCGGTGCCCGGCGGGGGAAACCTGAAGGCCCGCGCCATGGCCGTCTCCGAGTACGCGGGGCTCCTGGCCGGCGCCGGGAACCGGGTGAAGAACCCGAGCTTCGAGCAGGGCGGGGAGAAGCCGGAGGCGTGGGCCGGGGCGGACACGGGGAAGGCGATGGCCGCCGATCCCGACGGCCTCTTCGGCCGGCACTGCGCCCGGATGACCGTCCCGGTCGAGGGGCAGAAGAACTGGACCGGCTGGCGCCAGGACGTCCCCGTCAAGCCGGGCCGCAGTTACCTCTACGCGGCGTGGCTCAAGTCCCGCGACCTCGCGGGCGGCGGGCTCCAGCTCCACGCGCACATCCGCACGTCCAAGGGGGATCTCGTCAAGGACAGCCCTTTCACGGGGGTCGGGCCGGCGCTGGCGGGCACGAGGGACTGGACTCTCCTGGCCGACGTGCTGACGATGCCGCCGGACGCCGGGACCTTCCAGGTCCACCTGACCATGCAGGCCTCCGGGACGGCGTGGCACGACGGCGTGGTCGTGGCCGAGGTGGCGCCGGCCGTGGTCCGGCCCGCGGAGGCGAAGGCCGCGCCGGCCGGCGCCGGCGCGAGCGTCTGGCCGGTGAATCCCGTCGTCAAGGTCTTCCGCGAGGACCTGCCGCCCGCGGAGGCCCCGCCGGCCGCGGTCTCCTGCGCCCGCAACGAGAAGGAGCCGCTCCAGCTCGCCGTCCGGTCGGCCCGGGCGGTCCCCGAGGTGAAGGTCGCGGTGGACCCCCCGAAGAACGCCGCGGGCCGCGCGATCGAGGGCGTCGAGGTCTGCGTGGTCGGATTCGTGCCGGTGGACCACCCGAGCAACTACTTCAGCAGTAAAAGCCCGGCGTGGCACCGCAAGGTCCCGTCCGGGCGGGGCGGTTGCGACGGCTGGGCGGGCTGGTGGCCGGACCCGCTCCTGCCGCAGTCCGCGTTCGAGCTCAAGCCCCGCGCCACGCAGGCGGTCTGGATCACCTTCAGCGTCCCCAAGGACGCCGCGCCCGGGGAGTACGCGGGCAAGGTCCGGTTCACGGCGGCCGGGGCCGCGCTCGCCGAGACGCCGTTCACCCTCCGGGTCCGGGACTTCGCCCTGCCCGACGAGACGCGCCTCAAGGCCGTCTACGACTGCCGCCAGCACGGCCGCGAGTGGTCGGTCCCGGGCAAGTCGCCCCAGGAGGGCCGGCAGGCGTTCTGGGCGTTCCTGGCGGAGCGCCGGGTCTGTCCCGACACGATCAAGCCCGAGCCGAGGATCGAGTACAGGGACGGCCGCGCGGTCGCGGACTTCGCGGAGTTCGACCGGGCGGCGGAGTACTACTTCAACGTCCTGAAGTTCCCGCACGCCTACACGCCGTGGCCGTTTTATCTCTTCGGCTGGGGGCACCTGCCCGGCGACAAGTTCGGGGAGAAGCCCTACGAGGGGGCGTATCCCTACGAGAAGGCGGACCGGGCCGTCCTGCGGCCGGAATACAAGCGGGCGTTCCAGGCGTGCCTGAAGGCCTACTGGGACCACGTGAAGGCGAAGGGGTGGGACCGGAAGATCACGTTCTACATCTCGGACGAGCCGTTCGACGCCGACCCGAAGATCCGCGCGCAGATGAAGGCGCTCTGCGCGATGGTGCACGAGGTGGACCCGGCGATCCGGATCTACTGCAGTACGTGGCACCACCAGCCCGAGTGGGACGGGAGCCTGGACGTCTGGGGCATCGGCCACTACGGCCTCGTGCCGGCGGCGAAGATGGAGGAGATCCGCCGGCGCGGGGCGACGATCTGGTGGACCACGGACGGGATGATGTGCCTGGACACGCCGTACTGCGCGATCGAGCGGCTCCTCCCCCACTATGCGTTCAAGTACGGCGCGGAGGCCTACGAGTTCTGGGGCGTCGACTGGCTCACGTACGACCCGTACGAGCTGGGCTGGCACAAGTTCCTCCCGCACGACTTCGGGCCCCAGCAGGAGAAGTCGTTCGTGCGCTACCCGAACGGCGACGGGTATCTCGCGTACCCGCCGCGCGGGGGCCGTCCCGTCTCGTCGGTCCGCCTGGAGCAGGCGCGGGAGGGGCTGGAGGACTACGAGTACCTGCATCTCCTGCGGGAGCTGGTGGCCCGGCGCAAGGCGGCGGGGAAGGACGCGCGGGCGGGGGAGGAGGCGCTGGAGGCGGCGTCGGGGCTGGTGTCGTCTCCCTGCGAGATCGGCCGCTGGTCGACGCGGCTCCTGCCCGATCCGGACCGCGTCCCCGCGGTGCGGGAGGCCCTGGCGCGGGCGATCGAGTCGCTGGGGCGTCCCTGAGCCGTCCCCGGCCGCACGCGCCCCGATTGGTCCTTGACCGTCTGGTCATTCGTTCCAGCAGGGGGGACTACATCCTTCGTATGCGTTCAGTCCCTGGTCGTGGCCAGAATCGAGAATCAAGAATCGAGAATGG
>CAYNDR010000426.1:0-5482 GCA_964395295.1 uncultured Planctomycetales bacterium
TGCTGTCGTTCCTGCTGGGCCTCCGGGCCGACTCCGTTTTGAAGACCTTGGGATAGGGGGCGGGCGCGTGAAGGCAATGGACCCTGGCAGCCGGCCGGATGAGAGAGGGATGCAATGCCGGGCTTTCTTTCTCCCTTGTTTCCTGCCGTTTTTCTGGGGCCTAGCCTGGGGATGCACCCATGGTTCCCCTCGGCCTGCCGTCGAGGTCCTTTCCGAACAGGCGCTGGAAGGCTGGGTGGGAGCGGAGGAGCCCCGGGCCGTCACCGTCGACACGTCGGCCTTCAAAGGCGCCGATTATCAGGCGGAGGCGGATCAGCCGTGGATAACCTTCGAATCTCCCGAGGGCCGCCTTCCGGCATCTTTTCCCGTCACCATGAAGACCGCCGGACTGGGCGGGGGATTGCACAAGGGGACGCTGGCGCTGAAGCTCAGGGAGCTTCGTCGTGAACTGCGTGTCCCCCTTGCCCTATCGCTCAAGGCCCCGTCGGTGCGCGTGTCGGAATCGGATCTGGTCTTTACGGTTCCGGAAGGGAAACGACCGGACGAGCGCAGGGTAAGGGTCTTCATCGATCCGGAGGGGCTGAAGACATCCTGGAAGGTGGCGTGTAGGGAGACATGGATCTCCGTAACGCCCTCGATCGGGAGGGGCGACGGCGAGTTCCGCGTCTCGGTGGATCCGCGCGGGGCCTCGGCCCCGGAGCTGAAAGGGACGCTGGTGGTTTCTTCGCCGGACGTGCTGGTTTCCCGGAGGGTTGCCGTCTCCTGCGTCATCGAGAAAGAGCTGGAGAAGGCGGCCCCCGGATTCGGACGGTCCGTCCCCGGCGAGCCGGGGCCCCCTCCGGCGGCCGTCGATCCGCCGCCTCCCGTCCCGGCCCTTCCTCCAGCGAAGACAGGCGAGTCTCCCCCTCCTTCCTCCGCAGCCTTCCCTGCGCCGGCGGCTCCAGCGGCCGGTCCCGCTCCTTTTTCTCCCGCAAAGAAAGGGCGGGCGGCGACCGTATCCCCGGCCGACCTCAAGGCGGAGGCGGCGAGCCTCGCCTTCCTCGAGGAGGCGGCCGAGAAGATCGATAGGCGGGACTTCGGGCGGGAGGATCTGAGCCTCTGCCGGCGTCTCCTGAACCGGGGGTCCTCCGATCGGGGGGGCTATCCTTTGAGGGTGGCGCTGGCGCTCTACCACAGGAAGCTGGAGAAGAGTCCGCTGAAAGCCCTCCGGGCCGCGGGGCCGGTCGTCCTTTCCCCGGACCGGATGGCCGCGTGGACGCAGGCCCAAGCCGCCGGTGAGAAGGCGGCGCGGGCCCGGGGAGAGCCGGCGAAGGAGGCCGCGGCCCGGCTGTACGCCCCCTTCCCTTCCCCTTCGGAATGGGATCTGGAGGCTTTCACGGTCGAGGGTGCCCTTGAGATCGCCCGTTGTCTTGGAGACCTGCACGGGATCCGTGACGCGCTGGAGGCGATCAACGCCGTGGGGGCGAAGTTCGAGGGAGTGGCCCAGGCCAAGGCGGCGGAGTGCGGGGGCGATCTGATGATGCGCTTCCGGCGGGCGCGTCTGGCGGTGGAATACTACGAGGACGGTCTTGAGATTCTGAAGATCGTCGAGCGTCGGACCATGACGGAGGAGGAGCGGAAGGCGCTGGAGGGGGTGAAGAAGGTCGTCGGGGAGAGGATTCGGCGGAAGCTGGCCGAGGCTCGGAGGCTTTGGGACATCGAGCGGTACGGGGAAGGATGGGTTCTTTATCGCCGTGCGGAGGAGAAACGGCTGAAGGAGCGGGAATATCTTGAGGCGCTGTTGCTCTACGAGGATCTCCGCCGCGAGCATGCCGGGGGGGTATATGCGGAGGCGGCGGGGTGTTATCGGATCAAGTGTCTTCTGGCGCTGTTCGATCCTGGGAACGCGTCCAGGGCTTCGGAGGCCATCCTTCGCCTGAAGGAGGAAACAAGTCGGCTGCAGGCATCCCTGGTCCGGGGCGTCGGGCAAGGTATTCCTCCGGCGGCCCTGCGGGAGATGCGGGGGGAACTGCTTCAGAAGAGTTCGCGGATCGCCCGGATGGAAGGCGTTCCCTCGGGGCCGAGGGCGCGGGAGGCGGCGGAGCGCTCGGCGCTGGAGTTCCTCAAGGAAGATGAGTACGGCCTCTACAGGGGAGAGGTTCTGGTGGACCTGGCCGGCTTCGCTTTCCGGATGATCCTGGATCCGATCCAATCGGACCGGCTCTACCGCAGGGCCTGGGAATGGCTCCAGAAGGTGGAGGAACTCGACAGGGACCTGTCGGCCTTCGAGGTGACCGGCAAGGTCCGTGAGGTCTCGGAGCCTCCCCCTTGCGAGAGCGGGAAGAACATCTTCGGAAGCTTCAAGAAGGCGGAGGTTCTTCCGGGGATGATCGTCAACCGGCGGACCTGCGGCTGGTACCTGGACGATCTGAGGGAAAAATGCGCGCTGGCGCTGGGTTTCTTGGAATTCTGGAGGGGCCGGAAGAAGGAGGCGATGGGCTGGTACGAAAAGCTGGCGGCGCTGGACCGCGAAACGAGGATCCTGGAGCGGGGAGGCGAGCCGAACAATTACCGGCGGCTGAAGTGGGGCGTGGAGCACGGTTACCTTTGCGCTTTTCCCGAGGTGCTGGCCACCATGACGGAACGGCAGCGGTTCGTCGTCATGGTGGCGGACTTTCTCTTTGTGACGGAGCGATTCGGGGAGGCGAGGGAACTCTTTGAGCGGCTTCAGGGGATGGAATTCGGGGGTTTGAAGGAGATCGGGAAGGATTACCTGCATTATGGGCTGGCCGACAGCATGTACTGGATGGGGGACCGGAACAGGGCGATCCGGGAGTTCATGAAGGCGCTGGAACGGCGGGAGGGCAACGTCATGGAGCGCCGGGCCGCGTACGCGGCGGGCAACATATCCTCGTTTTCCGTCGGGGTGGACGAGGGGTTGAAGGCGCGGGGCATGGAGTTGCTGCGGGAACTGACCTTTTCTGGGATCGTGGACGAATATTCGTGCAAGGCGCGGATCGTCTACGGGAGGCACCTAGTCGATCGAGGGAGGAGAGAGGAAGGCCTGAAGGTCCTTCGCGGGATGCCGAAGGGGGGGGGCGCCTTCGTGGAATACGCGGCGGACGTGGTGAAGGAGATCGAGAATGGGGAGAGATAAGACGGCGCGGCGGACGCGGTGGATGAGGGTGCTGTCGGCGTTTCTGTCGGTGGTTCCGATCCTGTCTTTTGGGGAGGCCCAGGAGGAGGACAAGAAGCACCGGGTTCTCCAGAAGGAACGAGGCGTCGTCAAGGACGGCAAGATAGACTACAAGGACGAGGAGGCCACGCGGGCGGCCAAGATGCAATCCTACAAGGGCCCCGCGGGCCAGGACCTCCTGCGCATTACGAGCAAGGTCTTCATTCCGCCCCGGGGGTGGAGATTCCTGTCGTTCGACGGGACGCACGTGGACATCCAGAACGAAGTACAGGCATTCGACGTGCTGAGAAGACCCGACAGTCCCGATGAGATCGGCATCCAGGCGGGCTTTGCCAAGCCCATTACCGCGGCCCAATTCCCGCTGCGCGGGGAGGGGAATCTTGAGCCGCCGCGTGGGAAGGCCGGCGAGAAGAAGTGGCACTGGTCGGCCAAGGTGGGAGACTGCGACTATTTCGCGGTTCGGGTTGAGGGCAGGGATTCGAAATACAAGGTCCAGACGCCGGACACGACGGTCCGGGTGGACGTCGATTGTCCAATAACGGACGCCAAGGGGAATCCCAACCGCGGGAGAGACTTGGATGAGGCGATAAAGAAGGTTTTCGGTCCGAGTGAGGCTGGTGAGCATCGTGGGGAGATGAAAAAACCGGAAGGAGACAAGAAAGAGCTGGAAAGTACTGGGAGACTGGAGTGCCCGAAATGCAAGACCCCGGGGGTGATGACGCGCATCATCCTGGGGATTGATTTTGACCCCTTGTCGCTTGAAAGCACGATCAAGATGCCCAACTGGAAGCAGTATGGCCAGGCCGGCCCGAAGACCAAGGCGGCTTGGGATGCATTGATCAAGGCGTTGCAGACGCATGAGGACGGACACAGGAAGATCTATAACGAGAGCTACAGGACCCCCGCCAAGGCGGCGATCGAAGGCTTGGCCAACACTCAAGTCGTGGTCGAGGCGCACCTTTGGCCGGAAGATACGTTAGAGAAATTACGTAAAGCGGGGGACGAGAAGCTCGATGGTCTTTTGGAAGAGCTCAACAAGAAGCTCGATGGCTTGTGGAAGACTTATGAGGATGCGGATAAGAACTATGACAAGACGACCAACCACGGAAGAAACCAGGCGGCCTATCCGGGGTATGGTCCGGGAGACAACATACCCGTCGGGGAGGATCCCCGTCCCCTCGGAGATTAATGGTGATGGGGTTTCGAGGAGGCATCTCCATGAGGATTGAAGTCGCCGCGACGTTCCTGGCGCTGACAATGGGGGGATGGTCCTTGGCCTGCCGGCAGGACGCGGAAGAGGCTTCCCGGCAGGATGCCAAGGGTCCCTTCCAGCAGACCATCCCCGTTGTGAAGGGGAGGTTTTCCCGTGCGGCCCACGTGGATCTCAAGACGGGCCTCCTCACGACCGTGTTCCGGTCCATCTGGGATAGTCCGATTAGAACGCAAATGTATCGCCATTATGACAACTGTAACCTGTGCCAGCTTTGGCGCTACAAACCGGACGGGGACAACGATACGACTTTCGGGCTTGGTGTAGTTAGCGGATATTCCTATACGCTGGAGGATTCCTGTCAGTGGGAATCCTGGGATAGGGTCGTATCGCTTCGAAAAGGGGAAGGGGTCTCCGGCTCCATCTTCATATGGAACACGGCTTTCTGGAAAAGGAAGTTCAAGGAATTGTCCATCCGGCAAGCGGGCGCTACATATAAATTACTGCCCTCCTGTAGCCTCTTCATTTGGGAAAAAGGCACCGAGACGCTCGAGAGCAGGAGTGGCATGGTGGAGGTGGTCCTGACCGATGCCGAGCTCAAAGGCTTGATGGCGAAGGCCCCTCGTGATCCCCAGTTGAGAGACAGCGATACGGGCCTCCAGGGGAGATACGCCGTGACCCCCTTCCTGGAGCGCCAGACGGGGGTCCTGACGGTGGTCATCCGGTCACTTTCGCCTTCCCTCTCGCGGATCCACCTGAAGAGCCTCGAAGGCGCGGGGAGTTTCTGGAAGGTGGTCGGTCGGAAAGGGGCCGAGGATCCCGAGCCGCTGGAGGTCCTGACGCGGCAGGGAGGGCCTCCTTCTACCGAGGAGAAGGGTCAGGATCGGGTGCTGGACCTTTTGCGGGGGGAAGGGATCGTCGCGTCGATCCCGATCAAGGAGGCCCATTTCTGGAAGGCGCTGGTGGAAGGGGAGGGACGCAAGAAGGACAGGTTCGTGCTGACAGCGCACCCGACCCTCTACAAGGGCGACGACAAGGGAGAGGCGGTCCGGGACGCGGAGGGCGGGGGAGTCGTGATCGAGCCGCTGATCCTGGAC
>CAYNDR010000427.1:0-5462 GCA_964395295.1 uncultured Planctomycetales bacterium
TCGCGGCCCCGGTGGAAGTTGAGGTGGAGGCCGCCTTTGATCCCGCGGAGCAGGGGAGGCCGGAGGAGGCCCGAGGCCGGGAGCCCGTCGCGGTGGTGAAGGTCTTCCACTCCGCGTCGCCGTTCGATACGGCCCTGGCCCTCCGGGAGGAGGCGCGGGCGATGCGGGAGGCGCTTGCGGAGGCGGGCCGGTTCGGCGGGGAAGGGGGCGGGGGGCGGGCGCGCCGGAGGCTGGCGGCCCTCCGGGAGGGCGAGCCCCGGGCCCTTTTCTCGGCGACGGTCTCTTTGTTGGCAGGGGTCCTTGATGAATTCCTGGCCCCCGCGGGGCCGCGAGGGATTGGCGTGCATGGGGCCCAGGCCCGGCTCCTCAAGGTCCACGCGCCCGATTTGTCCGAGGCGCTGGGGGTTGTCCGTGAGGTGTTTGATCGCGAACGGGCGATCCTGGTTGCCAGGCAGGCGGGGCGGCTCAAGGGGGAGAGGGCGGCGGGATGGGTTGAGAAGACGATCGAGGCCCTCAAGGGGGCGGCCGCGGGCGACGACTCGTTGATTATCCTCCTCCAGTCCGTGGAAAATGCTCTGCGTGTTAACCCCGTCGAGTCGCCACTGCGTTAACAGTGTTAACTCCGTGGCGACTCGACGGGGTTAGCAGTTGAGCCAGTGGGTGTATAGAAAGTAGTCAATCCCGAGTCCCGGTCGTTATGGGGCATTGTAATCCCTTGTCGTCCAGCCGGTTGTGGCGTGTCCCGTGGCAATCCGTTTGCTCTCCCAGGGACAGGATAGGTTATCGTTGCGGGAGGTTCGAAATGCAATCGAGTCGAGGGGCCATCGCGCTTCTGGTTTTCTGCGTGATCCTCGGGGTGGCGGCGATCGTCTACGTGGTCCGCAGTGACGATCCCGTGGTGAGGAGGCAGTCCGCCGCGCCGGCCCGCGTGAAGGTGGAGGGCGAGGTCGTTGCCCATCCGGTCCCCGCGTCCGCCTCGGCGGCCCGGCAGGAGGCCGGGAAGGGGGCTCCGCCTCCCCCTTCGGAGCCGGCCCCCCCGCCCCAGGAAAGCCTCGAGACGACGGAGAAGCCGAATCCCAAGCTGGTCGTCCCCCCCGTGGATGAGCCGGCGATGCCGCTGGACGAGAAGGCCGGGGAGAAATACAACTACCTCCCCCTTCCCAACAGCGGCGGATTCATCTTCGAGCGCCCCGGCGCCGACGGGAAGTTGATCAGCGGCGTCGTCGTGCCCGGCCACATCCTGGTCCGCCGGGGCGTCATCGAGCTCTTCGGCTGCGCCGAGTCCGGCAAGGTCCACGAGACCGTGGTGCAGATCGAGACCGACATCCAGTCGCTGGACACGGCCTTGACGCTGGCGGGGCTCAGGCGCGGCCGGGTTCCGAGGAGGCTGGGCGTGGAAGACCCCAAGCAGGGCTCCCGCGTGGTCGTGCTGATCCAGTGGGAGGACAAGGACGGCAAGACGGTCACGCACCGGTCCGAGGACCTCGTGGTGAGCCTCAAGCGCGAGGGCCCCATGCCGCGGGTGGGCTGGACCTACGTGGGGCAGTGGACGGAGGTCATCGATCCCACCACCCCCACCCTGGATCGCCGCCACAAGGTCCTGGCCTGCACCGGCACCCGGTCCCTCGTGACGACGTTCCGCGACAAGTCGTCGCTCCTGGACAACCCGCTCCCCGAGGCCGAGGACGATACCCAGTACGCCTCCAACTACATGATCCTGCCGATGTCGGGCACCCCGATCCGCGTCATCTTCCGGCCGCCCACCGGGGGCGAGCTGAAGGAGATCGCGGCCATTGAGAGCGAGGTCGCCAAGGCCCCCGTCAAGTGGAGGGCGGACGACCGCGAGCACGAGCACGAGGGGGAGGCCCCCTCCTACTACAAGAACAAGGGGCCGGGCGGGACGCCCCTGCCCGATCAGAAGGGCGAGGAGAAGAAGGACCCGTAGTGGAAGATCTCCTGGAAAAGCTGGCGGCGCACCGGCGCCGCATCAGGCTCGCCCGCGCCGCGACGGCGGCCGCAAGGTGGGCCTTCTACGCCTCGATCCTCGCCTGCGTCTACCTGGCGGCCTCCAAGGTGCTGGGCCTGACCGTGCCGCGCTCCCTGGCGGTGACGGTCCTCGCGGCGGTCCCGCTGGGCATGGCGGCGCGCGAGTGGGCCCGCTCGTTCTCGGTGCGGGACTGCGCGGTCTACCTGGACCGCGCGCTCGGGCTCGAGGAGCGGCTCTCCACCGCGGTGGAGTGCTCCGGCGCCATGGAAGGCGCCCAGGGGGCCGACGCGGCCCGGGCGCTCTCCCGCGCGGAGCTCCCCCCGATGCGCCTCCCGCGCGAGGCGAAGCTCCTGGCGGGGAGCGCGCTCCTCATGGGCGCCCTCTTCGTGGTGCCCGCCCCGGAGCGCTCGGGCGCCGCGGGGAATCCGGCGCTCGAGGAGGCCGCGAAGGCCCAGGCCGTGAAGCTGGAGGCGCTGGCCGCCGCCGATCCCGAGCTCCGCCGCGCGGTGGACCTCCTGCGGGAGGGGGAGCTGGAGAAGGCGCTGGCGGTCCTCCAGGCGGTGGGGGTGAAGCTGGAGAGGGATATCCTGGAGGCCGGGGGCGCCGACGCGAAGACGGAGCGCCTGCGGGACGCGGTCGCGGAGGCCGTCGGAGGCCTGGGCGCCCAGCTGGCGGCGGCGGGCCGCGTGGTCCACGCCCCGCCCCCCGCGACGGCGGACCTCAAGCTGGAGCGGCAGGCGGCGGGCCTGCCCGTGGCGGTCGGGCCGGACTCGCCGGACCCGGCGCGCCCCGCCGCGGATTCCGAGGCGGTCCTGCGGTCCCTGGCCGCCCTGAAGGACCGTCCCGACTGGAACCCGAGATACGACGGAGTGGTCCGGAGATATTTCCTGGGGAAGATGCCATGAAGAAGATCCTGACGGCCGTCCTGCTGGCCGCGCCCCTGGGCGCCTCGGCCGCGCAGGAGGAAGACCTGGCGAAGCGGTTGACCGGGACTTACGTCGCGGCGGCGGACTGGCTGACGGGCCAGCAGGGCGCCGACGGGGCCGGGGAGATGGGCCCGCGCGGCGCGCGGAGGGCGAGCGCCGCCGACCCCGGCCTCATCCACACGGCGCTGGCCAACGCGCCGAAGGAGGTCAAGGCCAGGTACAAGGAGCCCATCGACAAGGCCGCGGCGTATCTCCTTTCGCGGGCGAATCCGGACGGTTCCTTCGGGGAGGGCCCCACCGGCGGATTCCTCAAGACCTACACGACCGCGATCGCCATGATGGCGCTGTCCTCCGTGGAGCAGACCGACCGGGTCCGGGACATCCTGCGCGGGGCGCAGGCCTACCTCAAGCACAACCAGCTCAAGGAGGGCCTCGGGGCCGGCGGCCTGGGCTACGGCGACGAGGAGCCCAAGATGGATCCCAAGACGGGCCAGCCCTTCGTCAAGAAGGCCGACATTGCCAATCTCTCGGTGACCGGTTTCGCCGCCGAGGGCCTCATCATGGCCGAGCGGGCGGGGCTGCCGCGGGACAAGGAGTTCTGGGAACTCGTGATCAAGTACGTCCGCCGCTGCCAGAACAGCACCGAGGTCAACACCGACGCCGAGTTCCTGGCGGAGCTCAGGAAGCATGGGCTCTCGGTCGGCGAGGACGGCGGGCTCTACTACGCCGCCTCCGGCGACCCCAAGATCCACAAGGCGGCCACGCGGAAGATCGCCGACAGGGAGGTGATCCAGAGCTACGGGTCCATGACCTACGACGGGATCAAGACCTACCTCTACGCGGGCCTCCCGAAGGATTCCCCCGAGGTGAAGGCGGCGGTGGACTGGGTGCGGAAGAACTACTCGGTCGAGGCGCACCCGGGCTTCCCGTACGACAAGGCGACGCGCCAGCACGAGCGGGGGCTCTACTATTATTACCTGATCATGGCCCGGGCGCTGGACGCCTACGGCGAGAACCCGTTCGAGACCTTCGACGGGAAGAAGCACGACTGGCCGCGGGAGATGGCCGCCAAGTTCCTCCAGAGCGTCCGCGAATCGAAGATGTGGAAGAACGACAACCCGGCCTGGTACGAGGGGGACCCCCTTCTGGTGACGAGCTACGTGCTGGTGACCTGCGACGTCCTGCTGAAGAACATCAAATGACCTTACGACAAAATGGACCGTCCGTTTTGTCGTAAACGAGGAGGCGGCATGGAGCGGAAAGTGGGAGTCTGGGTGGTGGGGGCGTGCGGGGGCGTCTCGACCCTCGCGATCACGGGCGTGGAGGCCATCAAGGCCGGCGTCCTCGGCACGACCGGGCTGGTGAGCGAACTGCCGGAGTTCCGGGACCTCGGGCTGATGGGGCTCGACGAGGCGGTCTTCGGCGGGCACGAGATCCGGCCGGTGGACCTCGTGGCCTCGGCCGAGGAGTTCGCCCGCGAGAACGGCGTGATCACCCCGAAGGTCATGGAGGCCGTCCGTCCGGCCCTGGCCCGCTGGTCGCGGAACCTGCGGCCGGGCACGAGCCTGGGCGGCGGCGCGGGCGTCCGCTCGATCGCCCCGGACCCGGCCCGGATGGACCGCCTGCCCCTCCGGGAGATCGTCCGCGCGATCCAGGCGGACCTCGCGGAGTTCCGCAGGGAGAACGGGCTCGCCGACGTGGCCGTGCTCTACCTGGCCTCCGCGGAGCCGGCCTGGACGCCGCCGCGCGAGTTCAGCTACATCGAGTCGTTCCTGGCGCTCCTGGAGGCCGACCGGCGGGACCTCTTCCCGGCGAGCGTCCTCTACGCCACGGCCGCGATCGAGGCGGGGTGCCCCTTCGTCAACTTCACCACCTGCATGGGGTCGTGCTGCGACGCGCTGGACGCGCTGGCCCGCCGCCGCGGCGTCCCGCACGCCGGGCGCGACGGGAAGACGGGCGAGACGCTGATGAAGACGGCGCTGGGGCCCATGTTCGTGGCGCGGAACCTCAAGGTCCTCTCCTGGGAGGGCTACAACATGCTGGGGAACCGCGACGGGAAGGTCCTCGACCAGCCCGACGCGAACCGGGCCAAGATCCAGGACAAGGACAGCGCCCTGCGGGACATCTTCAAGGACGACTCGATGCATACCCGCGTGCGCATCGACTACGTCCCGTCGCTGGGGGACTGGAAGACGGCCTGGGACTTCATCCACTTCACGGGGTTCCTGGGGACGCGGATGTCCCTGCAGTTCATCTGGCAGGGGTGCGACTCGGCGCTCGCGGCGCCGCTGGCGCTGGACATGGTGCGGTTCGCGGAGCTGGCGCACCGCCGCGCCGAGGGCGGCGTGATGAAGCACCTGGCCTGCTTCTTCAAGGCCCCCTGGGGGGTGGAGGAGAAGGGCTTCTGGCGCCAGTTCGACGCCCTCCTGGCCTACGCCCGCGGCGCGGGGAGCCGGAGCGCCCAGAGGCAGGAAGCCTGAGGTCCTGTCCCCCCCGCAGCAGTTCCGCAACCCACCCCCCTGATTGAAATCCAACTCCCGGGCTTCCAG
>CAYNDR010000428.1:0-5453 GCA_964395295.1 uncultured Planctomycetales bacterium
CTCCTTGGAGTCCACCACGTGGCCGCTCTTGAGGTCGGCGGTCAGATCGTCCCCGTCGACCCAGACCTCCTTGACCTTGCCGTCCTTGAGGAGCTCGCGGTACTGCTCGATCCCCACCTCGACCACCTTGGAGGTGCCGATGACCGCCTTTCCGTAGTAGAAGACCGTCAGCACCGCCAGGGCGAGGACCAGCAGGAGGAGGAAGCTGCGGGGCCTCCGGCGGGGCTCCTCCTTGGGGGGCTGGGGTTCGTCGTCGAAGTCCATCGTCCTACGCTCTTACCGGACCTTTCATCCTACACCAAAACGGGGCGCCGCGCTACCACTCCTTTTCGAAATGGGCCACGATCCACCGCGCCAGGCGGTCGAAGGCCTCCCGCCGGGCGGTTTCGGGGGATTCGCCCCGGAGGGAGGCGAAGGAGACCGCCTCGGTCTTCTCGTCCTTCCAGCGGAGGTCCCCGTTCCCGTCGGTGAGCTCGATCTGCAGGCGGATCGAGAGCGATCCCACCAGCACCGCGTCGGTCTTGCCCTCGACGACCGACGGCGTGCGGATGTCCCGGATCCGTCCGGTGAGGGTGAAGGGCGCGTCCGGGACGTTGGCGCGGATCCCGCGCGAGGCCATCTCGCGGACGACCGCCTGGGTGAGGTCGAACTCGTGGGTGCGGCGCTCGGTCAGGTTGTCCAGGACGTCGACGCGGACCCCCGCCCGGTAGTCCTCGTAGAGGCCGCCCACCCGGTATCCGCAGGAGGCCGCCAGGAGGAGCAGGATGGCCGCCCCCCCGCGGGAGGCACGACAAAATAGACCGTCCATTTTGTCGTTCTCCGGTTTCGGCGGGTGATGGTCTCCCTGCGGCGGCGGGGGAGGGGTCACTTCTTGCGTTCCTCGGGCACGGGAGGGGGAGGGGCCGGGGGGGCCGGCTCGCCCAGCTCCTGGAGCCTCTCGCGAGCCTTCCCCGCCGACCGGGTGGCCGGGAAGGAGCGGAGGATGGCGCGGTAGGAGACCGCGGCGGAGTTCGGGTAGCCCTTCCAGCGGTAGTACTCGGCGGTCCGGAGCTCCTTCTCCGCCAAGAGGTCGTTGATCCGGGCGATGTGGGCGCGCGCCTCGGGCAGGAACCGGTTGACCCACTCCTCGCCCTTGGAGGAGAGGCGGCGCAGCCGGTCGGCCTCCTCGACGAAGCGCCCGAAGTGGCGCTTGGCGTCCTTGAGGGGCTTGACGTCGTAGGGGAGGTCGTCGAAGCGGGCCCGGCACGAACAGCCCAGGTAATAGAGGGCGGGCACCGTCAGGGGCGAGTCCGGGTACTGCTCCAGGACGGTGGTGAACTCCACCTCGGCGGCGTCGTGCTCCTCGCGGCCATAGAAGAAGAGCCCCAGGAGCTGGTAGAACTCGGGGCTGAAGTCCTCGCGGGGGTAGCGCCGGAGGACTTCGCGGAGCTTCTCGACCCCGGCCTTCGAGGTCGACAGGAGCGGGAGGCCGAGGAGGGTCTCCGTGTGCCCCCGGTGCGCCATCTCGAGGGCGGAGTCCATGATCCGGCGCTTGGCGGCCGTGGCCCGGTCGGACTGGGGGTGGCGGGCCACGAAGTCCTCGAACGCCCGGCAGGCCTCGTAGAAGTCGCCGGCCTGGAAGCGGGTCTCGGCCCCCTCGAAGCGCGCGGACTCGGAGAGGCCGGATTCCCGGACGTGCTGGACGATCAGGTCGAAGGCGCGGGCCGCGGCGGCGTGGCTCCCGGCCTTCCGCAGGGCCAGCCCGTGCTGGAGGAACTCCTCGGGGGTCTTGCGCTCCATCGTGGCGGTGTCGACGAATCCGACGCCCTGGCGGTATTCCCAGTCGCCGCCGGGGGCGGAGAGCGCCAGGAGGAAGAGGAGCCGCATGGGGCGGATTTTATCAGGAGGGGGCGGCGAAGTCGATATACTGTTCTTCCCGATGACCTGGAACTTCGCGACCGTCGCCTCCCTGGCGGTCTTCGCGGCGACGTACGTGCTGATCTCGCTGCAGAAGATCCGGTTCCTCAACCTGGACCGCCCCTCCGCGTCGCTGGCGGGGGGGGTGCTCATGGTGGGGCTGGGGATCGTCCCCTTCACGGAGGCCGCGCGGGGGGCGATCAGCTGGGAGACGGTGGCGCTGCTGCTGGGGATGATGGTGGTGGTGGCCTATCTCCGGCTGGCGCGGTTCTTCGAGTACGTCTCCACCTGGATCCTCCTGAGGGCGGGGAACCCGCGGAGACTGCTGGCCCTGCTGGTGGCGGCCTCGGGGGTGCTTTCGGCGCTCTTCGTCAACGACACGGTCTGCGTCCTCTTCACGCCCATCGTGCTCGGGGCGGTCCTGCGGGCGCGGCTGAACCCGGTCCCGTTCCTCATCGCGCTGGTGACCTCCGCGAACATCGGGAGCGTGATGACCCTCACGGGGAATCCGCAGAACATGCTCGTGGGGATCTTCTCGGGGATCTCCTACGGGAAGTTCTTCCTGGTCCTCCTGCCGGTGGGGGCCGCGGGGCTCGCCATCGACTGGGCGGTCCTGCGCGCCCTCTATGCCCGGGACCTGGGGGGCGCGTTCGACGTCTCGGCGCTGGAGCTCCCGCGCGTGCACGGCGCGGTGATCGCGCGCGTCATGGCCGCCCTGGGCCTGATGACGGCGGGATTCCTCCTGCCCTTGGAGCGGTGGATTCCGGGGATCGAGGCGGGGCAGAAGCTCCCGATGGTGGCGCTGGCGGGGGCGGTGGCGGTGATCCTGTCCG
Source organism: uncultured Planctomycetales bacterium (assembly GCA_964395295.1). Classification (GTDB taxonomy): domain Bacteria; phylum Planctomycetota; class MHYJ01; order MHYJ01; family JACPRB01; genus CAYNDR01. The sequence continues at coordinate 2,730 of CAYNDR010000428.1, forward strand.
GGCGCTACCGGCCGGCGGAGGCCTTCCGGCACGTGGACTGGGGCCTGCTCGTCTTCTTCTGCGGGCTCTTCGTGGTGGTGGCGGGGATCGACCGGACGCGGATCCTCCCGGCCCTCCACGGGGCGGCGGCGCCGCTGTTCGACGAGGCGGGCGGGATCCTGTGCGTCTTCACGGTGGCGATGTCGAACGTCGTCTCGAACGTGCCCTTCGTCCTCGTGGCGCGGGGCTGGGTCTCGGGGGATTACGAGTGGACGCTGGTGGCGATGGCCTCCACGTTCGCGGGGAACCTGACGATCGTGGGATCGGTGGCGAACATGATCGTGCTGGAGCTCTCTCGGGACCGGGCAAAGATCGGCTTCTGGGGGTATTTTAAAGCGGGGCTGCCGGTGACGGCCGCCACCACCGCGGTGGGATTCGGCATCCTCTATCTGCTCCACCGGGCGGGGGCGGTGTAGCAGCAAGTTCTTAATCTCGATCCTCTCTCCTGATATCATCCCTTGCGGCGTGATCGAGGAATCGGGGAGGATTTGCGTTGTTTCGTGAGATCACCATCCGGGGATTCAAGAGCCTCGAAGACGTCCATCTCAACCTCTCTAGCCTGAACCTTTTTGTCGGCACCAACGCGAGCGGGAAATCAAACTTCCTTGACGCATTGCGAGTGTTGCAGGGGATCGGATACGGCTTCACCGTGGAGGAAATCCTGAACGGCAAGACGAAGGGGGCCGCCAATGAAGTCTGGGAGCCTGTGCGGGGCGGGAGCGCGAGGGCCGCCTTCGCTCCCGTTCAGAACGGCGGGCAGCCTTCCGATCCCGATATTTCCTTTTCCGTCATCCTTGAGTCCCCCGGCCATCCGGGGACAAGGATCGAATACACGGTCAGCCTCTCCCCGTCGTTGAGAACCATCCGCGGCGAGAAACTGCTGGCCGAGGGGAGAACCATTTTCGACAGCGGTTCCATTGATAATCCCCCGGATGAGCCCGTTTTCGAGGTGGTCTACTTTCACAAGAAAAAGGGGACACAGCCTCATCTCCAATTCGAGCGGTCCAGGCCTGTTGTCGGACAAATCCCCCACCACGCCGATTGCCTTCCTGAGCACCGGAAGATCGCGGAGGAGTGCCTCAGGGGCCTGAGCAACATGCAGAGGATCGACCCGTCCCCCGCCGAACTTCGCCAGTACGCGAAGGCCCAGGCCGTAAGGAGGATGGGCGATCGGGGCGAGAACTTCGCAGCCCTGGTCAAGGCGATCATCGCGGATGAGGGAACCCGAAAGGCCTATGTTTCATGGCTCAAGCAGCTTAATCCGGCGGAACTCGACGATGTCTCGGTGATGAGCGGGGCCCTCGAAGAGCCCCTTTTCGCCCTCAAGGAAAACGGGAAGGATCTCCCGGCCCAGATCCTTTCGGACGGCACCCTGAGGTTCTCGGCGATCACGGCGGCCTTCTTCCAGCCGGACATGCCGGATGTGCTGACCATCGAGGAGATCGAGAACGGCATCCACCCGAGCCGGCTGAGGCTGCTTGTCGAGCTTCTGCGTTCCCAGTCCGCCCGGGATGGGCGTCAGGTCATCGCCACGACCCACTCCCCCATCGTCCTGGCATGGCTGAAAGAGGCCGACTACAAGCACACCTTCTTCTGCAAGAGGGATGAGAAGAGGGGTTCTTCGATCATCAAGCCGCTGACTGAAATACGAAACTTCATTGATCTCATCCGGCGGAAGCAGCCGATCGGGGATCTGTTCGCCGAGGGCTGGCTCGAGGGCGCCTTGTGAGCCTGAAGGTCCTCGCGGTCCCCGAAGATCCCACCTACAACGGATACATCCTCAAGCCGCTCCTGGAAACGATGCTTCAGGAATGCGGCAAGCCCAACGCCTTCGTCAAGGTGCTCGATAATCCAAAGGTGAGCGGATACGAGCATGCGAAAGACCTGCTTCGCCGGCAGATTATCGTGCGGTACCGCCATTTCAGCATCATCCTCTTCCTTCCCGACGCCGACGGCAAGGATCGGTCTGCGGAGTTCGATGGACTCGAGAACGAAGCTGAAAAGGAGGGAGTAAGGCTAATCTGCTGCGCGGCCGTCCAGGAGGTTGAAGCGTGGCTCCTCTCGGGTCATGCGGGGAAGTTGGCGCAAGACTGGACGGAAGTCAGGAATGACAATCGGGTCAAAGAGAACATCTTCGAGCCCTTCCTCCGCAAGCAAGGGTATTCCCGGCGGGTGGGAGGAGGAAGGATCGAGCTTATGGCCGAGGCCCTGCATAACTACAGGGGCATGAAAGAACGTTGCCCCGAGCTGAAGGAGCTGGAGGAGCGTCTCCGCCGAGAGTGCGAGCGGGAGGCGGAAGCGTAGGCTCGTCGAGCCCGTCCCTCAGTCGGCCTTCCCCCACACCTCCTTGACCAGCTTCGCCATCTCCGGGTCGTGCACGATCAGCTCGCCGCGGACGAACGGGAAGAAGTCGTTCGTCCCGAACCAGGCCTCGGAGAGCTCCGCGAAGTATTCCTGGTCGTTGTTCAGCGCGTAGGCCTTCTTCTTCGTCCCGTCGTAGTAGAGCACCGACTCGTAGCCCTTGCCCTCCACCGCCCGCTTGAAGGCCTCCTTGATCCCGGCGTGGCCGTAGCCGAGGACCTGGTGGTGGTAGGCGTGGGCCAGCTCGTGGAGGACCATCGACGGCTGGGTGCGCGACCAGCCCAGGAAGTTCTCGGGGTTCCCGAACTCGATCCCCTTCTCCTT
>CAYNDR010000429.1:0-1959 GCA_964395295.1 uncultured Planctomycetales bacterium
GGCGAGCCGGGCGTACTCGCCGGCGATCGCTCCAAGCGGCTCCTCGAGCCGGCCGTCGGCCAGAATCCTGCAATCCCGTCCGGCCCAATCGCGGCCTGATCCCCCGCCGCCGGCGCATGATGCGAACGTCAGGCCGACCAGCAGCAGGACTAAATCCGGGCGATGTATGCCGGAGAAAGGCATGTCCGACAATATAACACCCCGCCGTGGGACCAAGGTCCTACTGGACGAAAGAAGCGGAAGCCTGTTATAAAGAGCGGCGATTAGGCGGGGCCTGGGCCCCGAGCCCCCGCCGCCCCGTTCATGTTTACCCGAACGTTCGACCGACGGGTTTACACGGCGGCCGCCGTCCTTGCCGGCGCCGCCATGCTCGGCCTTTCCTTCGGCGCCTACGCCCTCTGGCCGTCCCACCTGGAGGCCGGCTACGCCCCCGAACAGCCCCTGGCCTTCAGCCACGCCACCCACGCCGGCACCCTGAGAATCGACTGCCTCTACTGCCACACCCTCGCCGAGAAAGGCCCCCACGCCACCGTCCCGCCCGTCTCCGCCTGCATGAACTGCCACGCCCACGTACAGCCCAAGGACGCCCAGGGGCGCCTCAAGCCCGATGTCGCCCGCCTCCTGGAGATCGCCAAGAAGAAGCAGCCCATCCCCTGTGTCAAGGTCAACGACCTCGCCGACTTCGCCTACTTCGACCACTCGCGCCACATGGCCGGCGGCGTGACCTGCCGCGAGTGCCACGGCCCGGTCGAGACGATGGAACGCGTGAGGCGGCAGTTCGGCCTCAAGATGAGCTGGTGCCTGGACTGCCACCGGCAGGCCCCGCCGCCGGGACGCCCCGGCGCCCCGGACGCCCCGGCCCAGCGGGCCTCCACGGCGTGCACGACCTGCCACAGGTGAACGGGATGGCCATGGGAGCGGATGACAGGATCGCCCGCCGCGAACTGCTCAAGCGGCTCGGGGCCTCCGCCGCCCTCGCCCTCGGCCTCGCTGGCTGTACCCGCAAGCCCCGCCGCCGCATCGTCAGCCGCGCCGACGGCCCCGAATACCAGAAGCCCGGCGCCGCCCTCTACTACTCCTCCACCTGGACGGACGGCCCCTTCCCCTACGGCATGGTCGTCAAGACCGTCGACGGCCGCCCCGTGAAGATCGAAGGCAACCCCGACCACCCCGTGAACGCCGGCGCCTCCTCCGCCGCCATGCAGGCCTCCCTCCTCTCGCTCTACGACCCCGGCCGCTTCGGCGCGGCCTCCCCGACGGACTGGGCCGCCGCGGACCGGAAGCTCGTCGAGGCGCTCAAGGCCGCCCGCCGCGTCGTCCTCGTCACCCGCGCCACGCTCGGCCCCTCCGAGCGCGAGATCGTGGGCCGCTTCCTCCGCGCCGCCCCCGGCGCGCGGCACTTCGTCCACGAGGCCGTCCACGACGGCCCCCGGCGCGCCGCCTGGCGCTACCTCTCCGGCGCCGACTGGGAGGGCCTCCCCCGCTTCGACCGCGCCCGCGTCATCCTGAGCCTCGACTCCGACTTCCTGGGGACCGACGGCGCGGTGATCGAGAACATCCGCCGCTTCGCCGAGGGACGCAATCCCGACGCCACGATGAGCCGCCTCCACGTCGTCGAGTCCGCGATGACGCTCACGGGCTCGAACGCCGACCACCGCACCGCCGCGCCCCCTTCCCGAATGGCCGCACTCGCCGGCGAACTGATCGAGGCGCTCCGGGGAGACGCGCCCACCGGCCTGGCGGCCGACCTGCGCGCGAACCGCGGCGCCTCCCTCGTCGTCGCGGGCCCGCACCTCCCGCGACACGTCCACGAAATCGTGGCGCTGATCAACCACGCGCTCGACGCGCCCGGGAAGACGCTGGAGTGGAATCCCTCCCCCCCCCCCCCCCCCCCCCCCCCCCCCGCCCGGGCCCCCCCCCCCCCCCCCCCCCCCCCCCCCCCCCCCCCCGGCCGCCCCC
>CAYNDR010000429.1:1969-4745 GCA_964395295.1 uncultured Planctomycetales bacterium
CGGCCCGCCGGCCGCGGTCGCCGCCGCCCTCTCCGAGGGCGCGGACGTGCTCCTCCTCCTCGGCGTCAATCCCGTCCGCGACTTCCCCGGCAGCGGCTTCGAGAAGCTCATCGCGCGGGCCGGCCTCTCGGTGGGACACGGCCTTTATCTCGACGAGACCGTCTCGGCCTGCGCCGTGAAGCTCCCCAGCAGCCACTCCCTGGAGTGCTGGAACGACGCCGCTCCGCGCCCCGGCGTGGAATCCATCGCCCAGCCGGTGATCGCCCCCCTCCACTCCACGCGCCAGGAGGCGGAGTCGCTCCTCAAGTGGACCCAGGCGCTCCTGCCGGAGGGCGACGACCTCCGGTCCCTCCGCGACTGGCACGACTTCGTCCGCCGCCGCTGGGGCCGCGCGGCCGTGAGCGAGGCCGCCGCGATCGACGCCAGGGAGATCGAACGGCAACGGCGCCGGGCCTGGGAGGACGCCCTGCGCGGGGGCGGCCGGTTCGAGCCGCACGCCGTCGAGTTCCCCCCGATCGCCGCGGGAACCGCCCCGAGGCCGCCGGAGGGCCCGGCCGGCGCCTTCGAGCTTGTCCTCCTCCCCCATCCCTTCCTCCACGACGGCCGCTTCGCCGACAACGCCTGGCTGCGGGAACTGCCCGATCCCGTGACGCGCGCCGTCTGGGACGGGTTCGTCTCCCTCGGTCCCGGCACCGCGAAGAAGCTCGGCGTGTCCGAGGGGGACCTCGTCGCGATCCGGGTTGGGGACGCGTCTCTCGAACTGCCCGCGCTCATCCAGAACGGGATGGCCGACGGCGTGCTGTCCGCGACGCTGGGCCACCGCGAGGCCAACGCGGCCCCCTTGCTCGGGCTGGAAGATCCCGAGACGCCGCGCCTCGCCCTCCGCGCGGAGGCAAAGAAAGCCGCCGGCCGCAGGCCGATCGTCCGCGTCCAGGAGACGCTCTCCCAGCAGGGCCGCGGGATCGTCCTCGACGGCACCCTCGAGGAATACCTGAAGGACCCGGACTTCGTCCGCCGCCGGCGGCCGCCCGCGAACCAGGCGAACCTGTACGAACCTTACGACTACTCCCGCGGCCCCAAGTGGGCGATGGCGATCGACCTCGGCGCCTGCGTGGGATGCGGCGCCTGCGTCGCGGCCTGCCAGGCGGAGAACAACGTCCCCGCCGTGGGCCGCGAGGAGTGCGCGAAGGGCCGCGAGATGCACTGGATCCGCGTGGACCGGTACGAGGAGGCCGACGGCCGCGTCCACCACCTGCCCATGCTCTGCCAGCATTGCGACAACGCGCCCTGCGAGACGGTCTGCCCCGTAAACGCCACCACGCACAGCCCCGAGGGGCTCAACGAGATGGTCTACAACCGCTGTGTGGGGACGCGCTACTGCGCCAACAACTGCCCCTACAAGGTGCGCCGGTTCAACTTCTTCGGCTTCCAGAAGCGGGGCCTCCGCGCCCCCGTCCAGGAGCTCGCCCACAACCCGCAGGTCACGGTCCGCGGCGTGGGCGTGATGGAGAAGTGCACCTTCTGCGTCCAGCGGATCACCGAGGCGAAGTTCCGCGCGAAGGCCGCGGGGACCTCCCTGACGGAGGGGGCGGTGCGGACCGCCTGCGAGCAGGCCTGCCCGGCGCGGGCCATCGTCTTCGGCGACGCGAATCCGGCGGGCGGGCGGATCGCCAGGGCCCGCGCCTCGCGGCGCGCGTTCCAGGTCCTCGAGGCCCTCAACGTGAAGCCCAACGTGACCTACCTGGCGCGGGTGCGCAATCCGGCCCCAGGAGGGCGCCCCGGATGACGCCGCTCGATCCCCGCCTGGCCCCCGCGCCGCTCGTCTCCGAGCCGGTGGACCTCCGCCGGCTGGACGACGACATCTTCCGCCCGATGGAGTCCTTCCCTACCGCGCGGTGGCTGGTGGCGCTCGCCGCCGCCGGGGCGCTCGCCTCGCTCTTCCCGGCGTGCGTGGCCTGGACGGTCGGGCAGGGCATCGGGACGTGGGGCATCAACCGGCCCGTGGGCTGGGGATACGCGATCATCAACTTCGTCTTCTGGATCGGCATCGGCCACGCGGGGACGCTCATCAGCGCCATCCTCTTCCTCCTGCGCCAGCGCTGGCGCACCGGGATCGCCCGCTTCGCCGAGGCCATGACCATCTTCGCGGTGATCTGCGCCATGCAGTTCCCGCTCATCCACACCGGCCGTCCGTGGCTGGCCATGTTCTGGCTGGTCCCCCTCCCCAACGACATGGGGGTCTACCCCAACTTCCGCTCGCCGCTCGCGTGGGACGTCTTCGCGGTCTCCACGTACGGGACGGTCTCCGCCCTCTTCTGGTACCTGGGCCTCCTGCCGGACCTCGCCGCCGCGCGCGACCGGGCGCGGCACCCCCTGCGGAAGCTCCTCTACGGCCTCTTGAGCCTCGGCTGGAAGGGATCGGCCCGCGCGTGGGCCCACTACGAGAAGGCCTACCTGCTCTTCGCGGGGCTCTCGACGCCGCTGGTCCTCCCGGGCCACAGCAACGTCTCCTTCGACTTCGCCACGAGCGTCATCCCCGGCTGGCACAGCACCCTCTTCCCGCCCTACTTCGTGGCGGGGGCCATCTTCAGCGGCTTCGCCATGGTGGCCACGCTCATCGTCGTTTTCCGTTCGGCGTTCCGCCTGAAGCACCTCATCACGGACGGCCACCTGGAGCGGATGAACCGGATCCTCCTGGCGACCTCGCTCATGGTGGCCTACGCCTACATTCTCGAGTTCTTCATCGCCTGGTACAGCGGCTCGCTCACCGAGCGGT
>CAYNDR010000429.1:4770-5446 GCA_964395295.1 uncultured Planctomycetales bacterium
ATGGTGGCCTGCAACGCGATCGTCCCCCAGCTCCTCTGGCTCCGGCCGTTCCGCCGGAAGGTCCTGCTGATGTATCCGATCGTGATCCTCGTGAACGTGGGGATGTGGTTCGAGCGCTTCGTCATCGTGGTGACGAGCCTGCACCGCGACTACCTCCCCACGAGCTGGGGGTACTACGCGCCCACGTGGGTGGACCTGGGGCTCCTGGCGGGGAGCTTCGGCCTGTTCCTGACGATGATGCTCCTCTTCTGCCGCTTCCTGCCCGCGATCTCGAGCGCGGAGCTGAAGTCGGCGCTGGCGGAGCGCCATGGATGACGGGGTCCCGATGAACGAAGGAACGGACAGGACGGAGGCCCCCCGGGCCGCGGGCCTCGCGGGCCTCTTCGACGACCCGGAGTCGCTCCTCCGGGCGGCGGAGCGGGTCCGCGACGCCGGCTTCCGGCGGTGGGACTGCCACACGCCCTTCCCCGTGCACGGGATCGAGCGCGCCATGGGGATGCGCGCGTCTCCCGTCCCCGCCCTCGCGATCCTGGCGGGGTTCGCGGGCCTGGCGGCGGCGATAGCCCTCACGGGCGGGCTGAGCGTCCTGGTGTACCCGCTCCGCGTGGGGGGCAAGGCCCTCTTCAGCTGGCCCGCGTTCGTCCCCATCTGGTTCGAGCTCTTCGTCCTCTTCGCG
>CAYNDR010000430.1:0-214 GCA_964395295.1 uncultured Planctomycetales bacterium
GGTACTTCCTGAAGCGCTCCTTGAACTCCTCGAAGAGCCCGCGGAGCCTCTCGATCTTCCCCTCCTTCCTGAGGACGTCGAGCAGGCCGCGCCAGGCCTCCAGGGCGGACCTCGAGTTCGGGAACCGGTCCAGGACGTCCCGGAACGCCTCCGCCCCGCCTTCGCCGGCCTTCCGGAGGGCCTCGGCCGCCCGCTTCTCGACCTCCGCGTAGGC
>CAYNDR010000430.1:224-1984 GCA_964395295.1 uncultured Planctomycetales bacterium
CGCCGAGCGCGAGCACCTGCTCGGCCGCCTCGGGCTGCTCCTGCTCGAGCAGCCCGGTGACCAGGCAGTAGCCGGAGGCGTGCACGGACATGTGCCGCCCCTGGCGCCAGATGTCGTCCGCCGCGTAGGCGTCCGGCGCCGTCTTGACGATCCCCTCGATCCTCTTCCGCGCGAGGTCCCAGAGCCGGGTCACGCCCTCGGCCTCGCGGTGGACGTGATCGCGGAACTTCTCGATCAGCTCCTGGTAGAGGGACACCGCGTCCGTCCAGCGCTTGAGCTTCTCGTTCTCCTCCGCCATGCGCCGGACGGCCTCCGCCTCGGAGGCGCCGTCGGGGGCGAACCGGCGGGCCTTCGAGTAGTGCAGGAGCGCCTGCTCCGGGTCCTGGCGCGAGGCCTCCTCCCCGCGGCGGAGGAAGATCGCGTGGAGGTCGCCCCGGACCTGCCGGGCCCGGGCCTCCAGCCTCGGATCGCCCTCCGCCGCGCGGATGAAATCCAGGTAGGCCTCCGCGGCCTCGTCGAGCTGGTGGTTCTCGCGCATCGCGTCCCCGAATTCCAGCAGGGACTCCGCGTGGGGCGGGCTCTGGAGGAGGCGGCGGGCGAACTCGTCCTTGAAGCTCCTCGCGTCCGAGTAGAGGGCGACCTGCTGAGGGGCGGCCACCGCGAGGCAGCGGCCCGCCACGAGGAGGTTGCCCCCCTCGCCCTCCCCGCGCCAGGGGGATTTCGCCACGAGTTTCCAGAATCCCGCATCGAAGACCGCCAGCTCGCCCGCGCCGGCCGGGGACGCGCCGCCCACGATGGGCAGGTAGACGATGTTCCCGTCGATCGTCCCGCGCGCGGCACGGGAGGCGTTGGAGGAGACCAGGGCGAAGGCGCACTTCCGCTCCCCCCCGGCGTCCTGCGGGCGGACGTACTCCTTCAGGTTCAGGAAGTAGCTGGGAGCGCCCCCCAGGACGAGATTGTCGTCCACGACGCCGAGCAGGTGGAACACCATCCGGCCCTGGATGGGATCGCCGCCGTAGGTCCGCGGCGGCGGGAGGCCCAGGGGACGGCCGGTGAACCGGTCGAAGACCAGGAGATCCTCCCTTTCCTGGGGGAGGACCAGCACGTATCCCTTCCACAGGATCGGCCAGTTGGCGGGCCGGTGGAAGACGCCCTCCGTGTTTCCCCTGAAGTTGTGCGGGGGGACGGCCGGCCGCGGGTACTTCGTGAGCCAGAGCACGCCGCCGGTCGCGCCGTTGAGCGCGGCCACGACACCGAGGTTCGTCTGGGCGTAGACCACGCCGCCCTGCTCCGCCAGGAGGGTCTGGAACGCCTGCATCCCCTGCCCCGCCTGGAAGCCGAACCGGCCGGTGAATCCCTGGACGGAAGACAGGAAGGTGCACCAGAGGGGCCGGCCGGTCGCGCGGTCCAGGCAGAGGACGCGGCTCTCCTGCTCGCCCATGGGAGAGGTGGAGACGCCCGCGTAGACCCGCCCGCCCCGGACGAGCACCGGCGACGGGAAGGCGTAGTTCTTCTCGAGGAAGTCGAAGCCGCTCTCCGGGACCTTGGACAGGTTCTGTAGGAGGTCGCTCAGGGGAAGGGCATCGGTGTCCCAGACGAGTTTCCCGCTGGGGACATGGAAACACTTGATCGCGGCCGGACCCTCGAAAAAGTCCTGGGCGGCGGGACTGGGGTCGCGCGGGCGGCTGCCGGAATACATGGCGACGAAGGCGTGCTCCCCGTCCACGGCGACGCCCGCGTAGGGCGGCGAGAAGAACTGC
>CAYNDR010000430.1:1994-2949 GCA_964395295.1 uncultured Planctomycetales bacterium
GACCCCGGCGTTCGGCGGGGACGCGCGGACCCGCGCGGGGTCCGCCGCCACGACGCGCGCGCCGTCCGAGAAGATCACGTACTCCTTTCCCCGGACCACGGCGTAGGCCGGGAAGAACGGGCAATACGGCTGGAAGCGGACGGCCCCGGGCTGAACCGCCTTGCGCCCGCCGTCGAGATCGTACGCCCAGCGCCGGATCTCGTTGCGGACCCCGACCTCCGGGGAGGCCAGCGGCTCGCCCGGTCCGCGGAGGGCGGGCTCCCTGACCGGGCGCGGCGCCGGCGGGGGGGTGACGACGCGCGCCTCTTCGAGATGCTTCTTCAGGGAGGTCTGCCGGTTCCCCACGACCACCGGGCCGTCCAGGTCCTCGGCGGCGGCGTACCGCCGGAGCTCCGCGAGGGCGGCCTCGTTCCCGGCCGCGGCGCAGGCGTGGGCGATCCGCGCGGCGGTCACGGCCCGGGGCAGGTCGCTGGCCGGGTAGAGGCGCAGGAGACGGTCCCAGTGGAAGGCCGCCTCGTCCAGGGCCCCTTCCTCGAAGCAGAGGCTCCCCAGGGCGTCGAGGCCCTCGTCGGCGAAGCTCGAGAAGAAGAAGTCCTCCACCGCCTTCTCGAGGAGCCGCCGGTCGCCCCGCTCCCGGGCGCGGTCGAACTCGACGCGGGCGCGCCCGTCGTACTCCAGGCGGTAATACTCGTGGGCCTCGCGGGGGAGCCTGGAGAACCGCCGGCGGAGGTGCTCGGCCAGGCCCGTCCAGGTGTCCTTGTCCTCGCGGACCACCTTCCGGCCCTGGCGGTGCAGGCCGTCCGCCGCGCACTCGAAGAGCCCCTTCCAGTCCTTCCTCTCCTCGAACTGCTTCATCTGCTGTTGCATCCTTGGCATCGTCCGCTCCTGCTCCTTCATCTTGTCGAGCTGCTGCTGCTGTTGTTGCTGCTGTTGCTGCTGCTGCTGCTCCTCTTCC
>CAYNDR010000430.1:2959-5440 GCA_964395295.1 uncultured Planctomycetales bacterium
GTCCTTCCTCTCCTCGAACTGCTTGAGCCGGCCGAGGAACCTGGCATTGACCTCCTCGAAGTGGACCGGGTCTTCCTGCGGTGCGGGCGCCGGGGCCGCGCCGGGGCCGCCCGCCCCGAGCGCCAGGGCCGCCGCCAGGAAGACACGGGAGGAGTTCATCCCTTTCCCCGCATTATATCAATGGGGATCACGCTTGATGCCATCCCCCCTTGTACGGACGCTGTCAACGAATGGCGTCTCTCAGGTTTGACGCGCGAGGAGCCCTCATCGTTGACGGGAATCCGCCGGGCGCGCCGCCCTTGACGCCCCGCTTCCCGCCTCCTATCCTGTCGATCGTGGGTCCGTCCGGGCCCCGCAAGGAGGGTAAACCATGATCCGCATGCTTTCCTGCGCCGCGGCCGTGCTGGCCGCGTTGTCGGGATGCGCGTCCGGGGGGCCGGCCGCGGGAGGGCCTTCGGGGGATCCCGACCTGAAGGGGCACTGGGCCTTCGACGAGGGCTCCGGCGACGCCGCGAGGAACTCCGCCGGCGGGAATCCCGGGAAGGTCCCCGCGGGACTGAAGCGGGTCGACGGGCGGATGGGCAAGGCCCTCCTCTTCAACGGCAAGGACTTCGTCGTGGTCAAGCACTACGCCGACCTCAACGCCCCGCGGTACACCTTCGCGGCGTGGACGAAGCTGAAGGCCACGGGCGAACACCACTACATCGTCTGGAAGGGCGGCCCGGAGTTCCCCGAGGCGAAGAACGCCCGCCGGTACGACCTCTGGACCGACCTGGACGGGACCGTCAACGGCATCGTGCACGACGAGAAGGAAGGAGAGGAGCGGCTCTCGGGCGGCCCCGGCGTGGCCGACGACAAGTGGCACCACGTGGCCCTGTCCTACGACGGCGCGGAGCTGAAGCTCTACATCGACGGGAAGGCGGAGGGGGGCGCGAAGCCCGCCGCCCCGCTGGCGAAGAACGACCACGACTTCTGGATCGGCGGCCGGCCGGGGGAGGTCGCGGCCACGGGCGTCATCGACGAGGTCCGGTTCTACGGCCGGGCCCTGACCGCCCAGGAGGTCGCGGCCCTGGCCGCCGGGAAGTAGTCCTACTTGAACTGCCTCAGCTTGTTGATGAGGCGCCGGACCTCCTCGTGGACCCGCCGGGACTGGGACACCACCAGGATCCCGTTGGCCAGCGCGATCGACGCGTTCGGGTTCTCGTCCCAACTGCGGTCGCCGGTGTTGGACTTCACCATCTCCGTGATGAAATCCTCGGTGATCGTGGACCGGGGCTCCTCCAGGGTGAAGGTGGCCCCGGTGAGCGGCCCCCCGGCCCCGCCCGAGGGGGAGACCAGCTCGACCCGGGGACCCGGGAAGTCCTGGATCTTCATCAGCAGGTCCCTCACGTCGTACATCTGCAGGGTCACCGCGTGATCCGCCTTCCCCTTCGGGAGGATCATGATCACGCCCTCCTTGAAGATCGCCGTCAGGTCCCTCGGGCTCAGCATCAGCTTCAGGACCGACTTGAGGAGCAGGTCCTTCACCTTCAGCGTCACCTTCAACTGCTCCTCCGTGAGCTTCTGGGGCACCTCCCCGTCCAGGACGATGTTGAGCCCCGAGAAGTCCCGGATGAAGTTCAGCGCCTCCTCCAGCGCCAGGCCGTTGAAGTCCACCGTCACCCGCATGGAGTTGAGCTTGTTGAGGACCTCCTGCCGGCGCGGGTCCGCGCCGCCCTCCTGCGCGGGGGCGGCCGCGGCGGCGACCGCCACGAGCGCCAGGGCCGTCAGCGTCTTCTTCATGGTCTCCATCCTATTCTACGCGGCAACCGCCTCCCTCTCCACCCCTTTTGACGCCCCCGGGGCCCGGAGGTAAAGCCGATTCGGCAAGGAGATCGCGGAGGGGACAGAGGAATAAACCACGGAGAGCGCAGAGCGCACAGAGGGGAGCCGCCGGGAAGCGGCCCCCCTCGCGGCCGAAGCCCCCCGGCCGCCCCGAGGGGAAAGGCCCCTCTCCGTGCCTTTTCTTCTCCATGATCTCCGCGCCCTCTGTGGTGAAATATCTCTGTCTCCTCCGTTCCCTCCCGCCGCTACCGGTACTGCTGGAGCTTCGAAAGGAGATCCCTGATCTCCTGGTGCACCTTCCGGGACTGGGAGACCACCAGGATGCCGTTGGCCAGCGTGACCGAAGCGTTCGGGTTCTCCTCCCAACTGCGGTCGCCGGTGTTGGACTTCACCATCTCCGTGACGAAGTCCTCCGTGATCGGGGAATGGGGTTCCGCCAGGGAGAGGACGATGCCCATGTCCGGCTGGGTGCCCGAGGGGGAGACCAGCTCGACCCGGGGGCCCGGGAAGTCCTGGATCTTCACCAGCAGGTCCCTCACGTCGTACATCTGCAGGGTCACCGACAGTTCCGCCTTCCCCTTCGGGAGGACCATGATCACGCCTTCCTTGAAGGTCGCCGTCAGGTCCCTCGGGCTCAGCATCAGCTTCAGGACCGAC
>CAYNDR010000431.1:0-5412 GCA_964395295.1 uncultured Planctomycetales bacterium
GCTGCGCTCCTTGAGGGCGGCGGCGTCCCCCACGCCCGTGTCGATGTAGGCGATCTTCGAGTAGGCCTTCTGCCAGCCGGCCATCGTCTCCATCAGGTACTTCGCGTTGTCTTCCCCGTACCGGGCGGCGAGCTCCTCGAACGAGCGGCCCATCCCGAGGCGGGAGGGGATGGTCTCCGAGCCGGCGGCGCTCTCCCCCTCTCCCCGCTCCAGCCAGCCGGGCGACTTGAAGTACGTGCCGGGATTGTTCCGGAAGAATTCCGCGTAGCGCTCCCTGGAGCCCAGGAGGAGGGTGATGCAGTCGTGGGCGCGGGGGACGACCAGGGGGCGGGAGGCGCTCAGCCCCGCGATGCCGTTGTTGCAGAGGCCGTACCCGAGGAGGATCGCGTCGCCGGGGGTCCCGTCGATCCGGCGGAGGGCCTCCTGCAGGCGGGCCGACATCCCCGGCTTCCCGAGGTCGTGGAGGGCCTTGGGCAGGAACACGAGGTCGATGACGTTCCGGCTGCGGGCGGCGCAGGCGCAGGCCTCCCGGAACAGGATCTCGCAGGCGACCAGCGTGTAGCGGCGCGGCGGCTCCATGGGACTCATGGTAAACGTTCGTGGGTGTCTCAGGCAATGGGCATTGGGAAATAAGGATGTCGGGCCTCCCCTCCGGCAAGTTGAATTTCTCCGTGATCTCTGTGGCCTCTGTGGTTGATCCTCTCCGTCTCCTCCGTGCCCTCTTTCCCGGGGATGCGATTCCCGTTGACTTGGGGGAGGGGGTCCATAAAATGAGCGCCGACTCTTCGGACATCACAGGACAGGAGGAACTTCGATGGCCATCCGCGTAGCGATCAACGGGTTCGGGCGCATCGGGAGGCTGGTCTTCCGCGCCATGGTCAACCGCCCCGAGTTCGAAATCGTGGCGGTCAACGACGTCACCGATTCCAAGACGAACGCCCACCTGCTGAAGTACGACACCGTCTACGGGCGGTTCGAGGGCAAGGTGGAATCCAAGCCGGACGCCCTCGTGGTCAACGGCAAGGACATCCGGATCCCCGGCTCGAAGAACGACAAGGGCGAGTTCGTCCCCGGCGTCAAGGACCCCACGAAGCTGCCCTGGAAGGAGATGAACGTCGAGTGGGTCGTGGAGTCCACGGGCGTGTTCACCAAGCGGGCCGAATGCGCCAAGCACGTCGAGGCGGGCGCCAAGCGGGTCCTGCTCTCGGCCCCGGCCAAGGACGAGGTGGACTGCACCGCCGTCATGGGCGTGAACCACGCGGCGATCAAGCCCGAGCACCAGGTGATCTCGAACGCCTCCTGCACCACCAACTGCCTGGCGCCGGTGGCCAAGGTCCTCAACGACAGGTTCAAGATCGTGCGCGGCCTGATGACCACGATCCACGCCTACACGAACGACCAGCGCACCGCCGACCAGGTCCACAAGGACCTCCGGCGCGCCCGCGCGGCCGCCGCGAACATCATCCCGACCTCGACCGGCGCCGCCAAGGCGATCGGCCTCGTGGTCCCCGAGCTGGCCGGCAAACTGCACGGATTCGCCCTCCGCGTCCCCGTCCCCGTGGGCTCCTGCGTCGATCTGGTCTGCGAGCTCGGCCGCAAGGTGAGCAAGGACGAGATCAACGCCGCGATGAAGGAGGCCTCCGAGGGCGCCCTGAAGGGCTTCCTGGGATACACCGAGGACGAGATCGTCTCCTCCGACATCGTCGGCGACGAGCGCTCCAGCATCTTCGACGCGAAGTCGACCATGGTGATCGGCGACAGCCTCGTCAAGGTCCTTTCCTGGTACGACAACGAGTGGGGCTATTCCAACCGCTGCGCCGACATGATCTACTACGCGAACACCGGAAAGATGCTCGGGAGGTAGCCATGGCCAAGCTCTCGGTCCGCGACCTCGACGTCCGGGGGAAGCGCGTCCTCGTGCGGGTGGACTTCAACGTCCCCGTCAAGGAGGGGAAGGTCACCGACGACACGCGCATCAAGGCCGCCCTCCCCACGATCCAGCACGTCCTCAAGCAGGGCGGGAAGCTCGTCCTGGTCTCCCACCTCGGGCGGCCGGACGGCAAGCCCGATCCCAAGTACACGCTCAAGCCCGTGGCCCAGCGCCTGCAGGAGCTCCTGGGCAGGCCCGTGGCCTTCGGCGAGCCCTCGGGCGACGTGACGCTCCTGGAGAACGTCCGCTACGACGCGGGCGAGGAGAAGAACGACGAGGCGCTCTCGAAGAAGCTGGCCGCCTACGGCGACGTCTACGTCAACGACGCCTTCGGGACGGCCCACCGGGCGCATTCCTCCACGGCCGGCGTCGCCAAGTACTTCAAGCAGTCGGCCGCCGGGTTCCTCATCGAGAAGGAAGTGCAGTACCTGGGCAAGGTGCTCTCCAGCCCGGACAAGCCCTTCGTGACGCTCATGGGCGGCGCGAAGGTCTCGGACAAGATCCTCGTCCTCGACCAGATCGCCTCGAAGGTCGACACGATCCTCGTGGGCGGCGGGATGGCCTACACCCTGCTCAAGGCGCAGGGGAAGCCCGTGGGGGCCTCCAAGGTCGAGGCCGACAAGCTCGACGTGGCCAGGAAGATCCTCGCCTCCGCGCGCGTCATCCTGCCCGTGGACCACGTGGTGGCGGACAAGATGGACCCGGCCGCCGCGACGCAGGTGGCGGCCGACGTGCCGGACGGCATGATGGGCCTGGACATCGGCCCCAGGACGGTGGAACTCTTCAAGGCGGAGCTGGCGAAGGCGAAAACCGTGCTGTGGAACGGCCCGGTCGGCGGCTTCGAAATGGCCCCGTTCGCGGCGGGGACCAGGGCGATCGCCGACTGCCTGGCCTCGCTCAAGGCCACCACGGTCGTGGGCGGCGGCGACACGGCGGCGGCCGTGGAGAAGTTCAAGGTGGCGGACAAGATGTCCCACGTTTCCACCGGGGGGGGGGCTTCCCTGGAGTTCCTCGAGGGGAAGACCCTGCCCGGCATCGCCGCGCTGACGGACCGTTGACGGACAAGATGAGGCCGGACGCCGGGGCCGCGAAGGCGCCGGCGCGCCGCCCATGAAGCCGATCCGAATCGCGCCGTCCCTGCTGGCGTCCGACTTCTCGCGCCTCCGCGACGAGGTCCAGCGCGTCGAGGCGGTGGGCGCCGACCTCCTCCACGTGGACGTCATGGACGGCCACTTCGTCCCCAACCTCACGGTGGGCCCGGTGGTCGTGGAGTGGGTCCGGAAGGCCACGAAGCTCCCGATCGACTGCCACCTCATGGTCACGGACCCGGAGAAGTTCGCCCCCGTCTTCGCCGGGGCGGGAGCGGACTCGGTCACCTTCCAGGCCGAGGCGGTGGCCCGGGAGGGCGCGGCGGAGTGGAACGGGCGGGGCTTCGTCCTGCGGAGGGGCGACTACGACCGGCGGAGGCTGGAGGCCGCGATCGAGGCCGTCCGCTCCCGGAAGAAGCGCCTGGGCGTGGCGGTCAACCCGGACACGCCGGCCGCGGTCCTGGACTTCCTCGGCCGCGTGGACATGGTCCTGGCCATGACGGTCTGGCCGGGCTTCGGAGGCCAGAAATTCATTGAATCCGTGGTCCCGAAGATCGGAGAATTGCGGAGGATGTCGGCGGACGTGGACATCGAGGTGGACGGCGGACTCAACGAGGAGACGATCCGTCTGGCCGCGGGGGCCGGGGCGAACGTGATCGTGGCGGGGACGGGCACCTTCCGGGCCCCGGACGCCGCCGCCGCGATCGCCGCGCTCCGACGCGGCGCCGAGGAAGCGCATGGCGTTTGAGAAGATCAAGCGGCTGATGTCCCGGAAGAAGCAGATCCCGGGGGACCTGTGGATCAAGTGCCCGGGCTGCAGCGGGACGGTCTTCAAGAAGGAGGTCGAGGAGCGGAAGATGGTCTGCACGCAGTGCCTGTACCACTTCACGCTCGCCCCGCAGGAGCGCATCGCGCTCCTCCTCGACCCCGGGTCGTTCACGGAGATGTGGGGCGACCTGCGCCCCGTGGACGCGCTCAAGTTCGAGGGCGAGACCTCCTACCGGCAGAAGCTCGACGCGGCGGAGAAGGAGACCGGCCAGAAGGACGCCTGCGTGGCGGGCACGGGCCGCCTGGGCGGCCGCGAGGTGGCCTTCGCGCTGACCGACTCCCGCTTCATGATGGGCAGCATGGGATCCGTCCTCGGCGAGAAGGTCGCGCGCACGTTCGAGCACGCCTCGGAGAGGAAGCTCCCGGTGATCGTGGTCTCCGGATCGGGCGGCGGCGCCCGCATGTACGAGGGGTGCCTCTCCCTCATGCAGATGGCCAAGACATCGGCCGCGATCGCCCGGCACAGCGACCGGGGCGGGCTCTACGTCTCGGTCCTCACCAATCCCACGATGGCGGGGGTCATGGCGAGCTTCGCGGCCCTCGGGGACGTCATCATCGCCGAGCCCAAGGCGCTCATCGGCTTCACCGGGCCCCGCGTCATCGAGCAGACGATCAAGCAGGAGCTCCCCAAGGGGTTCCAGACCTCCGAGTTCCTCCTGGAGCACGGGTTCATCGACATGGTCGTGGAGCGCATGAAGCTCCGGGACGAGCTCACCCGCGTCCTGTCGTACCTCGCCCCGTGAGAGGCGAGGAAACGGAGGGAACGGAGGGAACGGAGATATTTAAACACGGAGAGCGCGGAGGACACGGAGATACGGAGAAGATATATCATGGGAATTCTCCGCGATCCTCCCTCGCAAGGCGGCCGCCGCGTTTGATCGTCTCCGCCTTCTCCTTGTCCTCCGTGTTCATAATTCTCCGTTTCCTCCGTGCCCTCGGGGCGCAGGCCCCGCCATGATCAGAGTCGCCTTCGTCGTCGGCCGCCTCAACGTGGGCGGCGCGGAGGCGGAGCTCGTGCGGCTGGCCAACGGGCTGGACCGCGCGCGGTTCCGGCCCTTCGTCGTGGCCCTCCAGGACCGGGGCCCGCTCGCCTCCGGACTCCGCAACGTGGAACTCGTGGAGCTCGGCCGTAAGAGGAAGTGGACGCCGGGGACTTTCCGGGCCCTGCGGGGCCTCCTGCGCGAGCGGAAGCCGGACGTCGTCCAGTCGTTCCTCTTCGCGGAGAACATCCTCTGCCGCTGGGCGGGGGAGGGCGCGGTGGTCTCGGGGCTCCAGGGATCGCTCTCGGATCGCCGCGAGACGGGCCGGCCCTCGTGGAAGCTGTGGCTGGAGCGCCGGACGTTCGGCCGGGCGCGGGCGGTGGTCTCCAATTCGGCGTACTATCGCGACCTCTACGGGCGGCTGGGCCTCGACACGGGGAAGATCGCGGTCATCCCCAGCGGCGTCGATCTCCGGCCGGCGGCGGCCGGAGGCGGGGGCGTGCGGAGGGAGTTCGGCATCCCGGAGGACCGCCTCCTCGTCACATGCGTGGCGCGCCTGGTGGGATGGAAGGGGCACGAGGACCTG
>CAYNDR010000432.1:0-4162 GCA_964395295.1 uncultured Planctomycetales bacterium
CTTCCGTGCAACCGGCCAGGAAGAAGACGTCGTCGATGCTCCGCTTCACGTAGCCCCAGTCCTCCCAGAACTGGTCGTCCACGCTCCAGCGCTTGGGCACGAAGATCACGTCGCCGGGCACCAGGGGGATGTCCTGGCGCACGTCCCCCTTGGCGACGTAGTCCCACATGTCGCAGACGACCACGCGGCTCTTCCGGAGGGGGTCCTTGGAGTCACGCCGGATCACGCGGATCTGGCGCCACTCGGTGGTCTCCGGCATGCCCGTCATGCCGAGGACGCTGACCAGGGTCTCCTTGCCCGTGAAGGCCACGCTGGAGTACCAGGGCAGGGAGGTCACCCCGATCACGGTGATGGTGGCGCCGCCGCCGGATTGGGCGAAGACCTGCTGGGTGGGCGAGGACCCGTACAGGTACGGGCCGGGATTGACGTGGATCAGGACCTGGGGCTCCCTCAGGTAGACCGAGAGGGACCGCTCCAGGTTCTCCTTGAGCGTGTCCATCGTCAGGCCGGCGACCTTGAGCCTTTCGACGTAGGGGTAATGGACGTATCCGGACGGCGGGACCGAGTAGGTCCGCGTGAGCCCGGTCTCGCCGGTCACCTCGATGGTGATGCTGGCGCCGAACGGGATATGGTACTCGTGGACGACCTTCCCCTGCTTCTCGGCATCCTCGCGGAGCTTGTCGTACTCCTCGACCCACTGGGCGGCCGTGATGACGATCCCCTTGAGCTCGGGGAACTTCCGCTCCAGCTCGCCGATGTCCAGCGGGTGGCCTGCGGCCCCCGTCAGGCTCAGCGCCGCCATGTAGCTGGGCGCGCGGGTCACGACCCCCTGGTTGGGCGGGGTGCCGCACCCGAAGGCGGCCAGCGCCAGGACCAGGCATGCGGTACGGCTCATCGGGGCCTCCGTGGGGAAAAAGCGGATCACTCCTCGGCCTCGGCGAAGGAATAGGGGCTGTAGGAGTAGTAGCCGCGGCTCCTCGCCGTGGACTTGTTCAGCACGCACCCGATCAGCTCCCCGCCCGCCGCCGCCAGGAGGCGCTTGGCCTCCGTGGCCTCGTCCTTCTGCGTCTCGCCCGCGGACAGGACCATCAGGACGGCATCGACCCGGGGGGCCAGCAGGAGGCTGTCCGGGGCCCCGGCCACGGGCGGGCCGTCCACCACCACGAACTCGTGCTTCTCGCGCAGGCCCTCGACCATCGCCCCGAAGCGCTCGGAGCGCAGGAAGGGCGCCGTGGGGCCGGGGCAGGGGCCGGCCGGCAGGAGGCCCAGGTTCTCGATCCCGGTGGGCGCGATGGCGGGGTCCACCGTTTCCAGGGTCTGCTGGAGGAACGCCGAGAGCCCCGCGGCGCTCCATTCCGCCGGGAGGGCGAAGATCTGGTGCTGGGTGGGCCGGCGCAGGTCGGCGTCCATCAGGAGGGTCCGCGCGCCCGCCCTGGCCAGCGCCATCGCGAGGTTGCAGGCCGCGCTGGACTTGCCTTCCCCGGCGCCGGGGCTCGTCACCAGGATCGTCTTCACCCCGGCCTTGCGCGCCAGGCTTTCGAAGACGACGGCGATGGACTGCCAGGTCTCCGAGAGCGCCGTGGTGGGGGCCGCGCGGACCAGGACGGGTTCCTCGCCCTCCACCCGCGGCACGACCCCCAGGAGGGGGAGGTTGACGATCCGGTGGACGTCGGCCTCCGTATGCAGGGCGGCCCCGGCGCGGCCCAGCGCCAGGGCGGCGCCGATGCCCAGGGCGAGCCCCAGGAGCGCCCAGAGCGGCAGTCTCCGGTAGGTCGTCGTGGCGGAGGCAACCGCCGCGCCCGCCGGCTCGATCCGGTCGGCAGGGGGCGCGAGGGTCGCCTTGGCGGCCGAGACCTGCGCCCGCCGGGCCTTCAGCTCCTGGATCGAGCTTTCGACCCTCGCCAGGTCCCGCTCCAGCTGGCGGCGCCGGTCGTTCCGTTCCCGCGACTCAGCCTGGATTTCCTGGTATCGGGGGGTCCGGTGTTCCTGGAGGCGCTGGCGCGCCTTGTCGAGCTGGATCTGGGTATCCCGGGTCGAGGAAAGGAGGCGTTCCCGCCGCGCGGCCTTCTCGCGGAGCTGGTCCAGGAGGGAACGCACGGGGGCGAACTGGGAACGGGCCAGCTCCCGGTCCGCCGTCTCGGCCCGCTGGCGCCGGAGCCGGTCCGCCCGGTCCGCCGCGGCGGCGATGCCGGGGCCGTCCTCCGGCCGGGCGGCGCGGAGGTGGTCCAGCTCGCGGCGGGCGGCCTCGAGGTCCCGTCCGAGGCGGTCGGATTCGGCGGTCTCCGCCGGCGGGATGGGGCCGAACTCGGCGTGGTCGGCCCGGTCCATGAGGAGGTCGATCTCGACGGCGAGCGACGCGGACTCCAGCCGCGCCGATGAGAGGGACCGCTCCAGGCTTCCGGCCTCTTCCAGCAGGGCCATGTCGATGCGCTCGAATCCGGGCTCCGCGGGGGGCGGCGCGAGGGCGTCGATCTCCTTCATGGCGCGGGAGCGTTCGTGTTCCCGGTCCTGGATGGCCTGGTCGAGGAAGGATACCGCGTTCTCGACCTCGCGCTTCTGGCGCTCCACGGCCGCGGCGCCGAAGGCGCGGGCGACGGCGTTGGCGATCGCCACGGCGCGGGCGGGGCTGTCCTCGGTGCAGGACAGGACGATGAGGTTCCCCTCATCCTCGGCGCGGGCGGAGAGCGCGGTCCGGAGGGACTGGACGGCGGCGGCGAGGTCCTCGGGCGAGCCGGGAGGGAAGAGGTCGCGGAGGCCTTCCCGGACGGCGCGCTCGAGCGTGGCGTCGCTGAGGAGGAGGGCCGGGCTCGCGCCGCGGGACCAGGCGGACGGCAGGGGGGCGGGGAAGTCCGGCGGGGAGAGGGTGAAGGGATTTTGCCGGAGGAGGAGGCGGACCCGCGCGGTGTGGGAGGCCGTGCCGCAGGAGGCGAAAAGGGCCCCCAGGGCGGTCGAGGCCAGGACGAGGCCGGCCAGGACCGGCCAGCGCCGGGCCAGGGCCCGGAGATGGCGCGCGATGACTTCCATGTCCTTCCTTCCGGGAGGGGCGGACCTTCGGCGGGAAGGCCGCCTGGAGATATTATCGGACCCTGGAGGGGGGAGACTGAACGCGATTAGGGCATCCGCCTCCAGGCGGCGAGGGCCCACTGGCCGTCGTCGGCGGAGGGGTTGTCGGGGAGGCCGGGGGGCACGGCCTCCCCGGTCTTGATCCGCTCGTCGAACTTGACGGTGAGCTTGGCGTACTGGCCGTTGCTGAGCTGGCGGTCGATCAGGACCTGGTTCCCGGCGGACATGTTCCCGAAGATGTTCGTGGCCATGGAGCCGGACCGCCCGATGTTGTTGTCGTAGAAGTTGTTCTCGGCGTAGATGAAGGACTCGAAGCGATCGGTGGTCCCGTAGATCGGGTCGCCGAAGTAGACGTTGCCGCTGTCCTGCACGGCCTGGTCCTTGATGGCGATGAAGGCCACGGCGTCCTTGTTGATGTTGTTGTAGTAGAGGTTGTCGCCCAGGTAGACGTTCCCCTTGACGACGAAGGTGACCTTGATCCCGTCCCGCTCGGGGTACTTGAACTTGAAGCTGTAGCTGTCCAGGTGGTTCAGCCACAAGTTCCCGTCCACGAAGTAGATCTTGTCGATGCCGTTGGGGGAGATGCGGACCTTGTAGGCGTCGGTCCCGTTGATGTTGGGGTCCACCCGGATGGGCTCGGTGGGATCCTCCAGGAAGTAGTCGTTCTTGACGGTCCCCGAGGTCAGGCTCGTGCGGTTGTCCGGGTTGAGCCTGAAGATGTGGGCCGGGTTGCTGTCGTCGAGGATCTGCCGGGCGGTGCCGCCGTTGTCGCCGCTGTTTCCGTTGCTGTCGTTGGCCCGGCCCGAACTTCCGAAGCGGCTGATCTGGTCGGCCACGTTGACGTACGTGGGGTCCCCGGCCCTGGCCCGAGCTTCGTAATTCATGCCGGCGATGTCGGGGTTGTTCATGTGGCCCTGTTCGGAGTTGGGGTTGGACCCCTGGGAACTGCCCCCGGTATACGTCCCCGTGTACTTCACCAGGTCGCTGGGCCCGTTTCCCTTGAGGTTCAGCAGTTGGGCGTCGCCGGAGGTGACGATGTTGCCGCCGGAGTAGACGTCGCCCCACACCATGTCCCGCTGGTCGTTCTGGTTGCTGGTCC
>CAYNDR010000432.1:4172-5386 GCA_964395295.1 uncultured Planctomycetales bacterium
GCGGCCGCCGAAGGTGAGGTCGTAGTTGGGATCGTTCGCGGAGTTCCCGGCGTAGAGCGCGAAGTACCAGGGGCCGCCGAGCTGGCGCGACAGGATCACCTGGATCCGGCGGGCGATGCCGTCCCGGGTCCCCGTGACGTCCATCTGGAGGAAGTTCGCGTCGGCGGGGTCGTTGACCCGGGTGCCGCCCCCGTCCCGGTAGGTGAGCTTGACCAGGAACTGGGCGGCGCCGAACTGCCCGGAGGAGAGGCCCGCGCCTCCCTCCCGGAGGTCCCGGATGCACGCCGCCGCGCCGGCCTCGGCGGTGTAGAGCGCCTGCAGGGCCGACATGGTGTTCATCGTCTGGCGGACGCTGGAGTGCGAGACCGTGGCGTAGGCGGCGCTGAGCGCCACGATCACGAACGACACGATCGTGCAGATGAGGAGGGCACTGCCTCGCTGGGCTCTGCGTCTGGCCATGGCTCAGTTCCTTAAATCGGCCGTGGTCTCGACTTTCCGGAGGACCAGCGTGTTCCGCATGTCGCGGCGCTGGAGATCGAGCACGACCGTCACGGCATGGTCGCCCGGCTGGAAGCGGAGGCCCTTCCAGGCGACGTCGCGGCAGACGACGGTCGTGACCGCGGGTTTCCCCTCGAACGTCTCGGTCTTTTCGATCGCGCCCTCGTCCACGAGGCCGTTGCGGTTGTCGTCCTTCCCGTTGGCGGTCTCGCCGTCCTCGAGGACCCAGCGGTACCGCACCTGGTCGCCGAAGACGGGCTGTTTGCCGGCGTAGTCGAACCGCGAGATCATGGAGAAGGTCAGGTCGGTGTATCGGGGGATGCCCGCGTCGTAGCCCGGGTCGCCGGCGGCGAGGGGCGAGGCCGCCGTGGGGGGATGCCTCGCGTTGTTCAGCTCGCGGACCATGTCCGCCAGGACGTCGCGGGCGCGCTGGTCGAGCGCCAGGTGGACGCTCTGGTTGGCATACTCGTTCGTGGAGGTCTGCAGAAGGAGGTACGCCATCCCGAGGACGCCGACGAGGATGGCCGAGGCGACGATGACCTCGAGGAGGGTGGCCCCTTTGCGCCGCGTGTTCATGGCCCGGCCTCCGTCTTGAGGAACAGGTGGTGGTAGGTGAGGGTCCGTTTCCCCTGGATCCCCGTCCAGGTGATCTCGACCCGGACGGGCAGGAGCTTCAGGTCGGCGCCGGCGACGTTGTCGGTGTCGCTCGTGTTGTT
>CAYNDR010000433.1:0-5384 GCA_964395295.1 uncultured Planctomycetales bacterium
CGATAAAGCCCGAGAAGCTCCCCAGATCGCAGTGGTTGGTGTTGATCCGGAGGAGGTCCAGCAGTCGGCCCATGCGCCCGGGGGGAAGGCCCAGCCGGGCCGCCGCACGGCGGGCCGCGGGGCAGGCGATCCACCCGCCGACGCAAAGGACGGCGGCGGTGGAGGCGCGCCGGCCCTTCGGCTCGACGACGCGCACGGTGCCGGCCCGCCCGCCGACCACGGCGAGCGTGAGGCGCTCCCGGCGGGCGAAGCCGGCCACGGGCCCCGCCCACGCCGCGGGGGCGGCCAGGGTGGCCTGGCCCCCTCGTCCTGCACGTCCATGCATAACGGTTCCCCGCAAAAAACGGCCCCCCCGGGGGGGCCGCTGAAATCCAGTATAGGCGGGGAGGGGCCCTTCCGCAAGGGCCGCGCGCAGTTCACCACAAAGGCACGAAGCACACAGCGCGGCCGAGCCGCAACCAAAAGGGTCGTTGCGGCGGTTGCCGCGCATTGAACGATTGCCCCCCCCCCGAGCACGGAAGGGGGACGCGAATCCACGCCAGTCATTGGAATCACCGGAGATGGGCCGCCTTGCGGGAAATCTTCTCGCGAAAACAAGAAGTCTATCGTTAGTAGTACAAGGAATTGGAAATATTTTTCGTTCCCCCTTGATCCCCTCCCCGGGGGGGAGCAGGGGGAATCCCGGATCAGGGAATTTCTTTGCGCCCTTGGCGTCTTTGTGGCGGGAATCGGGACCCGGCATTTTGCATTTGGCGGGGGGCCGGCCGGGGGCTAGAATCGGCGCGTTCGATCGCCCCCGGATCCGACATTGGAGGAGAAGGCCATGCCCAAGACCCGTCCGGACGCCGCCTCCGGCTTCGCCGCGCTGGCCCGGTCCGCCCGCGCCTTCGAGCGGGCGCCCCGCGCCCTCGTGGGCCACGTCCCCACGATCGCGCTGACGCCCGTGGCCGACGGCCGCACCGGCGCCTACGAGTCGAACGTCGACGGCACGTGGAAGATGACCCGGAAGGTCCACGACCTCCTCTCGAAGAACCTGGCGCTCCCGGACGGCACGCCGGTCCGGATCGTCACGGCCCCCGAGATCGTCTACGGGGCCCGCACCGCCGCCCTCGCGCAGGCCCGCTACACCCGGGAGGGCGTGGGCGCCAACATCTGGCTCAGCCGCAGTTGGGCCTATTCCGACGAACTGATGGGCGCGGCCATGGGCATCGGCAGTACCGAGTGGCCCCAGGCCGCCTACGGCCTCAACCAGACCGACCGCCCCGGCGCCGTGTGGCTCAAGGCCTTCACCGCCGCCATGGACGAGAAGCGCCGCCCGATCTTCTGCATCTACTCGCCGGACCTCGAGGACGAGAACGAGCCGCTCTCTCCCTTCGTGGCCCGGCGCCTCCTCCGCTTCGGCCGCGCCGCCGCCGCCGCGCTGGAGATGCGCGGGAAGAACTATCTCTCCGTGGGCGGCGTCTCCATGGGCATCATCGGCTCCGACGTCCGCCGCAACCTGATGCAGAACTACCTCGGCATGGGGACCGTCTCCTACGACATGGCCGGCGTCAAGGGCCGCATGGAGCGCGGCCTCTACGACCACGAGGAGCTGGAGCGCGCCGTGGCCTTCATGAGGAAGTTCAGGATCGACTTCGGCCAGGGGAAGCGGCCCCTCTCCAACGACGACCTCGTCCGCGAGTCCTGCAAGATGACCCTGATCGTCCGCGACCTCATGGTCGGCAACCCGCGGCTGGCCGATCCGGCGGCGGGGAAGCGGCAGGGCTTCAAGGCGGACGTGGAGTTCGCCCAGGGCTCCAACGCCATCGCCGCCGGGACGCAGGGCCAGCGGATGTGGACCGACCTCTACCCGAACTACGACCTCACGGAGTCGGTCCTCTGCAGTTCCTTCGACTGGGACGGCTTCCGGGCCCCCTACGTGGTGGCCACGGAGAACGACAGCAAGAACGCCATCGGCATGCTCGCCGCGCACCTCCTCACCGGCGCCCCCCAGCTCTTCGCCGACATCCGCACGAACTGGACGCCGGAGAGCGTCAAGAAGGCCACGGGCGCGGACGTCTCGAAGCTGATCCCGCGCGGGATCATCGACAAGCGGAACTCCGGCGCCGGCGCGCTCGACTACGCGATCGACCCGAGGAAGCTGGTCAAGGGCGGCGGGGAGATGGAAGTAGCGGACCTCTGGCGGGCCTTCCGGGGCGACCGCTCGCTCCAGGCCCGGCTCATCGACGCGGCCGTCAAGGGCACGAGCTACCTGGCCGCCATCCTCGAGTACTTCCCCGGCGACGGCCTCTCCAGCCACTACCGCACGCCGGGCGGCATCCCGATGACCTCGTACCGCTACAACGCCGTGGGCGAGCCGCTCACCTGCTCGCTCGTTGAGGGCGAGCCGGTGGAACTGCCGAAGAAGGTGGCGGACCACATCTCGCGCGTCACCAACGAGACCTGGCCGGAGTCCTACTGGGCGCCGCGCGGGATGACCTCCTTCGAGTACATGTCCCGCATCGGCCCCAACCACGACGCGAACTCCTTCGGGCTCATCGGGGCGGACATGATCACCCTGAACGCGATGCTCCGGATCCCGGTGGACCTGCACAACGTCCCGGCGGAGGACATCTTCCGGCCCACGCTGTGGGACCGGTTCGGGGGGGACGACTTCCGGGCCTGCGCGTACCTGGGGCCGCTGTACGCCTAGGCCGCGCGGCGGTGGCGCAGGCGGTCGAGCGCCACGGCGGCCACGATGATCGAGCCCGTGACGATCTCCTGCACCCAGCCCTTGAGCCCCATCTGGAAACAGCCGGCGCGGATCACCGCCATGATCAGCGCGCCCACCATGCTTCCGAAGACGGTCCCCTCGCCGCCGGAGAGGCTCCCGCCTCCGATCACCACCGCGGCGATGACGTCGAGCTCGAGGCCCGCCGACGACGTGGGGTCCCCCACGCCGCGGAAGCGGGAGAACTGCATGAGGCCCGCCAGGCCGGCGAAGAACGTGCTCAGGGAGTAGACCGCGAGCTTGACGCGCTCCACGGCCACGCCGCAGAGGCGCGCCGCCTGCTCGTTGGAGCCCACGGCGAAGACGTGCCGCCCGAGCCGCGTGTAGCGCAGCATCCCCCCCACCGCGAGCGCCAGGACCAGCATGAGCCACACGCCGGGCGGGCCGAGCATCCAGGCGCGCTCCTCCGGCAGCTGCGCCAGCAGGTCGTTGAGCCACGTGGCGGGGGCGTCCACCTTCTGCTCCCGCCCCAGCCCCTTGGCAGCCCCCCGCACCACGAGGAGCGTCCCCAGCGTCACGATGAACGGGACCACCTTGAGCCGCGTGATCAGCAGGCCGTTGGCCAGCCCGCAGGCCGTGGCCGCCGCGACGCCCGCCAGGGCCGCCGGGAGGGGGCTCCAGCCGGACCACGCCAGGAGCGCCGCGATGACGACCGTCGAGAGCGCCACCACCGATCCCACCGAGAGGTCGATGCCCCCCGCGATGATCACCAGCGTGGCCCCCAGCGCCGCGATCCCCACGATCGTCGTCTGCCGCAGGATCGTCTCCAGGTTCCCCCAGTTGGCGAACTGCCGGGGGCCGATGAGGACCGTGAAGAGGAGGAAGATGCCCACCAGCGCCAAGAGCGGCCCCAGGCGGTTGAGCCACAGCCCCCAGTCGAAACGGCGCTCGCCCCCGTTCATGCGGCGTCCCCCTGGCCCGTGGCCTCCAGGAGGAGCTTGTGCTCGTCCAGTTCCGCCACGGGGCGCGCGGGGCCCAGCCTCCCGCGGCACATGACGGCGATCCGGTCGCACACGCCCAGCAGCTCCGGCAGGTAGCTCGATACCATCAGGACCGCCCGCGGCCGCGCGCGGTCCGAGACCAGCTCGTCGATGAGCCTGTAGATCTGCGCCTTGCTGCCCACGTCGATCCCCCGCGTGGGCTCGTCGAGGAGGAGGACGTCCACGTCGTGGTGGAGGAGCCGGGCGATGGCGACCTTCTGCTGGTTGCCGCCGGAGAGCTCCCAGATCTTCTGGGCGCCGTCCCGGCAGCGCACGGCGAGCTTCTCGATCCACTTCCGGGCCACGGCCTCCTGGCGGGAGGGGTTGACGAAGGCGCCGAGGCGGGAGAGCGTGACGTTGTCCGAGATCGACAGCGCCACCGCGAGCCCCTCGGTCTTGCGGTCCTCGCTCACCAGGCCCACCCCCTGCGCCCACCGGCGCGCGGGCGACGCGGGACCCGCGTACGCGCCCACGCGCACCGTCCCGCGCGCCACGGGGTCGAGGCCGAAGACCGCGCGCAGGAGCTCCGTCCGACCGGCGCCCACGAGGCCCGCGATCCCGAGGACCTCGCCGCGGTGGAGCGTGAAGGCGGCGGATTGGGGCTTCTCGGCCCCGGCGAGGCCGCTCACCTCGAGGACGGGCTCCCCGCGGGCGCGCGGGGAGCGGGGATAGAGCTGGTCCACCTTGCGGCCCACCATGAGGTCCACGATCCCCGCGGCCGTGGCGGAGGCCGTCTCGCCGCCGCCCACGGTCTTCCCGTCCCGGAGGACGGTGAACCGCGAGGCCACCCGCCGGGCCTCCTCGATGAAGTGGGAGATGTAGACGATCGCGTGGCCCTGGAGGCGGAGCCGCTCGATGAGGGCGAAGAGCTGTTCGGCGTCCTGCAGGGTGAGACTGCTGGTGGGCTCGTCGAGGACGAGCACGCGGCAGCCGATGGCGACCGCGCGGGCGATCTCCACGATCTGCTGTTGGGCGATGGTGAGCGAGCCGGCGCGCTGGTCGGGCCGGATCTCGGGGTGGCGGAGCTGGGCGAGGGCGTCCAGGGCGCGCGCGCGGATCTCGCGGAGCCCCAGGAAGCCCCAGCGGGCGGGCTCCATCCCCAGGAGGACGTTCTCCTCCACGGAGAGGTGGCGCGCGAGCGAGAGCTCCTGGTAGATCATGGCCACGCCCGTGCGGCGTCCGTCGAGCGGGTCGCGGGGCCGGTAGGGGCGGCCGTCGAGGCGCATCTCGCCCTCGTCGGGCTGGTAGGCGCCCGAGAGGACCTTCATGAGGGTGCTCTTGCCGGCGCCGTTCTCCCCGAGGAGGGCGTGCGCCTCGCCCGCGCCGACGGTGAGGTCGACCCCGTCGAGGGCGACCGTGGCCCCGAAGCGCTTGCGGACCCCGCGCATCTCCAGGCGCGGGGGGGCGGGGGCTATTCCTTCAGCCATTTCTTGAAGGCGTTGGGGTCGATGAGGTCCTTGATGCGCGGTTCCTTCATGTTCTGGGGCGTGACGAGGGTGGCGCCGGTGTCCACGCGGCGCTCGACCTTCTCGCCGCGGAGGTGCCGGACCATGGTCTTGACGCCGAGGTAGCCCATGTTGATGGGGTCCTGCACGACGGTGGCGTCCATGTGCCCCTTCTCGAGGCCCGCCAGG
>CAYNDR010000434.1:0-483 GCA_964395295.1 uncultured Planctomycetales bacterium
CGGGGCTCTTGGGGACGAAGATGAGGATCGCCGCCAGCGCGACCAGCAGGACGTGCGCCGCGATCGAGATGGCCCAGGCGGGCACGAAGCCGACGGAGCCGCGCAGGGAATCCCAGAGCGAGGCGCGCTCCGGCCGCGGGTGCTCCAGGAACTCCGGGTGGGCCCTCAGGAAGGCCTCGCGGACGCGCCACTTGAAGCTGGGCGACGGATCGATGGTCTCGAGCCTCCCCAGCGCCTTGAGGACGCGGTCGAACCTCGCCAGCTCCGCCGAGCAGTGGGCGCACCGCTCGAAGTGGAGCCGGAGGGACTCACGCTCCGCCTCGGGCGCCTCGCCCTTCAGGTACGCCGTGATCTCGCTGGACTTGTCGCACTTCATGGGGAAACGCCGATCCGCTCCTTACAGCTCCTCGTCCGACAGCATTTCCTTCAGCTTCTCCATCGCGGTGTGCATCCGCGACTTCACGGTGCCCACCGGGACGCCCA
>CAYNDR010000434.1:493-5372 GCA_964395295.1 uncultured Planctomycetales bacterium
GATCTCGCCGATCTCCTGGTACTTGAGCCCCTCGATCTCGCTCAGCACCAGGACGGTCTTCTGCTCCTCCGGCAGGCGCTCGATCGCGCGCTGGAGCGCCTCCCGGGTCTCCTGCCCCGCCAGGATCTCCACGGGCGTCATCGCCGGCGCCGCCACGCGGTCCTGGAGGGTCTTCTCCTCCCCGAACCTCACGGGGCTCTCCAGGGACACGGACCGGCCGTGCGCGCCGCCTGAGCGCATGCGGTCGATCCAGAGGTTGCGCGCGATCCGGAACAGGAAGGTCGTGAACTTCGCCTGGGGCACGTAGGTGGCCAGGTGCGCGTAGAGGCGCAGGAAGACCTCCTGGGCGCAGTCCTCCGCCGTCTGCCGGTCCCACGACAGGTGGAAGAAGAAGTTTATCAAAGAGCGCTGGTGGCGCTCGACCAGCTGGGTGAAGGCCGCGATCCGGCCCTTCTTGACCGCGGCAATCAGCCCGGCGTCGTCAAGCTTGTCCCACTCGCTCTGCATACTAACGGAGATTATGGGTAAAGGTTCACCTTCCGGAGCAGATCCTCGCTCCGGGGCCCCCGGGCCCGGAACATGAGACGCCGCGAGGTCTCCCCGACGACGTCGAAAGCCACGCGGACGTGGTCCCCCAGGAGGGCTTCATCCGCCTTCTCGGCCCATTCCACCAGGACCACCGAGCCCGCGCGGACGTCGAAGAAGCCCAGGGAGGGGAGGTCCACGGCGTCCAGGCGGTAGAGGTCGAAGTGGGCGACCGGCACGCGGCCGGCGTAGAGGTTCATCAGCACGAACGTGGGGCTGGTCACGCACCCCTCGTCGGGCACGCCAAGGCCGACCGCCACCCCCTTGGCGAACCGCGTCTTGCCGGACCCCAGGTCCCCGGTGAGCGCCAGGACCGTCCCCGGGCCGCACGCCTCCCCCACGCGCCGCCCGAGGTCCGCGGTCTCCTCGGGGGAATGCGTCTCGCGGACCGAAGGCGTCATGGCGGGGACGTCGCCGGGGCCGGGGCTCAACGGCCCCACCGGTGCTCCCATCCCGAAGCCGTCCGCTCCTCCATCCGGCCGTCCCGGCGGCGCAGGTAGAGCCCTTCCATCGCGGCCACCTCGCCGATGACGCGGCCGAGCCGGGACCGCTCCAGCCGCTTCGACTGCGCCGCCGGCAGGGCGAAAAGGATCTCGTAGTCCTCCCCGTCGCCGAGCGCGTGGTCCAGCGGCGAGCGGCGGTCGCGGCGGGCCAGCTTCCGCGCGGCCGCGGAGACCGGGATGCAGGCCTCCTCCAGGACCGCCCCCACCCCGCTCTCCTCGCACAGGTGGGCCAGGTCCACCGCCAGCCCGTCGGAGACGTCGATCATGGCGTGGATGTCGAAACGCCGGCGCAGTTCCAGCGCCTCGCGGATCCGCGGGACGAAACGGAGGTGTTTCCCCAGGATCGAGCCCCCGAGCGTCCCCGTGACCGCGATCACGTCGCCCAGGCGCGCGCCGCTCCGGCGGACGGGAGGCCCGCCGGCCGTCTCACCCAGCAGGGCCACGGTGACCGCCAGCTTGCCGGGGTGGCTGGAGACGTCGCCCCCCACGATCGCCACCTTGAAGGCGACCGCCGTCCGCTCCATGCCCCGGACCACGCGGCGCACGTACAGTTCGCGGGCGTTCCGCGGGACCATGAGGGCCGCCACCGCGAAGCTGGGCACGCAGGCCATGGCGGCCACGTCGCTCAAACAGCGGGCGAGGGCCTTGTGGCCGATCTCCTCCGGCCGGGCCGAACCGCTGTCGAAGTGCACGCCGTCGATGACGCAGTCCGTCTTGAAGAGGACCTGCCGGCGCCCGATGCGCAGGATCGCGGCGTCGTCGCCGGAGTCCACCACGATGCGGCCGCCGCGGCGCCCGATCCGCGAGCGGATCCACCGGATGAGGTCGCGCTCCGCCATAGGGCCATATTCTACCCGAACGGCACCCCGGGGCACGGAAAAGTGATCCGTAACCAGACCCTCTCGATCATCAAGGATCGAGTCCCCCCGTGGCCCCCCCCCCGGGGGCAATAGGGAGGGGGAACCTCCGCAATGATTCAATCCCCCCGCTCCTCCTGGCGCCGCTCGAACCGCCGGACGGCCCTCTCCGCCTGGGGCCGACGGATTGCAAGGCATCGCCGGCCGCGATATCATCCCTCCGGATGGA
The DNA here is from genome assembly GCA_964395295.1 of uncultured Planctomycetales bacterium. Classification (GTDB taxonomy): domain Bacteria; phylum Planctomycetota; class MHYJ01; order MHYJ01; family JACPRB01; genus CAYNDR01. The sequence continues at coordinate 2,668 of CAYNDR010000434.1, forward strand.
CAAGGCCGAACGCTGGCGCCGCGACGACGCCCTCCCCTTCCAGGAGATCCAGGGACAAGCCGTCATCGTCTGCCCCGCGCGGCAGGAACTCCACCAGCTCGACGAGACCGCCACTTTCCTCTGGAACCGCCTGGAGCGCCCTTGCGCCGTGGCCGACCTCGCGGAGGCCCTCTGCGGGGAGTTCGAGGTCGAGCCCGGGCAGGCCGAACGGGACGTCCGCGCGTTCCTCACCGACATCGAGAAGAAGGGCCTGGCGGTCCGCGCATGAAAAGCCCGGCGCCCCCCGAGTGCGGCGTCCTCGCCGAGGTCCAGGGGCGCGCCTGGCGCGACTGCATCCCCCTCCACGTGAGCCTGGAGCTCACCCTCCGGTGCAACCTCCGATGCTCCCACTGCTACAACTTCGACCGCGACGCGCCGCCGCCCTCCCCGCCCGATCTCGGGTTCGAGGAAATCCTCCGGCTCCTGGACGACCTGAGGTCCGCGGGCACCCTCTTCCTCTCGCTCACGGGGGGAGAGCCCATGGCCCACCCCCGGTTCTGGGACATCCTCGACGAGGCCGCCGCCCGCCGGTTCGCCGTGACCCTCCTGACCAACGGGACCTTCCTCACGGAGGAGGCCTGCGACCGGCTGGCCCGGTACGGGAACCTCTGGCAGGCAAGCCTGAGCCTCTACGGCGCGTGCCCTGCCACCCACGAAGGCATCACGCGAACCGAGGGCTCCTTCCGCCGCACGATGGACGGCGCCCGGCGCCTCAAGGCGCGCGGGATCCCCTCCATGGTCAAGTTCGTGGTCCAGAAGGCGAACGCCCACGAGGCCGCCGCGATGATCCGGATGGCGGAGGATGAGGATTTCCCCTACCTCGTGGACACCTCGATCACCGTCCGCTACGACGGAACCCCCGCCGCCCCGGAGGGCCGCGTGGACTCCGCCGCGCTCGAGGCGCTCTACCGCGGCCCCCTGCGCCCTCTCCTGACCAAGGGGAATCCCGATCCTTCCGACGACGACTTCAAGTGCAACTGCGCGCGCGGGAACGCCGCCGTCTCCGCCTCCGGCGACGTCTGGCCCTGCGTCGCCGCGCCGATCCGCGCGGGAAACGTCCGCGAACGCCCGTTCACCGAGATATGGGCCGAATCCCCCGTCTTCCGGAGGATCCGCGGCCTGCGCCTGGCCGACTTCGAGGCCTGCGCCCCGTGCCCCCTCAAGGCGTGGTGCAACCGGAACCCCGGGATGCCCTATCTCCTCAACGGCGACTACACCGGCGCGGACCCCTGGACCTGCCGGGAAGCGGAGATCATCCGGGGAATTCTGGAGTAAGGCAGTCTCACCAGAGCAGTCCCTCGTTCAGGCAGAGCGATTTCACCCAGCGCACGGCCTCGGCGTAAGGCATCCCCCGCAGGAACCGGGCGATCCGGGCGACCGTCCGGCGCCCGTCCACCCACGGGAGCGCCCGCAGGACCTTCTTGCGCGATGGGGGCAACCGCGGCACCGAATCCTCATGGAGCGAGATCTGGGCCAATAACAGGTCGTCCCCGAGGACGGATCCCTGGGGCGGCTGTCCGTTGAAACTCCAGGTGAACCGATCCTTGCCCTCATATCGGAGGCGGAAATCGACCCTGCCTTCCAAGGGCTCCCGGGAGGGGAAAAAGGCCGGCCTCCAGTGGGTCCCCTTGAGGGAATCGAGTTGAATCGATCGGGAAAGCCGCGACCGGAACCACACCAGGGCTCCGAAGGACCGTTCCGCCCGCCAGTGGCCTCGGAGCGCCAGGGGCATCCTCACCGGCCTTCCCGACTTCCAGTTCCAGAGGACTTTGGCCGGTCCGGCCTGCCGGGTGCCCGAGAGGTTCGTGAAGGAATGCAGGGCCAGCGCCCGCACGGTATCGAGGCGGACCCCGTACCGCCACCGGCCGATCCCCCGCCCGCGCGCCGGGGCCGCCAGCAGGCTCACCGACCGCGGCACCATCCGGCCCCCCGGCCGCAGGAACCTCCGGCGGGCATCCGCCATGAGGGCGAGGAGATCCTCGTCGAGGACGGCGTTCCCCAGCATCTCGGAGACGACGACGTCCGCCCGCTCGGGGAGCCGGATCTCCTGGGAACGCCCCCGGACAACGATGAGGCGGTCCTCCACGCCGTTCTCGCGCGCCACGAGGCGGGCGACTTCCGCCACGGGGTGCTCCTCCACGGCGTAGACGCGGGCCGCGCCGTGCTTGAGGGCCAGCAGGGAGAGGATTCCCGTCCCGGCCCCGAGGTCGGCCACGACGTCGCCCGGCCGGACGGTCTCCGCGAGGGCGCGGTCGAAGGCGCGGGTGCGCCGCGCGTCGTCGAGGAGGGCCAGGTGGAGGAACAGGGAGTACATCGGGCCGGATCAGTAAGAGATGCCGGGCAGGTGTCGCGCGCCGCGGCAGAAGGTCTGCCTCGGATTCGCGGGCACCTTGCCGCAGGCCAGGGCGGCGCGCTCGTAGAGCTTCTCGGTGCGCACGGCGGGCGGCTTGTAGGGCTTCCGGGGCTTCTTCTCCGTCATGGCGCAGTCTCCACGAACGGCCGGACGGCCTCAAAGGCGCGGCGGGCGACTTCCACCGGGTTCTCCTGGAAAGGATACAGCTCGACCGTCACCCATCCATCATACCCGATTTCCCGGAGCGCGGCGCAGATCGCCTTGAAGTCCATGGCCCCGCCCCACGGCGGCAGGTGGAAATGGACGCGGTCGG
>CAYNDR010000435.1:0-5369 GCA_964395295.1 uncultured Planctomycetales bacterium
CGTTAAAGCCCTTGCGCTTCCCCTGCCGTCAACCGAGAATAGCCACACCCAAATCAAATTCCGCGCTCCCTTCCATGGCCACAGACGTTCTCTCCCGCCCCGCCCGCCGGATGCTGAAGACCGTCCGGCGGAAAGCGAGGATGCTTTCCGGCGGCCTGTGTTTCATGTTCCCCAGGCATTCAAATCCGCGTCGTACCCGCGCCGCCCCCGTTCCCGGGCCGTCTCCGGGTCCACGGCGTCCTGCCAGCCGTTCCGCGTGCCTTCGATCCGGTCGAACATCGCCGTGTAGGGCTTGATGTCCAGCAGCGGCGTGCCGTCCAGGATGTCGAGGCCGTCCACGGTGAGGACGTTGCCCTCCCGCCCGAGCAACTCCACCACGCTGAGGCCGATGGCGTTCGGCCGGCAGGGGGCCCGCGTGGCGAACACGCCCCGCTCGACGTCCTGGAGGAAAGGCTTGACCTTCAGCCGCGGGGGGGCGGCGCGGTGGAAGTGGTAGAGGAGGAAGATGTGGGAGAATCCTTCCAGGCCGCGGAGGCCCTCGGCGAACTCCGGGAAGACCTCCACCCGGCCCCGGCAGTCCCGGGCGAAGACCGGCTGGATCGGGACCTTCTCCGTTTCGACGTGTCCGCTCCGGATCACGCCGATCGGACGGCAGCGGACGGCGTCTTCGTTCATGGTCGATGGCTTTCCACGGAGACGCTCTCCGGGATGATGGGCCGGGGGTCGGGGGAGAGGCGGCGGCGGTCAGCCATGGGCGTTCCTCCGCCCGCGCCTCTCCCTGCAGTGCGGACAGGGGGACGCCGCCTTGAGGAGGCCGCAAGGCCGCCAGGCGGACCGGCATCCCGGGCAGTAGATCCGCTCACCCTTTCCTCCCGGAGATCCCGCCCCGAACATTCTCAGGGGCCTGCCCCTCACCAGCGCCTCGGCGACCTTCTTCCTGGCCGCCTCGACGATCCGCGAGAACGTGGGGCGGGAAATCCGCATGCGGGCGGCGGCTTCCTCGTGGTGGAGGCCTTCCAGGTCGGCCAGCCGGAGGGCCTCGACCTCGTCCAGCCCCAGGGCGATCTTGCCGCGGGAGGAAAGGGCGGGGCCGTGCGGCCTGAATCCGCGGGACTTCGGAGCGGCCGTGATGCGGCGGCAGCGGGGAGGCCTGGACATGGATCGCCTTCCTCTCCCCTATTATGAGCCAATGTTCACAAAGGTCAAGAGGCCGCGCTTGAAATCCGGAGGGGCCCCTGGTACAATCCCGGGCAGGATGGGCCGGGAGAACCGCGGCATCGCTTGCTTCCTGCTGGCGGCCTTCGTGGCCTCCATCCTTTCCCTCTGGGCGCACGACCTCGCGGGCCACGAGCCGGGGGCCCCGGACTGCGAAGAAGACTTATCTCACTTCTGCACCGACGAGGCCCAGCATCACGAGGGTCCGTGCCTGTTCTGCGGCCTGAGGGCTTCCGGCAGGGAGGCGGACCAGGAGAGTCGTCTGCTTCTCCCCGTCCAGGTGGAGCTCTCGGACGAAGCCCCGGAAGCCGGGCCCGCCTTTGCTTGTTTCGCCCGCTCCGCCTATTCGCGCGGTCCTCCCCCCGGCTAGACGTTCGCGCCAGGTCCGATTTCGCGGTTCCAGTCTCTCTCCGGCCCCGTCCCCGGGACCGCGGATCCTCTGAGAAGCGAGAAAGGAACATGCAATGAAAAGTCCTGATTCATTGATCCATGGGAAGGGGAGGAAGGTCGGATTCGTCCTTTCCTTCCTCGTCCTCCCGGCCGGCGGCTGGGCGGCGGCGCAGGAGCAGGCGCCCCGCCCCGAGGCGCCCGTCCCGGGCGAGTCCAGCCTGAACGTGTTCAATCCCACCATCTCGGTCTTCGGGAATGCCTTGCTGCGCGTGGACAACCGCGACGTTGTCGAGGAGGTGGACGGGGAGACCGTCGTCCTGGACGACCGGTTCCTCCTGCGCGAGGCGGAGCTGGACTTCCGCGCGGCGATCGATCCGTACGCCGACGCCGTGCTTGTCCTGGCGGCGCACTCGCATGCCCCTGGAGAGTACGAAATCGAGATCGAAGAGGGGTACTTCACCATCAAGAGCCTCCCGTTCCCGCTGTGGGAGGAGCCCCCCCTCGGCACGGAGCTCAAGGTCGGGCGCTTCCTGACGAGCACGGGGATCATGAACCGGCTCCACACGCACGACCTCCCGCAGACCAACAGCGGGCTCGCCTTCGACAACTTCTTCGGGCACCACCACTACGGGAGCGACGGCGTCTCCGCCCGGATGCATCTCCCGTCGGCCGGCGACTCGGCCCTCACGCTCACGGCCGAGGCCGTCCAGGGCGGCGGCTGGAAGATGGGCCACGACGGGGGGGACCAGCCGGCTTTCATCGCCAACCTCAACTGGTTCAACACCTTCTGGGACGAGCACGACCTCGATCTCTCCCTCATCGGCACGTACGGCTCCAACGACGAGGAAGGGAAACGGCAGACCCAGATGATCTCGGCCGACCTCTTCTACCGCTGGAGGCCGTTTCAGGGGGGTCAGTGGACCTCCTTCCTGCTGGCGGGCCAGGTCTTCTACGGTTCCCGGGAGTACGAGGACGAGGCCACGTTCCAGTCGGGGACGCAACGCGCCCTCGGGGTCCTGGCCTATACCCAATATCAGCTCGACAAGCGGTGGTACTTCGGGGCCCGGTACGACTGGACGGAGCACCTGGAGGACCGGTTTGTGGAGTCGCAGAGGCTCAATCCCTGCATCACCTGCTACATCAGCGAGTTTTTCCGGATCCGGGTGGGATACGAGCATACCTGGAGCGACGACAAGGATATGGACGACCTGAAGACCTTCCTCCTGGAGCTGAACGTGGTCTTCGGGGCGCATCCGCCTCATCCGTACTGGGCGAATTTCTGATATGAGGAGAAGAGCCATGAGAATGCTGAATAGGTTCGCGGCGCTGGGGCTGGCCCTCGCCGCTTTCGCGCCGGCCGTCGGCGCGGCGGATCAGGAGCGCCCGGTCGTGGCCTGCACCATCCCCGTCCTGGAAGCGCTGGCCCGGGAGGTCGGAGGGGACGACTTCGAGTACTTCAGCCTCGCGAAGCCCGACCAGGATCCCCATTATGTCCGGGCGACGCCCGTCCTCCAGCGCAAGCTGAGGGGGGCGGACCTGTTCCTGGAGGTCGGCCTTCAGCTGGAGCTGTGGGCGGACCTGGTGGCGAACCAGTCGGGGAAGCCGCGGCTCCAACGCGGCCAGTCGGGACGGATCATAACCTCACAGGGCATCCCCCGCGAGCAGATCCCGATCCAGCTGACGCGGGCGGAGGGGCACGTCCACCCGGACGGCAACCCGCACCTGTGGATGGATCCCCTCCGCGCGGTGAGGATGGCGGAGAACATCGCGAGGGGCCTGATTTCGATCGCGCCGGAGAAGAAGGCGGCCTTGGAGGGCCGTCTCAAGGACTTCCACCACCGCGTGGTCGAGGCCCTCTTCGGGAGGGCGCTGGTGGACCTCGTGGGGGCGCCGGAGTTGGAGCGCCGCGCCTTCGACGGGACGCTGTTCCAGTACCTGGATTCAGAGAAGGCCGAAGGCAAGACGCTGGCCGAACGCCTGGGGGGGTGGCTGAAGCGGGCGGAACACCTCAGGGGCAAGAAGGCCGTGGAGTATCACCAGAGCTGGATCTACACGGCGAAGCGGCTGGGATTCGACATCATTGCCGCAATCGAGGAAAAGCCGGGAATCACCCCGGGCGCCCATTACCAGTTGGAGCTCACGAAGCGGATGAAGGCGGAGGGCGTGGCCTGCATGCTGGTCGATAATTTCTACCACATGGCCCGCCCCAAGAATCTCTCCGAAGAAACCGGCGTCCCACTCGTTATCCTGCCCAACCAGCCGGGGGGCGAACCGGGGACGTCAACCTATTTCCAGTTCATGGACTACATCGTCGAGAAGCTGGCCGCGGCCGTGAAGAAATAGGTGGGGCATGTTCGACTCGGAATCGCTGTCCATGATGTTCCAGATGCTGGCGATCTGCCTTGTCCTCACGGGCATCCACGGCTACCTGGGCATCCACGTTCTGGAACGGAAGGTCATCTTCGTCGATCTCGCGATGGCGCAGATCGCCGCCCTCGGGGCCACCTTCGCGCTTGTCCTCGGGTACGAGACCGGGACGGATCCCCTGGCGACCTACCTCTTCTCCTTGGGATTCACCCTCACCGGGGCCGCCGTCTTTTCGATCACCCGGATGCGCTATGAACGGATCCCCCAGGAGGCCCTCATCGGGATCGTCTACGCGAGCGCCTCGGCGATCGCGATCCTCATCCTGGCCAAGAGCACCACGGCCGGGGAGCGGATCCGGGGGATGCTCGTGGGAGACATCCTGCTGGTGCGGTGGCCGGACGTCCTCAAGACCGCCGCGATCTACCTGGCGATTGGCGCGTTCCACTGGGCGTTCCGGAAGAAGTTCTTCGGGATCACGCTCAACCCGGAGGAGGCGTACCGGTCGGGAATCCGCGTGCGGTTGTGGGACTTCCTGTTCTATGCCACCTTCGGCGTCGTCATCACGAGCTCCGTGGCCATTGCGGGAGTGCTCCTGGTGTTCTCTTTCCTGGTCGTGCCGGCGGCCATCGGGGTGATGCTGGCGGAGGGGGTGGGGCGCCGGATCGCCGTGGCCTGGGCGGCCGGGACGGCCGTGAGCGTGGGGGGGACGCTCTTCACCTTCAGAGAGGGGAGTCTTCCGGCCGGGCCCGTGGTGGTGGCGTCCTTCGCGCTGGCGCTCATCCTCGTGGGGATCTATCGATACGTGCGCGTGGCGCCTCGCCACGGCACCGCCCTGGCGCGGGTCGGGGCGGGAGCCCTGGTCGTGGTCCTGATGGGGGCGGGCCTCTACGCGTTGAGGAAGAGGGAGAAATCCCATGTGCATGAAGAGCACCAGGGGCCGGACCATTTCCTGAATCACCTGATCGAAGATCTTCGGTGCGACGAGGAGATGCGCCAGATCCACGCCATTGATTCCCTTTCCAGGATGCGTGACCCGCGCGCCACGGCCGGGATGGCAGATCTCCTTCGGCGCACCCAGTGCGACAGGGTGGTCGAGAAACTGGCTCTGACCTTCAAGGAGATGGGCGACCCGGCGGCCGTGCCGGCCCTGAAGGAGGCCCTCGGGCGCGACCTGGACCCCTCGCTCCGGCTGGCGCTGGCGGATGCGGTCCTGGCCCTCAAGGATCCGGCCGGGCTCCCCGTCCTGATGGAGATCTTCTCCGGCGAGGGAGTCCCCCGCCTGGCCGCGACCCGGGCGTTCAATCTCTTCGAGTCGCTGACCGGGAAGGGCTTCGGATTCCAAGCGGGGGGAGACCGGAAATCCCTCGATCAAATCCGTGGATGGTGGAAAGAACGAG
>CAYNDR010000436.1:0-5369 GCA_964395295.1 uncultured Planctomycetales bacterium
CAGGTGGGGGGCCTTCATCGTGGAGTTCCTCGCGGGCAACGCGCTCATGCAGATGCAGGGGAGGGGTTTGCTCCCCCTCGTCGGCCTCATCCTCTTCCTCCACGCCTTCACCAACCTGTGGGGGACGCGGCGCGTGCCCATGGTGGTGTGCACCGACAAGGCGTTCTACCTGCCCCTGGAGACGATCAAGGGGACGCTCCAGGCGGACTACTTCTTCGGCAAGCCGGTGAAGGACGGGGCGGTGACGGTCAAGGCCTCCACCTTCGACGTCCAGCTCCGCGAGTTCGCCCGCGCCGCGGGGAAGACGGGGGCCGGCGGCGGCTGGGAGTTCGAGATCAAGCTCCCGGACTACTTCGTGGGGACGCCGCTCCAGAAAGGGAACGCCTTCGTCCAGATCGAGGTCTCCCTCGTGGATCCCGCCGACCATGAGGAGAAAGTCTCGAAGAGCCTGAGCGTGGCCGATTCGCTCATCCAGCTCAACGCCGTCCCCGAGAGCGGCAAGCTCGTGCCGGGGATCGAGAACGTCCTCTACGTCCTGGCCACGGCCCCCGACGGCTCGGCCGTGGAGGCGGACGAGACGGTCAAGGAGGGATCGATCGAGGCCTCCGGGACGACGAACGCGAGCGGCTTTGCCGCGCTCCGGGTCCGGCCCGAGATGAAGGACCTCGCCGGGTCCCGGCGGGGCGATCCCGTCCTCCCGGTCACGGTGACGGCCCGGGACAGGAAGGGCAACGAGGCGAAGAAGACCCTGGAGCTGGGGAGCGAGATCGGGCGCGACCGGATCCTCCTCCGGGCCGACAAGGCGATCTACAGCGCGGGCGACGCGGCGATGCTCGATGTCTTCGGGACGTTCGACCGGGGCGTGGTCTTCATCGACGCCGTGCGCCGAGGCCAGACCCTCCTGGCCACGACCTGCGAGTTCGAGAAGGGGAGGGCGCAATACAAGTTGCCGCTCTCGCCCGATTTCTTCGGAAGCCTGGAGATCCACGCCTACAAGGTGATGGCCAGCGGGGAGATCGTCCGCGACACGCGCGTCGTCTACGTCCAGCCGGCGCAGGACCTGAAGATCCGGATCGAGACCGACAAGCCCCAGTACGCCCCGGCGGAGGAGGCGAAGATCCGGTTCCGGGTGACCGACCGCGACGGCAAGGGCATGCAGAGCGCGCTCGGGGTGATCGTGGTGGACGAGAGCGTCTACGCCCTCCAGGATATGCAGCCGGGCCTGGAGAAGGTCTACTTCACGCTCCAGGAGGAACTGCTCAAGCCCAAGTTCCAGCTCAAGTTCGGGACGACGGTGCCGGACCTGATCGCCCAGCGGGACATCGAGGCGGGCCGGCAGGAAGTGGCGAAGATCCTCATGGCGCCCGCGGAGCCCGCCGCGCGCCGGTGGAACGTCAACACCATCGCCGAGCGGGCGGCCCAGGTCCACCGGATGGCGGAGCAGATCTATTTTGCCTTCTACGGCTTCATCGTGAACGAGAGGGGCCGGTTCTGGGAGGCCGATCCCGCCACGGGGAAGAGGGGATTCCGGAAGGACATGCTGGTGGCGCTGGCCACGGAGCCCAAGGGCCAGAAGCTCGCGGCGGAGGGCCTCGCCGATCCCTGGGGCGGGATGATCACGATCGAGGACCTCGTCCAGGTGAGCCCCGAGTTCGCTTTCGAGTCCTGGGCGCGGATGATGTCCGCGCAGACGGTCCAGGAGATCTGGCAGGCGGTCCACAATTACGTTCTTGAGAAGGATGCCGTGGAGCCGGAAGGCGCCGGCTGGAGGCACCGCCCCGGCGCCTTCGAGGAGTTCACGCCCGCCGGCAAGCGCAAGGACTACTTCGGCGACGCCTACACGATGGAGCGGCTGGCGAAGGAGGAAGCGGCCTTCGCGCCGGAGAACCTGGCCCGGCTCACGATCGACAGCCGCAAGGCGGCCGTCTTCGAGCACGTGAGGCAGGCCGTGAACGCCTCGGGCGGCGTCGTCCCGGACGGGACGTCCTGGAAGTTCGCCGAGGGATTCCAGTCCAAGGCGGCCAGGAAGGCGTTTTTCAGGAGACCGGAGGGCGGGGAGTACCAGCTGACTGACCTTGCCAAGGAATCGCCCTGCTTCGCCGCGGCGAACTTCGCGAAGATGGTGGACGTGGACCGCCGGGCGGCGATCTATCAGGGGCTACGGACGAAGATCGGCCGCTCCGCCTTCGGGGAGGTCGTGGTCTTCGACAAGGAGTGGAAATGGAAGCCGGGCCTGCTGGAGACGCTGGTGAAGGAGGGCATCCTCACGGCGGACCAGGCGCGGGACATCGCGGGCCGCCCGGTGGACATCGACGCCGTGGCCCGGGAGGACATCCAGTTCTCGCCCCAGACGGTGATCGCCGCGGTCCACGCCGAGGCGGTGCAGAAGATCTCATCCTCCGTGTGCAGCAAGTACCACAGCGGGGCGAACGCCCTCCCGGCGGGCGACACGGTCGAGAATCTCGTCAAGGACAGGCACCTCAAGGAGGAGGATGTCCGCGACGCGTGGGGGACGCGGCTCCGCCTCGTCCCGGTGACGCCCCAGCGGCAGGGCAACCTGGGGTGCGGCCTGCTCTCGGGCCGGTTCACGCTCCTCGCCGCCGGGCCGGATCGGCAGTTCGACACCGCTGACGACGTGAACGCTGGCCTGGCGGCTCAGGGGGCCTATCAGCCGAACTATTCCGGCTGTGCCTTCTACCAGCCCGACCGGCCGGCGCGCCAGCCGAGGAACCTCCACGGACGGGACGGGGAGGAGGAGTTTCAGAGGGCCAAGGATGACGGATTCACGCGTCGTTACCGCAATCTCGCGCTTGCGGAACGCGCGGCAGTCACGGGCAAGATGATGGTGCCCAGTGCGCTTCCCGCCGCCCCGGCGCCGGCGATGAAGAAGCCTCAGGCGGGAGCGGATGCCGACGAGGGCGGCGGCGACGCCCCCCTCCGCGTCCGCGAGTACTTCCCCGAGACGCTCCTCTGGGAGCCCTCGATCATCACCGATCCGGACGGGACGTTCGAGATGCCGGTCAGGATGGCCGACTCGATCACGACCTGGCGGCTCACCGCGAGCGCCAACGCCCGGGGCGGCCTCCTCGGCTCGACCACCCATGGGATCGTCGTCTTCCAGGACTTCTTCGTGGACATCGACTTCCCCGTGGCGCTCACCCAGAACGACACGGTGGCCGTGCCGCTGGCGGTCTACAACTACCTCAAGGAGGACCAGAAGGTCACCCTCACGGTGTCGCGCGAGGACTGGTTTGAGCTGCTGGACGACCCGAAGAAGGAGGTGGCCCTGAAGGCCGACCAGGTCCGCGGCGCGTCCTTCCGGGTCCGCGTGAAGAAGATCGGCCGCCACACGCTTACGGTCGAGGCGCGCGGGTCGCGCGGCGTGGGCGACGCGATCAAGCGCGAGGTCGAGGTGGTGCCGGACGGCAAGATGTTCGAGGCCGTCCTCAACGACCGGCTCTCGAAACGAATAGCCCGGCAGATCCGCATCCCGCCGAACGCGATCGACGGGTCCTTCAAGATCCTGGCGAAGTGCTACCCGGGCGTCTTCTCCCAGCTCATCGAGGGGGTGGAGGGCATGCTCGGCCTGCCGCATGGCTGATTCGAGCAGACGAGCTCCATCACGTATCCCAACGTGCTGGCGCTCGAATACCTGCGGCGGAGCCGCAGGCTGACCCCGGAGGTGGAGATGAAGGCCCTGGAGTACATCAACCTGGGCTACCAGAGACTGCTGACGTTCGAGGTCCCCGGCGGCGGCTTCGACTGGTACGGGAATCCCCCGGCCAACGTGGTGCTCTCGGCCTACGGGCTCCTGGAGTTCTCGGACATGGCGAAGGTCTACGAGATCGATCCGCGGGTGATCGACCGGACGCGGGACTACCTCCTCAAACAGCAGAGGCCGGACGGCTCCTGGGCGATGCCCCAGCGGACGGTCTACAGCTGGACCGGGCTCCAGGGCGACTTCGTCGTGACGGCCTACGTGGCCTGGTCGCTCGCCGAGGCGGGGATCAAGGGCCCCGAGGTGGAGCGGGCGATGGAGTGGCTGCGGAGGAACCTGGACGAGGTCAAGGACCCCTATCCGCTGGCGCTGGCGGCGAACGCCCTGGCGGCCTTCGACCCGAAGGATGCCCGGACGACCCTGCTCCTCCGGACGCTGGACGGGAAGAAGACGGAGGACCGGGAGAACCGCACCGTTCATTGGAAGCAGGAGGGCTCCACGGCCTTCTACGCCCGGGGCGACTACGCGTCGATCGAGACGACGGCGCTGGCGGCCTACGCGATGATGAAGACGCCGGACTACGCCAACACCGTCAACGGCGCGCTGGCCTACCTCGTGAAGATGAAGGACGCGCGGGGGACGTGGGGCTCCACGAGCGCCACGATCCTCTCGCTCAAGGCCCTCCTGCGGGGCATGCTCGGGCAGGAGCAGAAGGGGGTGGCGAAGATCCTCTTCCGCGTGAACGGCGTGGCGCGCGAGGTCACGGTCACGCCGGACCAGGCCGACGTCCTCCAGCTGGTGGACTTCAAGGACGAGGCCCGGAAGGGCGACAACGCGGTGGAGATCGAGGTCGAGGGCGAGACGGCGGCCATGTACCAGCTCGTGGGCCGCTGGTACCTGCCGTGGTCGGACCTGCCCGCGGAGGAGAAGGTCCAGCCCCTCTCGATCCAGGTGAAGTACGACGCGACCACGATTTCCAAGGACGAACTGCTCAAGGCGAACGTCCGCATGAACTACAACGCGGCGGCGCCCACCTTCATGGTGCTGGTGGACCTGGGCATCCCGCCGGGGTTCGTGGTGGACGAGAGCGCCTTCCGGAAGCTGGTGGAGGACAAGACGATCGAACGGTACAGCATGACCCAGAGGCAGATCTCGCTCTACTTCGGGACGATGCAGCCCGGGCAGGAGGTGAAGTTCCAGTACGCGCTCCAGCCCAAGTACCCGATCAAGGCCAAGACCCCCAAGAGCGTGGCTTACGAGTACTACAGCCCGGACCGCCGCGGCGAGAGCGCCCCGGTGGAGATCGAGGTCCGGGACTGAAGGTCCGCGCAACCGCGACAAAATGGACCGTCCATTTTGTCGTTTCGCCCGGACGAGACAAGACGCACCGTCCGTCTTGTCACGCGGCCGGCGAATGCGCATTCTCCTTCCACCGACCGCCGTGGCCGGAGTACAACCGCAGGGCACGCCCACGAGGGGCGCGGGCGACACGGAGGGATGGATGCCTGAGGCCCAGGCCGTGGCGGACCCCCAGACCCTCAAGGAACTCCTGGACGCGGAGCAGTTCTGCCGTCTGCTCGGGACCGCCGGTCAGAGGATCGAGTTCTGGGAAGCCTACTGCCTCATGAAGTCCGAGCCAGCGCTGATGGGC
>CAYNDR010000437.1:0-5368 GCA_964395295.1 uncultured Planctomycetales bacterium
CGCGGCCGCCGAGGCCGGCCGAGGGCCCAACATCGTGGAATTCAAGTCGCCCCTCGTGGGCACCTTCTACCGCGCGCCCCGGCCCGACGCCGAGCCGTTCGTCAACGTGGGGGACGAGGTCAATCCGGAGAAGGTCCTCTGCGTCATCGAGGCCATGAAGGTGATGAACGAGATCAAGGCCGAGATGGGCGGGGTCGTCCGGGAGGTCCTGGCCAAGAACAGCCAGGCGGTGGAGTACGGGGAGCTCCTCTTCCTGATCGAGAGGAAATAGCCGCCCGCCGGGGGCGGGGCTTGAATCGAACCGGGGCCCGGCCTTATACTTGACCCTCTATGTTCTCCAAGATCCTCGTCGCCAACCGCGGGGAGATCGCCCTCCGGATCATCCGCGCCTGCCGGGAGATGGGGATCGAGTCCATCGCGGTCTACTCGGAGGCGGACCGGAACAGCCTGTACCTGAGGCTGGCGGACCACTCCATCTGCATCGGTCCGGCGCCGGCGGCGAAGAGCTACCTGGACATCTCCCGGATCGTGAGCGCCGCCGAGATCAGCGACGTGGACGCGATCCACCCCGGATACGGGTTCCTCTCCGAGAACTCCCACTTCGCCGAGGTCTGCGAGAGCTGCAACATCCGCTTCATCGGGCCCACCCCGGAGGCCTCGCGCACCACGGGCGACAAGGTCATGGCGCGGGACCTGGCCCGGAAGCTGAGGATCCCCACCATCCCCGGCAGTGACGCCGCCGCCAAGGACGAGAAGGAGGCCCTGGAGGTGGCCCGCCGGGTGGGGTACCCCGTGATGATCAAGGCCGCGGGCGGCGGGGGAGGGCGGGGGATGCGCCTGGCCCACAACGACGTGTCCCTCGTGAACAACTTCCTGGCGGCCCAGGCGGAGGCGGGCGCGGCGTTCCGCAACAACTCCATCTACATCGAGAAGTACATCGAGAAGGCGCGCCACATCGAGATCCAGATCCTGGCCGACCACCACGGCAACGTGCTGCACCTGGGCGAGCGCGAGTGCACGATCCAGCGCCGCTTCCAGAAGCTGATCGAGGAGGCGCCCTCGCCGATGGTGACGCCCTCCCTCCGCAAGGAGATGGGCAACGCCGCGGTCTCGTTCGCCCGGGCGGCCAAGTACACCAACGCCGGGACCTGCGAGTTCCTGGTGGACGAGCGCGGCCGGTTCTACTTCATCGAGATGAACGCCCGCCTCCAGGTGGAGCACCCCGTGACCGAGATGGTGACGGGGGTGGACCTGGTCAAGGAGCAGATCCGGATCGCCTCGGGCGAGCGGCTGGGCTTCGGCCAGCGCGACGTGGCCTGGACCGGCGTGGCCATCGAGTGCCGCATCAACGCGGAGAACCCGAACGACGGCTTCAAGCCCTGCCCGGGGAAGATCCTCACCTGGTGCCCGCCGGGCGGCCCCGGCGTGCGCGTGGACAGCCACGGCCACGCCCGCTACGTGATCCCGCCCTTCTACGGCTCCATGATCGGGAAGCGCATCGTCCACCGGAAGACCCGCGACGAGGCGGTCTCGGTCATGAAGCGGGCCCTCTCGGAGTTCGTGGTGGAGGGCGTGCCGACCACGATCCCCCTGCACCTGGCCATCTTCGACCCCACCCGGTGCATCAAGGGCCAGGTGGACACGGCGTTCATCGAGAGCTACTTCGGGAAGTGAGGCGAGCGGCCCTTTTCCTGGCGGCCCTGGCGGCCGGCTGCGGGACGCCGCCGGAGGCCTGGTTCCGCGCCCCGGCGCTCGGGCCCTTCGTCGGCCCCTTCAATCCCGGCGGCCCCGATCTCGCGGCGCGGCCCGAGTACCGCACGGAGGCGCGGATCGTCTGGGAACCGCAAGTCCTTCGCTTCGCCTTCCGTTGCCGCGGGCCGGCGTGGTTCTCGGAGTTCCGGAACCACGACGACCGGCTCCACGAGGCCGACGTAGCCGAGATCTTCATCGACGTGGCCGGCGACATGCGCGAGGTCGCCGAGTTCCAGGCCAGCCCCCGCGGCGTCACGGCCGACTACTACCACACGTGGGCCGAGCCGCCGTCCTACCCGGCCGACCGCGTCGACTGGAAGCAGGAATCCCGCCTTCGCAAGGGGGTGAAGGAGTGGGACCTGGAGGGCTTCCGCGCGGCGGCAGAGCCGCTCGTGGAGGGCGGCGTCGTGACGGGGTGGTCCGTCGAGATGACGGTGCCGGTGGGCGAGATCATGCGGCGTCGCGGGCTCCCCGAGTCGCTCTCCGCGGGGCGGACGTTCCGCGTCAATCTCCTGCGGTACGTGTGGGAGCCCGGCGCGTCCGGCAAGCGGGTCCACCGCCAACTCAACCTCGTGAAGACGATGAAGGGGTGTCCGCACGTGAGCCCCATGGCCATGGTGACCCTGCGCTGTGATGCCGACGGGGCGGTGCGGCCCGCGGACGGCCGGTGATGAGACCGCGCCGGCGCACCGTCAATCCAGCCTGGAGTAATAGGACTTGAGTTCGGCGTCGGTCGGCCAGGTCGCGAGGTCGGGAGAGCCCGCCTTTGTCGCGGGGAAGGAGTTCGGGGGGATCGACGTGCCGGTCTTGTTGACCCCGTCTCCGGGGAAACGAATCACGGTTGCCCCCTCGTTGATCATGAACACGCTTTTCCCGGCCTTCGGGGTGTCCGGGTAGGCGGCGAATCCGAACAGGGCCGGTTTGTGGCAACGGACTCCGGTCCCGTCCGTGTCCTCGGCATAAGCCTCCTCCTTGCCTCCGCTCTTGTCGCCCCGCAAGGCGTAGAACCAGTAGCCATTGTGCGGGGCGCTTGGCAGGGGAAGGCTGGCGCGCAGGGACCGGTACGCGGCGGTCGTGGCCTTGTCCTCTTTGACGTGCGCCGTGAAGTCAGCGGCAGTGAAGTTGTCCGCCGCGGCGACGGCTTCCTCGATCAGCTTGATCGGAGACGCGCCGCTCGCCTGCCAGTCGACCTTGTTCCCTGACACGGTCGCCGTCTCCACGGTGTACAGCCCCTTCACGTCGTAGGTCCAGAAGTCGTTGATGCGGTTCCCGTCCCGGTCGTTCGCGCGGAAGTCGATCTCCGCCGTGGCGAGCACCTTGAGACAGGCGGAGGCGTTCCGCTCGATGTTGTTGTGCCGGCCTATCCGGGCCGCGGGCACGACGAGCGCGAAGAGGAGGATGAAGACGGCGATGACGAGCAACAACTCGATCAGCGTGAAGCCTTTATGGCGACACAGCACGATTATACACCGCGGTCACACCTGGAACGCGACGACCAGGGCCAAGATTAGGATCGCCAGGCCCGCCGCGATCAGCATCGGCAGGAGGACCGCGGCGAGCGCCCGGCCCTTCGACATCCCGTGGACCTGCCGGAAGCCGTGGTAGAGGAGCACCGCCTGGAGGACCGGCTGGAGGAGGCCCAGGAAGGGGATCAGGCCCCACACCTGAGTCCCGCTCGAATAGCCCACGATGCGGAGCGTGGCCTCGAAGCCCTCCTTGCCTCCCAGGAGCTTGGCGAGGATGTGCCAGAAGATCGCCGTTGCGTAGAGCCCCAGCGTCACGGCCAGGAAGCCGGCCGGGATGAGGCCCACCAGGATTACCGCGCCCCACGTCATGACGTGCCGTTCCAGGGGATGGCCGGCCAGGGCCGCCCCCGCCGCGATCCCTGCCGCGGCCAGGGTGGCGACCACGAGGAACTGGGCCGTGAGCCCGAACGCGAAGCCGACCGGCCAGCGGTGGCCGCCCGAGGGGGGCATCGCGCGGAAGAAGCGCCGGGGGGAGAAGTTCGACTCCGCCCACGTCCCCCACCAGCGGCGGAGGAATCCCCGGGACGCGTCCTCCCACGCGCATCGGTGGACCACCGGCTCCTCGAGGAACTCGACCTCGGGGCGGGCGGGGCGAAGAGGCGCCGGCTCGCTCTCGTTGCCGCAGTATTTGCAGACCGGCGCGTCGGCGGCGATCTCTTCCGCGCAGTTGGAGCACGCGCGGGCCATCCGCCGGCCGCAGTGGGGGCAGTCCCGGTCCGCCGGCCTGGCGCGGACGCCGCAGAAGGGGCAACTGAGGATCATCGTTTCCGTCCTCCTGGATGTTGGACGGAGGCGCCGGCGGGTTGTGACGCGGAAAGCGCGCGCTACTCGAGGTTGGCGTGGCGCCGGCGGATGCGGCTCCCCGGGATCTTGAGCTCCTGCATGATCCTCAGGATCACCGCGTCGAGGTAGAGGAACAGGGCCTGCTCGAAGAGCGACCGCGCCGGCTGGCGCGTCCGCCGCCCCGGCTCCAGGGGCGCGGGGATCTCGACCCTGAAGTGGGCGATCCGAGCCAGGCGGGACCGCGGGCGCGCCGTCCCGGCCGCGCACCGGGCCCCGAACCGCCGCGACCGAGCCGTGAGCGCGGCGACCCTCGCCCCGAAGCGCCGCGCGCGCCTGGCCATGTAGACAGGCAGGAGCGTATGTCCCGTCGCCGAGCAGACCACCAGGAGGTCCCCCCGCCCGATCGCGGGCGCGGTGATCTCGTCGGCGCAGTGCACCTCGAATCCCAGGTGCATCAGGCGCTGGCCGAAGGCCTTGACCATGATGGCGCTCCGGCCCACGCCGGTGATGTAGATGCGCTTGGCCCGGGCGATCTCGCGGCAGAGCCGTTTCGACGATTCCTCGCTGATCCCCGGGAGGACGCCGGCGATTTCCTTGAGGACGATGTCGCAGAAGGCTTTCATTCGATCACCAGCTGGCGGGCGTCGTAGACGGGGCCCTCATGGCAGGCGCGCGAGTGGCGCCAGCCGTTGCCATTGTCGCCCGTGACCTTGGTCACGCACGCGCCGCAGGCCCCGAGCGCACAGCCCATCCTCCGCTCCAGGGAGACCTCGCATGGCAGCTCCTCGCGCCGGGCGATCCGGACCACCGCCTCCGTCATCTTGTCGGGTCCGCAGACGGAGAGCCGCAGGCCCTTCCGGTCCAGTCCCGCCAGCCGCTCCTCCAGGAGGTCGGTGACAAGCCCCTTCGTCCCGCGCGAGCCGTCCTCGGTGGAGGCGTGGACCCGGACTCCGAGAGGGGGGAACTCCTCGATCCCATAGAGCATCGACGCCGTCCGGCCCCCGAAGAGGAGGAGGATGCGGGGCTTGGGCCGGCCCGCGAGGGCCTGCTTGGCGAGGTGGTAGAAGGGGACGATGCCTACGCCGCCGGCCACGAAGACGTGGGTCTTGACGGGCTTCCGGCTGAATCCGTTCCCCAGGGGTCCCAGGTAGCCCACCGTGTCGCCCGGCTTTTTCAGCGCCAGGATCTCCGTGGCCTTGCCCACGACGGTGTAGACGAGGGTCGCGAGGGAGGCGCCTTTCTTGCCGGGCGTCACGTCCCAGTAGCTGAAGGGACGGCGGAGCAGGGGATCGGTGGCGCGTTTGACC
>CAYNDR010000438.1:0-2698 GCA_964395295.1 uncultured Planctomycetales bacterium
GGCGCGTCCTGGAGGTGCGCCGCGCGGAGGGCCCGGCGCTTGGCGGCGACGGAGCGCCCCTGCGTCCTGAGGAACGGGGGGTTCCCCACCACCGCGTCGAAGGCCGCGCGCCCGAGGTTCTCCTGCGCGAAGAGGAAGAAGTCGTCCTGCGCCAGGCGGCCCCAGCGGAGGCCGGGGTGGCGCGAGACGAGCGCGCCGCGCGCGCGGGCCAGCGCGCGGACGTCGAGGTCCACCCCGGCGATCTGGTCGGAAAGGCGGCGGGGCTCGGCCCCGAGGGCGAGCAGGCGGTCCACCGCGGCGGTGAGGAAGGAACCCTCCCCGCACGAGGGGTCGAGGACCGCGTCCGCCGGCCCGCGCACCGCCCAGCGGCAGAGCGGCTCCGCCAGACGGGCGGGCGTGTAGAAGGCGCCCAGGGCGCGGGCTGTCTCCACTCTCTCTCCGTGTCCCATCAATGGATCGGCAAGGGACCGCGGAAACTTGAGCCCGCCGCAGGAAGGGCTCCCTTGCGGGGATTCGGCCTTGACCCCCGCGGAGGAGAGGCGTAGAGTGGGGCCGCGCCCGCGGCGCGCGATTGAGGGAGGACTCATGAAAAGCTGGGGCCTGGGGCTCATCCTCGTCGGGGTCGGCGTGTTCGTCCTGCCCCTGATCGGCCTGCAGTTCCGGGGGCTGAACCGGCTCGACGAGGGGACGAGGATGGTCGTGGCGATCGCCGCCGCGGGCCTCGGCGCGGTCCTCTTCGTCGTCGGCCGGCTGAAGGCGAAGGCGGCCGCCCGGCGGGCCAAGCAGGGCTGACGCCCTTCCGGCGGGCGGGCGTGACCCGCGGCGCGCGGGCCGCCGTAACGCGGCGCCCCTCCCCGGCGTCTCAATCACGCGCCTCCGGAGGGGGGCCCTGGACACCGCCCCGGGGGGCCTATAGAATGAAGGCCTAGGATGAAGCACGCGCTGATCGGGTCCGCGCTCCTGGCGCTCGCCCTGGGCCAGGGGGGGCCGCCGCCGGCGGCGGGCCGCGTGGCGGTCATCTCCATCGAGGGGGGGCTGGACGCCGCCCACGTGGCGCTGGTCCGGCGCGCCGTCCAGCGTATCAAGGAAACCAAACCCGCGCTCGTGATCGTGGAGATCGACACGCCCGGCGGCCGCATCGATCACATGCTGTCGATCGGGGAACAGCTCATGGGGCTGGACCCGATCCCGACCGCGGCGTACGTCCACCACGGGGCGGGCGAGGTCCCTCTCGGGGCCGTCTCGGCGGGGGTCTACCTGGCGATCTCGTGCAGGAAGATCTACATCCAGCCCGGCGCGGTCATCGGCGGCGCCATGCCGGTCACGCCGGGGCCGGAGGGGGCCTCCCCGGTGG
Source organism: uncultured Planctomycetales bacterium (assembly GCA_964395295.1). Lineage (GTDB taxonomy): Bacteria > Planctomycetota > MHYJ01 > MHYJ01 > JACPRB01 > CAYNDR01. The sequence goes on from CAYNDR010000438.1 coordinate 1,355, forward strand.
TGGAGAAATACCTGTCGGTCATGCGCGAGAAGTTCCGCGCCCGCGCCGACCAGAACGGCTACCCCGGCGACCTCATCGTGGCCATGGTGGACCCTCAGCACGAGATCTACGAGATCGACGTCGAGGGGAAGAAGCGGTTCGTCACCCTCGCCGAGATCGACAAGCTCCGCGACGCCGGGAAGAAGGCCGAGCGGTCGGCGTCGCCCTACAAGCCGGCGGGGAAACTCCTCACCCTGACCGACCGCCAGGCCGTGGAGGCGGGCCTGGCCCGGTCGGCCGCGGACCGGCGGAGCGTCCTTGAGGACTGCGGGCTGACGTCCCCCGCCGAGGAAGTGATCCTGCCCTCGTGGTCGGAGAATCTCGTGGGATTCCTGTCCTCAGGTTGGGTCTCGGTGATCCTCCTGGCGGTGGGGATCCTGGGGATCTGGGTGGAGCTCAAGACGCCCGGGTTCGGGGTCGCGGGGGTGGTCGGGGTCCTGGCGATCGCGCTGCTGCTCTTCGGGAACTACCTCGTGGGGCTGGCGGAGGTGCCCGAGATCCTCCTCTTCGCGGCGGGCCTCGCCATGGTGGCGGTGGAGCTCCTTCTGCTCCCCACCGGCGGCGTCCTCGCGATCCTGGGGATCCTCTGCGTCCTGGCGGGGCTGATCCTCTCCTTCCAGGACTTCGTCCTCCCCGACCCCAAGGCCGCGCCCTGGCAGGTGGACGTCTTCACGGGCGCGATCGGCCGGGTGGCGGGGGCGTTCCTGGGGGCCTCGATGGGGCTCCTGGCGATCCTGCGGTTCCTCCCGAAGTTGCCGATCCTGGGGCGGATGGTGCTCCAGGACGAGATTGCCGCCCTGGCGCCCGCCCCGGAGGGATCGCCGGACCTCGTGGGCCGCACGGGACACGCGGTGACGCCGCTGAAGCCGGGAGGGAAGATCGAGGTGGACGGCCAGGTGATCGACGTCGTCTCGGAGGGCGATTTCGTGGCCGCGGGGGAGCCGGTCGAGATCCTGCGGGTGGACGGGATGCACACGCTCGTGCGGAAAGCGAAGCGGTGAGCGATGGACCTCTGGGTGGTCGTGGGAATCTACCTGACGGGCCTGGGGCTCATCGTGGCCGAGACGTTCCTGCCCGGCGTGGTGATGGGCCTGGCGGGACTGGGGGCGCTGGCGGTCTCGGTCGTCTTCGGCTTCAAGCACCACTGGGGCATCGGCGGGACCCAGGTGGTGGTGGCGCTCGTGGTGGTGCCCCTGGCCTTCTGGGTGGCCTCGAGGCGGCTGGGCCTCAAGGAGTCGCTCGCGGGGAGCACCTCGTTCGCGCAGGACTACTCGTCCTGGGCGGGCAAGGAGGGAGAGGCGCTCA
>CAYNDR010000438.1:2708-5348 GCA_964395295.1 uncultured Planctomycetales bacterium
ATGGTGATGGTCGAAGACAAGAGGCTCGACGTGGTGACCGCGGGCGAGCTCGTGGGAAAGGGGAGGCGCGTCCGCGTGGTGAAGGTGGAAGGGAACCGGATCGTGGTGAAAGCCATCTAGGGAGGAAGAATGAACCCGCTCCTGGTCATCGTGGGCATCGCCGGCGGCATCCTGCTGCTGGTCCTGGGGGTCCTCCTTCTCAAGTTCGGCCGCCTCTGGATCGAGTCGATCGCGGCCCGGGCCGAGGTGGGCCTCATGCAGCTGTTCGGGATGTTCCTGCGGAAGGTCGAACCGCGCACGATCCTCACGGCGCGGATCATGTCGGTCAAGGCGGGCATCTCCGTGGAGCCCGGGAAGCTCGAGGCCCACTACATGGCCAAGGGGAACGTCATCCGCGTGGTGACGGCCCTGATCGCGGCCAGCAAGGCCCGCATCTCGCTCTCCTTCGACCAGGCCGCGGCGATCGACCTGGCCGGGCGCGACGTGCTGGACGCCGTCCAGACGAGCGTGCGCCCGAAGGTCATCGACGCGCCCGACCCCAAGAAGGGCCGCGAGACGCTCGACGCCGTGGCCAAGGACGGCATCCAGCTCAAGATCAAGGCGCGGGTCACGGTGCGGACGAACCTGGAGCGCCTCGTGGGCGGCGCCACCGAGGAGACGATCATCGCCCGCGTGGGCGAGGGCATCGTCAGCTCGATCGGCTCGGCGGCGACCTACAAGGACGTGCTGGAGCACCCGGACCAGATCTCCAAGGGCGTCCTCGAGAAGGGCCTCGACTCGCAGACGGCCTTCGAGATCGTCTCCATCGACATCGCCGACGTGGACGTGGGCGACAACGTGGGGGCGCGCCTGCGGGTGGACCAGGCGGAGGCGGACAAGCGGATGGCCCAGGCGGAGGCGGAGAAGCGCCGGGCCCTGGCCGTGGCGCGCGAGCAGGAGATGAAGGCGCTCGACCAGGAGAACCGCGCCAAGGTGACGCTCGCCGAGGCGGAGATCCCGATGGCGATCGCCGAGGCCTTCCGGGGCGGCCGCCTGGGGGTCATGGACTACTACGGCCTGCGGAACCTCCAGTCGGACACGGACATGAGGAAGTCGATCGCCGAGTCCAGGCCGCCGGACAAGCCGCACGGGCCGGCGTAGGCGGGGAAGACGCGCCGTGGACATCGACCTCCTGGTCAAGCTGGGCATCGTCATCCTCTTCCTCCTGGTGGGCCTGGTGCAGTGGATCCAGCACCGGCGGGCCCTGGCGCGGGGGGAGAAGGTCGAGGGCCCCCCGCCCGAGGAGCCCAAACTGCCGTACGAGGACGTCGTCGACGAGGTCTTCGGCCCCTACATGCGGCGGCGCCGGCAGAAGCATGAGGAGGCCAGGGCGCGCGAGGAGGGGGCCCCGGTCCAGGTCGTCGGGGAGCCGAGGCCCAGGCCCCCGATGGCCGTCCCGAAACCGCCCCCGGCCCCTCCCCCCGGACCCGCGGCGGAGCCGGCCCCCCACTCCGTCTCGCCGGCGGAGGCCCCGCCCTTGCCGGCCCGCCTCTCGCTCGAGGACCGCCTCTTCCGGAACCCGAGCCTGGGCGCCGGGGCGAAGCTCGTGGTGGCCGCGGAGATCCTGGGCCGGCCGAAGGCCCTGCGGCGTCCGCGCCCGGTCTGAAATCCCGCGGCCGGCGGCCTCCGTCCGTATAAACTATCCGGCAAGGGGGTGTATCGCATCAAGCATCAAGCATAGAGCATCAAGGATCGGATCGCCCCCTTGATTCCTGATGCTTCATGCTCGATGCTCCGAAACCCCTGATACAACTATCCGAACATTTCCACGGGGTCCGCGTGTCGCAAGGTACGGAATGGGCGGGCGGCGGGGAAGACGCCGACCTGGTGCGCCGCCACCTGGCCGGCGACCCCGACGCCTTCCGCGCGCTCTATGAAAAGTACAAGGACAGGGTGTTCGCCACCGCCTGGCGGATCGCGGGGGAGCACCACGCGGCCGCGGACCTGACCCAGGAGGTCTTCGTCAAGGTCCACGGCGAGATGGGCTCCTTCCGCTTCCAGAGCAAGTTCTCCACGTGGCTCTTCCGGGTGGCCGTGAACCACGCGATCAACCGGGCCGGCGAGTCCGGCCGCCACGCCCGCATCCACGAGCGGATCCGGCGCGAGGGCCGCGGGGAGGCGGGCGGGACGAAGGAGGGGCGGCCCCTCGACGAGCGGGTGCACCGCGCGATCCAGCGGCTCTCCCCCAAGCTCCGGGCGATCGTGAGCCTCCGGTACCTCGACGGTCTCTCCTACGAGGAGATCTCCGAGGTCCTGGAGGTCTCGATGGGCACGGTGAAGTCGAGGCTGTTCCTCGCCCACGAGACCCTCCGGCCGATGCTGAAGGACGTGCTCCTGGAGGACCGGGAATGAAGTGCGCCGAGTTCCGCGACCTCGTGTTCGACTACCTGGAGGGGACGCTCTCCGGGGCGGCGGCGTTCGAGGGCCAGTTCGCCGCGTGCCCGGACTGCGCCTCCGGCCTCCGCGGGATCGAGGCCGACGCGGGTGTGCAGCGCAATGCGGTTCTGGCGCAGCAAATCGAACTGGGGCAGTCCTACCTGGACCGCGTTGAAGCCGAACACGTCCTCCACCGCGCTGTCCAACTGGGCTTGCTCCCAGCGC
>CAYNDR010000439.1:0-5333 GCA_964395295.1 uncultured Planctomycetales bacterium
GAAGATCTGCGCCGCCAAGCTCCCGACCGCCGCCTGGGTGGACATCATCCGCACGGCCCCAAGACCTTCCCGCCGCCCCAGCCCAAGAAGGAAGAGCTGGTCTTCGTGTAGGGGAGGCGCTTCGCTTTGATCCGGCTGGCGTCGTATTCTGATCCTTGAAAGGGGACGGCATGGGCATCGAGGAAGCGGGGTTCCGGGAGTTCTCACGGACGGCAGGCACGCTGAAGATGGAAATGATGGGCCAGACGGACGAGATGCCGTACAAGTCGCGGAACTTCCTGAACGCCGAGGGCACGATCGGCTGTGCCGAGGTGGACATGAACGGGAAGGCCTGCTGCATGTTCATCTCGAAGACCGGCAAGGGCGTCGTCATGACCATGGAGGGAGAGCGCACCGGCCCCCTGCCCGTCGAGGTCGAAGGCTACCACTCCATCATGTGCGTGGGCCAGGAGAGCGCCTTCGAGGATTCCTACACGGCGCACCGGGACGCCGTCGAGGGGAAGGGACTCGTCGCGGACGAGGCTTGGCTGAGGAAGGCCGTCCCCGAGATCCCCCAGCGGGCCTTCGAGGCGGCCATGAAGCTGATGGAGGGCGCGGCCGGGCTCATGGAAGGGATGATGCAGGAGATGGGCCAGGCGGTCGAGGGCGCGGCCAAGGGGATCGCCGAGGCCGTGGGCGGGGCCGTCAAGGCCGGCGCGCCGAAGAAGCCGAAGAAGCCGGCCAAGTCCGCGAAGCCGAAGAAAAAGAGGAAGTGAGGCCCCTGGATCACTCGCCTTCCGGCCGTCCGTTCCCCGCGGCCTGCCGATCCGTCGCCGGCCGCGCCTCGAACACGAAGGGATCAAAGCCGCCGCCTTGCCCCAGCAGGAACAGCTCGATTTGCGGAGCGGGGACGGGAAGCTCCTTCCGCAGTTCCACCCAGGCGTGACCCTCCATGGGCGCCTCCTCCGAGGACGTGCCACGCCGCCCCAACGTCACGTGATCGGGATGAGCTGGTGGGAGAAGACGAACGGGTCGAGGACCTGGAAGAGCTTCCCGGGGAGCCCGGGCCCGAAAAGGGCCGCGTAGTAAAAGGGCGTGAAGACGCGCTCCTGGAGCTTCCCCCCGGGCCGCAGGTGGCTCATGAGCTTCGCGAACTGACCGCGCCCCGTGGTCTCCCCCCGCCCCATCTCGTCCTTCACCCGCTCCGCCATCGCCCCCAGCGCCTCCCGCACCCGGTCCGCCGTCCGCTCCTTGGCCCGGGAGATCGACGGGCTCGGGGGCAGGCCCTTCGTGAGGTCCTCCACCTCCGCCATCCACTTCTCCGCCAGCTTCCCCAGCGACGAGGGCGCGTCCCCCCCCTCCGCGACGAACCGCGCCTCCAGCGCCGCCTCGTCCCCGAAGAGGTCGTCGGCCCGCAGGCCGTGCTTCTCCATCAGCCGGACGATCTTGGGCTCCAGGAGCGTCGCCGTGGTCCGGGGGAAGACCACCGGCGGGTCGATCCCGAACGCCTCGTACGCCGGCCCGAGCGCCGCCTGGTAGCCCACCTCGCTGGGACCGCCCACGTACGCGCAGGTGGGCAGGACCGCGTCCTGCAGGAGCGGCCGGAGCGCCACGCCCGCGGAGAGCCTCCCCTGCGGCTCCCGGCCCGGCTCCAGGCGCGCCCTCTTCCCGTCACGCACCTCGAAGAGGTCCAGGCCCACGTCCCGCCCCAGGTGGTCCTCGAATCCCTCCGCCACCGCCGCCCGCCGCCCCGCCTCCACGGCCCGGGAAAGCCGCTCCGGCCTCGCCCGGTGCCCCGCGAAGAACCTCGCCGCCCCCTCCCCGTCGAGGTGGCGCGGCTCCAGCACCACCAGCCCGAACGGCCCCAGCACCGACAGCATCGCCCGCGTGAAGCTCTCCGCCACACTGCCCCGGTGCACGGACCGCAGGAGGCCGTCCATCCAGAGGGAGAACTCCGTCCGCGGCAGGGACTCCGCCAGCATCGAGGCGAACTGGGCCAGCGCCTCGGGCGTCCCCGTGCCGTAGAGCGGCACCCCGGGCCCGCTCACCGGCATCGCCACCTCGCGCACCTGGTTCTCCCGGTCGGGGAAGGCCACCGCGTCGCCGCCCCGCACGTCGTCGGAATGGTTCCAGAAGGCCGCCACGCAGGGCACGCCCCGCATATCGATCCCCTGGGCGTACTTGATCGCGGCGTGGGCCTTGTAGTAGTTGTAGAGCGGGCCCCACCCCACGGAGGGCTGCTGCCCCGTGACCACCATCGCGGCCCCCCGCCCCAGCTTGTCGAGCGCCGCCATCGACTCCCGGGGCGCCCCGCATTCCGCGTGGTGCCGCACCAGCGCCTCCAGGATCCCCTTCTCCAGGCCCCGGCCCGCGGCCTTCCGGGCCCGCTCCATCAGCCCCTTCTCGTCCCGGTAGCGCCGGGCGAAGAAGCGCGCCGCCTTCCCGTCGTCCAGGCAGTAGGAGACGAAGAGGGAGGGATAGCGCGAGCGGAGCTTCTCGTACCCGACGTGCTCGATCCTCACCCCAAGATCGTAGGGCCCGGTGCAGCCCTTGTCAACGGCGCCGCCCCCTGATAGAATCCAGCCGTCCCATGACGGCGTTCACGCTCGCTCTCTTCCTGGCCGTCCCGGCGCCCGCCGACGAAGTCGAGCTGGAGAACGGGAAGATCATCGAGGGCAAGGTCGAGGACCTCGGCGACTCCATCCGCGTCACCCGCTCCGGCTCCTCCGTCACCTACCCCAAGCACATGGTCCGGCGCATCGAGGCCAAGAAGACCCCCGAGGAGGCCTACGCCGAGAGCGCGCGCGAGGTCAAGGATGGCGACCTCGAGGGCCGCGTCAAGCTCGCCCGCTGGTGCATCGAGAAGAAGCTCGCCGCCGAGGCCCGCGCCGAGTTCCAGAAGGTCCTCGCGCTCGACCCGGAACACGAGGAGGCCCGCGCCGCCCTGGGCTACCGCCTCTACCAGGGCCAGTGGATGACCGAGGACCAGGTCAACGAAGCCCGGGGGATGGTGAGGCACAAGGGCCGGTGGATGACGCCCGAGGAGCGCGACCTGGAGGCGGCGCTCGAGGAGCAGAAGGATCTCGACCAGAAGCTCCTGCGCGAGGTCCGGGTCCGCCTGGACCACCTGCGATCCTCCGACGAGAAGAAGCGGGAGGAGGCCAAGGCCGCCCTGGCCGCGATCGACGACAAGTACAAGATCAAGTCGTACCTCGCGGCGCTCACGACCGGATCCAAGGAGGCCAGCGGCTTCGTGATCGAGGAGCTGGGGCGCATGAAGGCGCCCGCCGCCGCCAAGCCCCTCGCCCGCCGCGCCGTCTGGGACGACGAGCCGCCGCTCCGCGCCCTGGCGCTCCGGTCGCTCGAGGCGATCGGCCACCCGGACACCGCGCTCTTCCTGGCGCCCTACCTGTCGGAGGAGTCCGTGAGCGCCCGCATCCGGTGCGTGGAGGCCCTGGCCCGCTTCCGGGACCTCCGCGCCGCGCCCGCGCTGGTGGAGGCCCTCGAGAACGCGATCGCGACGCTCAAGGCCATGGAGCAGTACGGCGAGCAGGTCACCGCCGTCGTCAACCGGACGATCATCCTCCGGGACGGGTCCCGGATCACGCTCCCCCGGGTCGTCCGCGTCCGGGCCGAGTCCTTCGACCGGCAGTCCCGCGACAAGCTGGCGGAGGAAAAGGCGGCGATCCTGTCCACCCTCGGCGCCGTCACCGGGCAGGGTTTCGGGGAGGACCCGGCCCTCTGGCGCGCCTGGCTCCGGAAACAGAAATGACTATCGTCCGTGCCGGAGCATCAAGCGTGAAGCATCCGGGGGGGCCACGGGGGAACCAGGCCCTTGATGCTCCATGCTTGATGCTTGATGCGATACATCCCCTGAGCGAATGCCAGCAATGAAGATTCTCCTCGTCGGAAGCGGAGGGCGCGAGCACGCCCTCGCCTGGAAGATCTCCCGGTCGCCCCTGGTCAAGAAGCTCTACGCCGCGCCGGGCAACGCCGGCATCGCGCGCCTGGCCGATTGCGTGGACATCAAGGGCGAGGACGTCGAGGGCCTCATGGCCTTCGCGAAGCGGGAGGCGATCGACCTCACCGTCGTGGGACCCGAGGTCCCCCTCTGCAAGGGGATCGCCAACGTCTTCCAGGAGAACAAGCTCCGGTGCTTCGGCCCCACGAAGGAGGCGGCCGAACTCGAGGGCAGCAAGGTCTTCTGCAAGAACCTGCTCCGGCGCTACGGGATCCCCACGCCCAACTTCCGCGTCTTCAACAACCCCAGGGCGGCCCTCCAGTTCGTCAAGTCCTCCCAGTATCCCCTCGTGGTCAAGGCCGACGGCCTGGCCGCCGGCAAGGGGGTCGTGATCTGCCATACCGAGAGCGAGGCGGTCGTGGCCATCGAGGCCATGATGGAGAAGAAGGTCTTCGGCAAGGCCGGCGACCAGGTCGTGGTGGAGGAGTTCCTCGGCGGCGTCGAGGCGTCGGTGATGGCCTTCACGGACGGGGCCTCCATCGTCATGCTCGACAGCGCGCAGGACCACAAGCGCGTCTACGACGGCGACCGCGGCCCGAACACCGGCGGGATGGGCGCCTACTCCCCCGCCCCCGTCGCCAGCGAGCACGACTTCAACCGCGTGATCCGCGAGGTCCTCGTCCCCGTCGTCCACGCGATGAACAAGGAGAAGCGCCGCTTCCGCGGGGTCCTCTACGCGGGCATCATGTTCACCAAGAGCGGCCCCAAGGTCCTGGAGTTCAACGTCCGCTTCGGGGACCCGGAGTGCCAGCCGCTGATGATGCGGATGAAGAGCGACCTCGTGCCGTTGATGATGGCGACGATCGACGAGAAGCTCTCGGAGGCGGACCTGGAGTCCGACCCGCGGCCGGCCGTGTGCGTGGTCATGGCCTCCGGCGGCTACCCCGGAAACTACGAGAACGGATACGAGATCACGGGGATCGAGGAGGCAGAGGCCGGCGGCGCCGCCGTCTTCCACGCGGGCACCCAGATGAAGGACGGCAAGCTCGTCACCGCGGGGGGAAGGGTCCTGGGCGTGACCGCCCTGGGGGCCGACTTCCGCGAGGCCCAGCAGAACGCCTACGCGGCCGTGAACAGGACTCTTGGCCAACCACAAAACGCGCGGAGTCGCGATTTGCTGGTGCAGAGCCTTTACCGGATGATGTGGCTCGACACCAGCGGCAGGAACCAGTCGGTCCGCTCCGCCTTCTCGACCGCCTTCTTCAGGCTGATGACCGGATCGTTGGCGGTCCGCTCGCTGATGACCTCGAGCGCCTTGTAGACGGTGCGCTCGGCCAGCGTCTTCTTCCCGTCGAGCAGCACCTTGTTGATCAGCTGCGTGACCAGGACGTTC
>CAYNDR010000440.1:0-402 GCA_964395295.1 uncultured Planctomycetales bacterium
CCCGGAGACCGTACTTCTCCATCACCGCGAACGACGTGCAGTCCGTGAACGAGAGCTTGTGATCCCCGTACTTCTTGAACTTCCTCCAGGCGGCATCCCGGATCTCCCGCCCCACCTCCACCATCCGGACGACCCGGCTCGCCAGGAGTTCTTCTCCCGCCGAGACGGCCGCCTCGTGGCCCGCCACCGAGCGCACCCGCGTCACCACCTCGTCGAAGACGTAATCCGTCGTCAGGAAATCCCTTCCCCCCCGCAGGAGGTCCCGCATCGCCCGGTTCGCCCGCGCATGGTACGGGTCCGAGTCCAGGAGCTTCCCGACGAGCGCGCTCGTGTCCGCGAAGACGAGCATCCCCATGGATCAGTCCCACCCGTAGATGTCCCGATCCTCCTCCTTGAGCCCCC
>CAYNDR010000440.1:412-5327 GCA_964395295.1 uncultured Planctomycetales bacterium
ACCTCGTAGTGCCACGTCCCCTCGCTCCGGACGCTCGCGAGCCGGCGCCCTTCGCGGGCAAGTTCCCGGCGCAGGGCTTCCACCACCCGGGCGGCCGTGGGGATCGACACCCCCAGCTTCATGGCCAGGGACCGGGTATTATGATCGCGCGCCAGGATGTGGAGACACGCCTCCTCCACCTCAGCCCTACGCTCGACAGGCTCCCTGATGTCCCGCTTCAGAGCCCTCACGTCGTTGTCCTCCTTTTGTGATGCTACTATATCAGCGGTGATACGGTTAGTCAATTGGCCAGCGCGCGGCAAAGGCGGCCGGGGGGGGCGTCCCCAGTCCCCCCGCTGGCGGCGGGCCCGGCCGTCGCGAGGGGCGGCGCGCGGAGGGATCAGGGCCCCTCCGCGGGAATCCCCTCGAGGGCCTTGCGGACGTCCTCCTGGATTACCTTGTCGCCGAGGGCTTGACGGAGAGCGGGCAGGGCCGGCCGGGCCAGCGAACCCAAGTGCCCCAGGATTCCCGCCGCTTTGGAGCGAACCCCCGCATCCTTGTCCTTGAGCAGGGTGTCGACGAGCGGAGGCACGACAGATTCCTTGCGATACATGCCCAGTGTGGTCAACACGGCGATGCGGACCTTAATGTTCTCATCGTCAGCAAGCCTCCGGGCCAGTGCCGGGATCGCCATGGTGCCCTGGGGATCCACGTGCCATAGCGCGAAGGCCGCAAAGCGCCGGTTCACGGGTTTGGAATCCTCATCCATGATGGCGATGAGATGGGGGATCGCGGCCCTGGCCCGGGGACCATACCCGTAGAGTTCCAGGCAATAACCAGACCGATAACTCGGATCCCCCTTGAGCCCTTGAATGATGAGAGGAACCTTTCGCTCGGCGGCATGCGCTTCCGGGAGTTTCCCGATGCGATGGAGAAGCACCTGGAATCCGACGGCGAACAGGCACGCGCCGGCAATGCACACTCGTCCGATGAACTTCCTTTCACGGCAGCTCCTGAAGAATCTGAAGAGGTCCAGGACGAGGTACAGCCCGAAGAGGATCCCGATGATCCTCCACAGGTCCAGGACCGAAAGGCCCGAGGCGATCGTTCCCATGAAAACATGGAAGTCCGGGGGATCCGGCGACAGCACGTGAAGAATGAATAGAGGGATGATAAGGTTCAGGAACACGATCACGAACGGCAGGCTTGGAGGCAGTTCCGGGGGCATCAGACCCACCATCTTCCGCTTCGAGCGGAGCTCCGCCTTCAAGCCGGGGAGTGAACGCCTCGCACGGGCGCGCATCGAAACCCTCCGCCGGGTGGCCCCGGCAAAGGCATATTCCCACGGGCCCCGCCACATTATAGACTCGCGCCCCTGGCGGGGTATTTCGGGGAATCGCCCGTGTAGGGCTTCCGGAGTTCCCTCGGGCCCAGTAAATTTCCGCGCCTCACGCCTTGAAGAGGTGGACGGCCGAGGGCGGGAACTTCACCCAGACGCGCGCCCCCGGGGCCGGCAGGGAAAATGGCTTCGGGAGATGCGCCGTGAGAGCGGCCCCCGGGGCGATCTCCACGTCCACGCGGGCGAAGGCGCCCCGCGGAGAGACGAGCACCACCCTTCCCTCCAGGACGTTCGGCCATTCCCCCGGCGACGCCTCCGTGACGAGGATCTCTTCGGCCCGGACCATGAACGACACCAGCCCCGAGGCCGGGGCGTCCGAACGGAACTCCGCGGCGCCCACCCGGATGCGCGCCCCGCCCCCCTCCGGCTCGGCCGTTCCCTCGAGGATGCCGCCCACGCGGAGGAAGCGCGCCAGCTCCGCGTCCCGCGGGCGCGCGAAAAGCTCCTCCGGCGTGCCCGCCTGGACGAGGGCCCCGTCGCGCATCACGCCCATGCGGTCCGCCACGAGCCGCGCCTCATCGAGGCTGTGGCAGACGTGCACCGTCGTGGTCCCCGTCTCGCGCTGGAGCCGCTTCAGCTCCAGGCAGACCGCCTCGCGCGTCGTCTCGTCCAGGGCGCTCAAGGGCTCGTCGAGGAGGAGGACGCGGGGGGCGATCGCGAGCGCCCGGGCCAGCGCCACCCTCTGCCTCTCGCCCCCGGAAAGCCCCGGGATCCGGCGCGGCAGGAGGTGCCGGATGCCCAGCTTCCCGGCCGTCTCCTCCGTCCGACGCGCGCGCTCGGGCCCCGGGGCCAGGCCGAACGCGATGTTCTGCGCCACCGTCCGGTGCGGGAAGAGGGCGTAGTCCTGCGGCACGTACCCCATCCCGCGCCGCCGGGGCTCGAGGCCCGTCACGTCCTCGCCTCCGACCTCGATCCGGCCCGACAGGACCCGCTGGAGCCCGCAGAGGCACTCGAGGAAGACCGTCTTGCCGGACCCCGGCGGCCCCAGGAGCACGAAGTACTCCCCGCGGCCGACCTCCAGGCCGATCCCCTTCAGGCGGAACTCTCCCGCCCGGCAGGCCACCGCCTCCGCCCGGATCATGGCTTCGACCACGCGCGGCCTCCCACAAGCCGGATCGTCACCAGGGATACCAGGGCCACGAGGATCAGCAGGAGCGCCACCGCCAGGGCCACCTCCAGGTTGCCCACGGACTGCTCGAGGAAGATCGTGGTGGACAGCACCTCCGTCCGCCCCCGGAAGGTCCCCACGAAGATCATGAGCGGACCGAAGATCCCGAACGACCGCGCCCAGGCCATGATCCCGCCCGCCAGGATCCCCCCGCGCGCCAGGGGCAGAGTCACCCGAATGAAGCCGCCCCACTGGGTACAGCCAAGCGTGAGGGCCACGTTCTCCAGCCGCCGGTCCACCTCGTCGAACGCCGTCTTGGCCGATCGTATCGCGAAACTGGCCGCGAGGAAGAACTGGCAAAGCACGATCCCCGCCGGCTGGAAGGCGAACTCCAGGCCCAGCCCCCCCTCCGACTGCGGCGCCTGGATCCATCGGCCCAGCGCCGTCTGGTGGAAGAGCACCAGGAGGGTCAGGCCCGCCACGAGCGGCGGGAAGACGATGGGCAGGTCCACGAGCGTATCCACCAGGACATGCCCGGGGAACCGGTAGCGGCTGAGCGCGTATCCCATGGGGACGGCGAAGAGGAGCGCCAGGGCCATGGTGACGAAGCTCGTCCAGAGGCTCCGCCAGAGCGCCTCGCGGACGTAGCCCGCCGTCAGGACCGTCATCACCGCCTTCCGGTCGATGTAGAGCGCGTCGGCGACGATGAGGACCGCGGCGAAGGCGACGAAGAGCCCCAGGAACAGGAACACCGCCGCCGCCAGGAGCCGATCCTTCCCGCCCCGGACCGGGTTCATGGCTTCCTCCGGACGGCGCCCGCGATCCAGTCGGCCGCCTTGAGCGCCAGGACCGCCGCGACGGAAACCGCGCTGACGAACGATCCGGGGGGGACGGGGGGATTCCCCGGCTTGCCGATCTTGCCGAACCAGTCCGGCCAGTTGGCCAGCTTCCCGGTGAAGACCACGCCATGGAGGAAGACGACTAGGACCAGCGCGTAGCCCGCCTGCTGGAAGGCCCTCCACCGCGCGGGGCCGAGCCTCCGGAGCGCCCAGGGCCAGGAGATCGCCGCGAGCCAGAGGACGCCCAGGAGGGCCGCGGCGCCGAGGACGATCGAGACCCAGTGCTTGACGTAGTAGGGCCAGTCGAACTTCCACCCCATGAAGAAGACGGAGGCGAGGACATGGGGCAGGATGCCGAACGCCCCCACGACGCCCGCCGGCCGTCGGAGGCGGACCGCGATCGCCGGCAACCCCGCGAGCCGTTCCAGGGGACCGGCGGCGAGGGCGAACGAGAGCGAGAGGAGCGACGCGATGCCCATCGCCTTGTTGGCCGTGAACAGGAACATCCGGCCGCCGTCGAGGTATCCGCGGCCGCGCCAGCGGTGGTATTCGAGCATGAGGATGAAGAAGAAGACGTGCAGGGCCAGGGCGAGGCCCCACTCCCACGCCCGGTTCCCCATGACGATCGGGCGGTCCACCGGTCTCCCTTTTTCGTCCATCCCGCGCGCGCCCGCTATTTCGGCGGATCCACCCGGTAGCGGTGCCGCCGGAAGACCTCGCGGCCCCGGTCCGACGCGAGGAATCCGACGAACTGCCGTGCGCGATCCTTCTCCTTCGAAAAAGCCAGTACCGCGGCGTTGACCATGGAGATCTCGTTCTGCTCCGGCGGGATGGGGACGGTGTCGCCGTGTCGCTCGTACTGGACCGCCACGGCGTCCCAGACGATCACCGCGTCCACGCTCCCGGCCTGGATCTGCAGGCCCAGCTCGTTCACGGTCATGGAGCGGAAGACGGTGTTCTTCTCCACCGCGGCCCAGTCGATGCCGTTCTTCTCCATGATCTTTTTCGCCTGGCGCCCCACGGCGCAGGCGCGCGGGTCGCCGAGGCCGAGTTTCAGGCCGGGCTGGAGGAGGTCCCGAAGGCCCTGGACCTTCCGGGGATTGCCCTTCTGCACCAGGATCGCCGGCACGAAGCAACAGACGGTCTTCTGCTCGAGGATGAATCCCTCCTTCTCCGCCATGTCGAGGTAGTGCTTCTCCCCCGGCATGTAGACGTCGCCGGACCGGGCGAGCTTGATCTTGGAGAGCAGGACCTCGGACCCGGCGTAATCGGCGTCGATGCGGACGCCGTGCTCCTTCGCGAAGAGTTCGATCAGCTCCGCCACGGGCGGCTTGATGCCGGCCCCGCAGTGGACCGTGAGGCCGGCCTCGGGCCCGCCGCATCCCGCGGCCAGCCCGGCCCCCAGGACGAGGGCCCAGGCGAAACGCGCGCGATTCTCCATGGCCGGCCTACTTGGCGTAGCCGAGCCCGGCGAAGATCCGCGGCCCCTCGGCCTTGGCGAAATCCATGAAGGCCCGGAGCCGCTCCGGCCGCTTCGAGTAATTCAGGGCGATCACGCGCACCCGGACCTCGGTCTCGTATTCGTAGGGC
>CAYNDR010000441.1:0-3813 GCA_964395295.1 uncultured Planctomycetales bacterium
CATTCTCGATTCTTGATTCTCGATTCTGGCCACGACCAGGGACTGAACGCATACCGCCTTTTCTTCATGTCCGGCGGGCCATGGTAGCTTGCGGAGGCGCCTTTGGGAAGCGCGCGAAGGGATTCATCGCGGCTCCTGCGGCACCTCGCTTTCCTTCTTCGCCCTGCCCCGGAGAAGCTCCTCGGTCATGAACCCCCGCATGATCTTCATCAGCTCATCCCGCCGGCCGAAGAGGGACGGATCGTCCACGTGGGGATGGGGCGGGACGGCGGAGATGTTCCCCATCTCGAATCCGCCCGCCGGTTTCTTCAGGGCCTCGCGCAGGGCCGGCGGGATGTCGATCCTCTGCTCGCGGCCGGCCATCTCGAAGCGGTCCTCCTTCAGGGGCCGCGCGAGCGTCCTCAGGACGATCCGGTCCGGGTGGACGCGGACGAGCTTGAACTTGGGGGCGGCGTCGGCCCCGAGGGCCGGGCCGACGAGGTAGGCCTTCCCGTCGGCGCCCCATTCCATGTCGACGTGGAGGTGGCCCTGGAGCACGGCGATCGCGTGGAGGTGCCGGCGCAGGAGCGCGCGGAGCGGCGGGGCGTCCAGGAAGGCCGGCGGGTGGACCGGCTCGTGGATGGCGACGAGGACGGGCCGTCCCCGGCTGGCCTCGAGGTCCTTGCGAATCCAGTCCCAGGTGGGGGGATCGAAGGCGGAGAGGCCCTCGGCGCCGCGGGCCTTGCAGGAACGGTCGGCCGCCAGGAGCAGGAAGTGGACGCCTCCGTAGTCGAAGCTGAACTGCATCGGTCCGAAGACCTTGTCGAAGTCCCCCGGCCAGTTGTCCCCGGGGATGACGACGCGGGGGCTCTTGAGGTGCTTGTCGAGGAAGTCCTTGAGAAACCGCTGGCGGCGGAGGGAGACGGGCTCCGGGCGGGCGGGGTTCTCGGGCGCGGGCTGGGCGTTGTTGTCGCCGGTGAAGAGGACGAAGTCGGGCTTCAGCTCGTCCGCGTGGCGGAGCGCCTCCGCCACGGCCCCCGACCTCCCCTCATCGAGGTGCATGTCGCTGATCCAGGCGAAGCTGAAGAGGGGCGGGGCCTCCGGGGGCGCCTCCTGGCCGGCCGCGGGGATCCACGATGAGGCGACGAGGACCAGCGCGACGCGAAGGGCGGGAAGCACAAGAAATTATAGCCGCCGGGAAGGCGGGAGGGACGGCCAAAATGGGCTCGTTTCCGGATTTTCCCGTTATCCCGGGGGGCGCCGCGTTTAATTTCCTGAAAACGCAGGCGATGCACGGAATTGATTAGATTCCCGTCGGATGTTTCCGGTATCGGATGCAGGAATACCGCAGTCCGGATCCGGGGAAGATGTTGACGGAGGTGAGCCATGTCGGGCCGCAGGGGGCGTTCAGGCATCGCTGCAATCGTGCTTGCCGGGATGGCGCTGTCGGCCGCGGGGGCCGACGCCGCGCTTCGGGTTTGCCAGTCCATCGCCGGCCTGGCGGCGTACTGGGAGCTCGACGAGACATCGGTCCCCTCCACGGTCGTCGACGTGACCGCGAACAACAACGACGGGACCCACATGGGGGCTCCGGTCGTCAGCACCGCCGTGCCGGCGCCGATCGCGGCCTTTTCCTCGAACTGCCTGGCGTTCTCGCGCGCCGCCGCGAACAACTATGTCGAGATCCCCAACTCGGCGAGCCTGGAGAACGTGCAGGAGAACAGCTACACGATGACCGCGTGGTTTTATCCCGCCAGCCTCCCCCCTTCCGACGATGGCTCGGGCCAGCCGAACCAGAACGAGGGGAAATATGCCATCCTCTATAAGACGGGTTGGCACGAGGGGATGGGTTATGACAAGAACGGCCATTTCAGCATCGAGCACTGGGTCCTCGACGGGGCGAGTGCGCCCGCATGGTCGGCGGCGGGGACATGGGGAAACCCGGCCAATTATCCTCCCGGGTCCTGGTATCACGTGGCCGGCGTCGTGGACTACGCGACTTCCACAAACTTCATCTATATCAACGGGACGCTGGCCGGCACGGGGACCTGGCCCGTCGGCTTCACGCAGGGATTCCGGGATTATGGCACCGCTCCCTGGAGGATCGGGAACGCCAATCCTGCCGCCGGCTATACCAATTATGTGTGGCAGGCGGACGGCCGGGTGGACGACGTCCGGATCTACAACCGCGCCCTGACGGCGCAGGAAATCGCGGACATCGCCACGGGCGTCGATGCCGGGCCCGCCCCGCCTCCCCCGCCTCCTCCGCCTCCCCCGCCTCCCGCCGGAAGCGGGGGTGAAGGCAAGAACGGCGACGACGGCATCAACGATGCGTGCTGGGGCCTCGTGGGCGCCGTGACGGGACCTTCCATTCTCGCGTGGATCGCCCTGTCCGCGGCGCTGGGGCTTCTCGTCTTCCGCCGCCGGTAAGCCCCGGTCAGGGCGTCCAGGGCTTGCGGCAGGGAGGGCTCAGGAAGAATCCGGGTCATTCGCGATCCTGACCGATCCCTGAACGCCTGCCATTTGGCTTCCGCGTTGTACGTGAATTCCATGCCCGGGCCGTCCCGCCTCAGATCCATGCCGGGATAGCGGCAGGCGATGTCCCCCAGCAAGGCCAGCTCCGTCCTCGGACGCGGCGCGGGCCCGATGGGGAACCTCAGGTTGACGGGGCGCCCCCGTTTCCTTATCATTGGGCCCGTTTTTATGGCGGACCGGAAAAACTACAAGGACACCCTCAACCTCCCGAAGACCGGCTTCCCCATGGAGGCCCGGCTCACCCAGACGGAGCCGCGCCTCCGCGAACGCTGGGAGACGGAGGGCCTCTATGCGAAGATCCAGGAGGCCCGCAAGGGGCGCCCCCGCTGGATCCTCCACGACGGCCCCCCCTACGCCAACGGCGAGGTCCACGCCGGCACGGGCCAGAACAAGGTCCTCAAGGACATCGTGGTCAAGTTCCGCACCATGCAGGGGTACGCCTCGCCCTACGTCCCCGGCTGGGACTGCCACGGCCTCCCCATCGAGCACAAGGTCATGAAGGACCTGGGGCCCCGGGCGGCCTCGATGCCCAAGCCCGAGATCCGCCGCCTCTGCCTCGATTTCGCGCGGAAATACATCGACATCCAGCGCCGCCAGTTCAAGTCCCTGGGCGTGCTGGGGGACTGGGAACGCCCCTACCTGACGATCCAGCCCGGGTACGAGCTCTCCATCATCGAGGTCTTCGAGCTCCTCTGGCAGAAGGGGCACGTGACCAAGCGCAACCGCCCGATCCACTGGTGCATCCAGTGCCGGACGGCCCTGGCGGAGGCCGAGCTCGAATACAAGAGCCTGCCCTCCCCCTCGATCACCCTGGCGTTCGAGATGGCCTCGCGGCCGAAGACCGACCTCCTGGTCTGGACCACCACCCCCTGGACGCTCCCGGGCGACGCGGCCGTGGCGGTCCACCCGAACCTCGAATACTCGATCGTGAAGCACCGCGACCGCGAGGCGATCGTGGCCCCCCAGCGCATCGAGGAGTGCCGGAAGCGCTTCCCCCTCGGCGAGACGGTCGGCACCGTCAAGGGCCGCGAGCTGGAGGGGCAGAAGTACAGGCACCCCCTCTACGGCCACGAGTGCCCCGTGGTGCTCGCCCGCTATGTGACCGTGGCCGACGGCACCGGCCTCGTCCACACCGCCCCCGGCCACGGCTCGGAGGACTACGAGACGGGCCTCGAATACGGCCTCCCCGTCCTCTCGCCCGTGAACGAGTCCGGCTGTTTCACGGAGGAGGCGCGCCCCTACGCGGGCCAGCAGGTCTTCCAGGCCGGGGTTGTGGCCCACAACCATCACGCGCTCGGC
>CAYNDR010000441.1:3823-5323 GCA_964395295.1 uncultured Planctomycetales bacterium
CATCGTGGAGGACCTCCGCAGGAGCGGCGTCCTGGTCCACTACGAGGAGTTCACGCACGACTATCCCTGCTGTTGGCGGTGCAAACAGCCGGTGATCTTCCGCGCCACCGAGCAGTGGTTCATCCAGGTGGACCACGCCGGCGGCCGGCAGGCCGCGCTCGACGCGGCCGGGAAGACCCGCTGGGTCCCCGCGTGGGGGCAGACGCGGATCACGAGCATGCTCCAGGAGCGGCCGGACTGGTGCGTGAGCCGCCAGCGCACCTGGGGGGTGCCGATCCCGGCCTTCTACTGCTCGAAGTGCCGGAAGCTCCTCTTCAACCAGGAGACCTTCGACGCCGTGAAGAGGCTCTTCGCCCGCGGGGGCGCCGACGCCTGGTTCACCACCGGCGCAGGCGACATCCTCCCCCCGGGCACGAAGTGCGCCTGCGGCGGCGCCGAGTTCGACAAGGAGCAGGACATCTTCGACGTCTGGTTCGAGTCCGCCGCCAGCCACCGCGCGGTGTCCATGAAGCACCCCGACCTCAAGTTCCCCTGCGACCTCTATCTCGAGGGCACGGACCAGCACCGCGGCTGGTTCCAGGTCTCGCTCCTGGCGAGCGTCCTCTCCAACGGGCAGGCCCCCTTCAGGGAGGTGGTCACCCACGGGTTCCTGGTGGACGCGCGCACCGGCGACAAGCTCTCCAAGTCCGGGTTCCTCATCCCCGTGGACGAGATCGTCTCCAAGGTCGGGGCGGAAATCCTGCGCCTTTGGATCGCCTCGATCGACTTCACGGACGACCTGCCGATCTCCTGGGAGATCCTGAAGGGCCGCGCCGAGCCCTACCGGAAGATCCGGAACACCTTCCGCGGACTGCTGGGGAACCTCCACGACTTCGACCCGGCGAAGCACCGCGCCACGGACCTCCTGGGCGTGGACCGGTGGGCCCTGGACGCGCTCGGGGCCCTCGTCCGCCGGGTCACGAAGCACTACGAGGACTACGCCTTCTTCCGCGCCTACCAGGAGCTGTACCAGTTCTGCGTGGTGGAGGTGAGCTCCCTCTACCTCGACCTCCTGAAGGACCGGCTCTACACCCGCCCCGGGAACTCCCCGGAGCGCCGCTCCGCGCAGACCGCGCTCCACGACATCCTGTCGGCGCTCGTCCGGATGTTCGCCCCGATCCTCTGCCACACGGCGGAGGAGGTCTGGGGGTACCTCCCGGGGCGCGAGGCCGAGAGCGTGCACCTGGCGCGCTGGCCCGAGCCGTCCCCGGGCGATCCCGACCCCAAGTGGGAACGGGTCTGGAAGGCGCGCGCGGAGGTCTACCGGGAGCTGGAGAAGCTGAGGTCGGCCGGCGCGATCGGGAAGTCCCTGGAGGCCAAGGTGACGATCCACTCCGCCGATCCCGAGACCCGGGAGGCGCTCCGATCGGTGGATCTCCCGGAGGTCCTGATCGTGTCGGAGGCCTCGGTATCGGACACCCCCGTGGGGACGGAGTCCGCCGACTGCAAGGGGCTCTGGAT
>CAYNDR010000442.1:0-1054 GCA_964395295.1 uncultured Planctomycetales bacterium
ATAGCCCTCCAGCTCCCCCGCCGCCGCCTCCTCCTCCGCCACCAGCAGGGCGGACCGCTCGTTCTCCAGGTGGTCCCGGTACCAGCGGGACATGACGGCCCCCGCGGCCGGGGTGGCGAGGAACCGGGGCTCCAGGGGGACGTGGCAATCCCACATCTCGCGCCACAGCCGGACGACCTGTTCCACGTCCTCCGGCCGGCCCCGCCGGACCCGCATCTACTTGAGTTCCTTCTTCCAGGCGTTCGGGTCGGGCGCGGTGGAGGCGGCGATGCGGACCTTCATGAAGGCGAGCGTGAGCACCGTGAGGAACTCCCCCGGGGCCGCGCCGGTGATGGCGTCCGGGTGGTCGCGGAAGAAGTCCTCGATCAGCCCCGGCGCCTCGTCGATCGTCTTGCCCGCCAGCGCCGCCTGCAGTTGGGGAAGGGCGTCCGCCGAGGCGGCCTTGAACGCCCCGCTGAACTGGACGGACTTGATCTGGTTCCGCCCCTCCCCGGGGACGATCGTGGCGCGCAGCATCCCGTCCGCGGTCGGGAGATCGCCTGAGACGCTCTGCGGTGTGGCCACGGCACCTCCAGAAAAGTTTTAAACCGCGATCCAACTATAGCTCGCCCCCCCGGGACCGGTCAAGGGCGCCGCAGGACGGGCGGGTACTCCACGCCGTGGCGGAGGGGATTCTCGTAATACTCCAGCTGGGCCCGCCGCCACGCCGCCAGCCGGCCGGCCAGTTCCCGGACCACCTCCGGCCGCGACGGCGAGGCGTCCGCCTTCTCCCCCGGGTCCCGCGCGAGGTCGTAGAGCACGCACCGCCCGAGCCGCGGGTCGTGGATGAGCTTGAAGCCGGACCGCACGACCGCGGACTGCGCCATCCACGGGGTGTCGGAGACCAGGAAACGGCCCCGGTCCGCGGGGAACTCCGGCCCGAAGAGGTCCGCGCCCTGGAAACTCGGGTGCGGCGGGATCCCCAGCAGGCGGCAGATCGAGGGGGGCACGTCGATGAGCTGGGCCGGGCGCGGGTCGCCCCCGGCCTCCAGGCCCGGCGCCCGCACGACGAGCG
>CAYNDR010000442.1:1064-4435 GCA_964395295.1 uncultured Planctomycetales bacterium
TCGTCTCCTCGTAGAGGCCGTTGGCGTGCGCCGCGGCGCCGTGCTCGTAGAAGGACTCCCCGTGGTCGCCCGTGACCGCCACGACCGTGCGGTCCCAGAGGCCGCGCCCCCGGAGATGCCCCAGGAGCCGGCCCACCTGCGCGTCCGCGTACGCCAGGCTGTCCGCGTAGACGTCCTTGACCGTCTCCGCCTTCTCCCGCGGGAAGTGCCCCGCGCTGATCGTGAAGCCGATCTCCCGCGGGCCGAACCGGCGGGGGAAGTCCGCGGGGATCTCGTACGGCACGTGGGCGCTCTGGAGGTTGAGGGCGACGAAGAAGGGCGCGTCCCCCCCGGCGTCGATCCAGGAGAGGGCCTCCGAGACGGTGACCCGGTCGTCGATCGTGCCCGCGAGGGAGGAGCCTTCGGCCGCCCCCGGGTAGAAGAAGCGGTCCAGGCCGCCCGTCCGCAGGTAGCCCGCCATCTGCCCCCACTCCTCGTTCTGCGAGGAGAAGATCGCGGTCCGGTACCCGAGCCCCTTGAGGACGTCGTAGATCATGACCCTCGGGTAGGTGGGGGACTTCGGGTAGCGGTAGACGTCCCGCGCCCGGAGCGGGTAGTGCGACGAGAAGACGCTCGGGGCCGCGTAGTCGGTGTGGTCGGCCTGCGTGTAGCAGTCCGGGAAGACCCGCGACCCGCGCGCCAGCGCGTCCACCGCCGGCATCACGCCGCGCGGACAGCCGCCGCCGCGGAGCTGGTCGGCCCGGAGCGAGTCCACCAGGACCACGACCACGTTCCAGCGGTTCGCCTTCGCCCGGTCGATCCCCGCCAGGTACTCCTCCATCGGCCGGACCGGCCGCCGGACGATCTCGGGAGGATCCACGGCGGGCAGGCCCTCGTCGCCGCGGGTGCCGCGCGCGGCCATGTGGGTGAGCGGGCCCGCGACCTGCTCGCGGCGCAGGCGGTAGAGCTCGCGCGGGGAGTAGACCACGCCGGTCGCCGGGTCCGTCACCTTCGCCTCCGCGTCCCGGAAGGCCGATGCCCCCCATCCTGCCAGGAGCGCCGAGAACCCCGCCAGCGCGGCCCCCGCCCCGGCCACCGCCCGCAGGGCCGGGCGAGGGAGCCGGCCCAGCCCCCGCGGGAGGAGGACGCAGGCCGCCACGGCCGCGGCGGCGACGGCCGGGGGTCCCGCGTGGATGAGGAACGGATGCATCTGGGCCGCGTAGCGGTAGAGCTGGCCGAGGTTCTCCGCGCAGAACCTCGCCCCCGCCCCGTCCAGGAACCGGCCGCTCAGCCAGAACGCCGCCCAGCTCGCGGCCAGCGAGAGCAGGAGCGCCGCCGCCAGCAGGCCGCGCGCGGCGAGGGCGATCCGCCGCCTCCTCAGCCGCGCCAGCGGCGCGAAGAGGGCCCCCACGACGATCACCCCCAGCGCCTGCGCGGAGAGCTCCGTGGCCACGAGGGCCGCGCGCGCCCCGGGCGGCAACAGCGGGTCCTGCAGGACGCCCCGGGGCGCCGCGAGGCTCAAGAGGACGTGCGCCGCCCCGAGCGCCAGCCAGGCCGCCGAGGCGGCCGCCAGCCCGCCCGACAGTCCGAGTCCTGCGGCGCGTTCCATGGGAGCGGGACCGATTCTACCACGCCGGCCCCGGGGATGAAAGCCGGCACGGCTTCACGCCGCCCCGGGGGACCTGAAGGCCGAGAAGGCCAAGGAGGCCCTCGCGGAACGCGGTCTGGTCGGAGACGGGTTCGTCAGCGTCCAGAATCTCGCCGAATTCTCGTCGACCTGCTTGACGAAGGTGAGGCCGCCGGTCCCCCCCGCCGTCATCCGCTCGACGAGATCCTGACCGAGGACTTCCTGGACGGCCAGGTTGTCGAGGGCGTGCGGTTCCGGAACCCGATGAAATAATCCCGCCCCGGCCTCAGCGCGGGTACTCGGTCCACTCGGTCCCCATGTTGTCGTCCGTGATGGGGGCCAGGCCTTCCGTCCGCGCCAGGATCGACTCCCGCCCCTCGAGGTTTTCCTCGAACCACGCGCGGATCCGCTCCAGCCGCTCCCGGTCCTCCTCCCGCCCGAGGTCGAAAAGCGGCCGCCCGTCGAGGGGATACTCCAGCAGACGCTCCCTCAGGCGGCCGAACTCGAATCCGATCGGCGCGTCGCCCGCCGCCACGAAGTTGTGCAGGCGCAGGGCGTGGGGGAAGAAGGACGCCGCGGTCTTCTGGGCCCGGCCCGACCTGGTCGCGTTGAAGTAGTACACCCCGCCCTCCTTGAGATGGGCGCGGACCAGCCCCAGGAACTCCACGGAGAGCAGGTTCGCGGCGTTCGCCCGCCAGTGGAACGTCGTGTTGGCGACCACGGCGTCGAACCTCCGGTCCCGGTTCCTCGCCAGCCAGCGGCGGGCGTCGTCGAACTCGATCCGGACCTTGGGATTGTCCAGGAGCCCCGCGACCATCGGATAGTGCGGGATCAGCCGGACGCAGCCCGGGTTGATCTCCACGACCGTGAGCCGCTCCACCCGGGGATTGTTCGCCACCACCGTGGCCCACGAGCCCGAGCTCAGCCCGATCATCAGGACCTCGCGCGGCGCCGGGTGCATCCCGGCCAGCGCGTAGGCCCGGATGACGAGGTTCCTGTCGTCCTCGAGGCCCGTGTTGAACGCGCCGTCGTAGATGCCGCCGCCGTAGACCGTCCCGTCCGCGGTCACCGTGACCACCCCCGAGCGGGTCTCGACCACGTGGGCGAAGCGCATCCCGGGGCGGTACTCCGCCTTGAACTGGAGCTTCTCGTAGGCCGCGTCGAAGAGCGGCGGCGCGAGGAGGACCGCCAGCGCGGCCAGGGCCCCGGCGCCGCCCAGCCCGGCCGCGAGCCTCCCGGGGGACGGCCGCGAGGCCGCCAGGACCAGCGCCCCCAGCGCCGTCCCCAGGAGTCCAAGGAAGACCGAGATCCCCCGCATCGACCAATGGTCCATGAGCACGAATCCGGTGACCAGGCTCCCCGAGGCGCAGCCCGCGATGTTGGCGAGATAGAGGTAGGACACCCGCGCGCCCGCCCGCGCGTCCGGGGCCACGGCGAAGTGGCTCACGAGGGGGAAGACCGCCCCCAGGCACGCCGCCGCCAGCGCCACCAGCGGCAGGGTGGACGGCCACCCGACGCCGCGCGCCGAGAGCCGCGCCATCGCGGGGACAAGGACGAAACCGAGCGCGTTCGCCAGGAGCACGAACGCGGCCAGCGGCCCCAGCGGCGCCTTCGCCGCGCCCTCCCGGCAGGGTCCAGATCGCGCTCAACGACGGTCCCGTGCTCATGCAGAGCAAGCGGTTGTTCCGCGACGCGGAGGTCTTCAAGCTCCCCGACGACCCGACCTACTACGCGGAGCAGGGGCTCCCGGCGCCTCAGCTCAAGG
>CAYNDR010000442.1:4445-5246 GCA_964395295.1 uncultured Planctomycetales bacterium
GCGCCTTCGCCGCGCCCTCCCGGCAGAAGAGGCCCGCCGCGGCCGCCCCCAGCGCCAGCCCCAGCAGGTAGGCCCCGAGCATGAACGCGAAGGCGGGCGCCGCGCCGCCCGAGGCGAACGAGTAGGCCCGGAACCAGAGGATCTCGTAGGAGAGCGCGACGTACCCGGAGAGGGCCGAGAGCGCCAGCGCGAGGATCACCGCCCCCCCTTCCGCCAGGGCAGGGCCGCCACCGCGAGACCTACGAGGACGTTGAGCGCCGCCGCCAGCCGCACCGACCCCGCCTGGCCCAGCGCCGCCAGGATCAGGATCGCCCCCGCGAACGCCCCCGCCGCCGATCCGAGCGTGTTGACGAAGTAGAGCGCCCCCACCGAGCGGCCCACGTTCCCCGACCGGCGGACCGCGTGGGCCACGAGGATCGGGAGCGTCCCGCCCATGAGGATCGTGGGGAAGACCACCACCGCCAGCGCGGCGAGCCCGACCCCCAGCCCCGAGGCCCCGGAGGTGAACGACCCCACCCAACGGAAGAGGGCCATCGAGAAGAATCCGAACGCCCCGATCCCCAGTTCCGCCCCGCCGAAGACCGCCAGGAGCGGCCAGTCCTCCCGCCGCGAGACCGCCCCCCCCGCCAGGCTCCCCAGCCCCAGCCCGGCCATGAACGCGGCCACCACGACCGTCACTGACTCCACGCTCGTGCCGTAGATCGTGAAGAGCGCCCTCTGCCAGACGATCTGGTAGAGGATCGCGGCGCAACCGGAGAGGAAGAAGATCGGATAAACCAGCGCCGGGGGGACGCCCCGGCC
>CAYNDR010000443.1:0-5227 GCA_964395295.1 uncultured Planctomycetales bacterium
GGTCCCGGTGGTCGGGGTCGCCGCATGAGTGTCAACCGAGAGTAGCCGCACCCATTTCATTTTCAGGTCGTCGGTCGCATGGTATCGGCTGGCCGAGGCGCTCCCGGAGATCCTCCCGGGACCGTGGGAGGCCGTCCTCGAAGGGAATCGCCTGAGGATCCTGGAACGTCCGGAGGCGCTGAAGTTCTGGCGGGCCTGGAAGAATTGAGTGATTGAATCATTGAGCGATTGAGAGTCCCCCCCCGTGCCCCCCGGGGGGGAGGTGCTACAGATCCATCAATTGCATTTGGTTCCCCCCGGGGTCTGGGAAATCCGGAAATGGCTCAATGGCCAAATCTGCAATGACTCAATCTACTCCACGTCTTCGTACTTCGTGATGTTGTGCTTCTTGATGAGGTTCTGGAGGTGCTGGCGGGAGATCCCCAGCGCCCGCGCGGTGCGTGTGACGTTGGAGCCGTTGCGCCCGAGCCCCTTCACGATGTAGAGCTTCTCGAAGGCGTCCCGCGCCTCCTCCAGCGAGCGGAAGCGCCCCGCCTCCTCGGAGAGGTTCAGGTCCTCCAGCGAGACGACTTCGTTGTCCGTCAGGATCACCGCCTGCTCCACGCGGTGCTTGAGCTCGCGGACGTTGCCGTCCCAGCGGTGCCGCCGCAGGGCCGCGCGCGCCTCCTCGGAGAAGCTCTTCACGAAGCGGCCGTGGGTGACGTTGGCGTCCGCCAGGAAGAAGTCCGCCAGCAGGGGGATGTCGTTCCCCCGGTCGCGGAGCGGCGGCAGGGTCACCGAGACGACCTTCAGGCGGAAGTAGAGGTCCTGCCGGAACTTCCCCTGCTGGGCCATCTCGTCGAGGTTGCGGTTCGTGGCGGCGACCAGGCGGACGTCGATCGCGATCGGGTCCACGCCGCCCACCCGCGTGATCGACCTCTGATCCAGCGCCCGCAGGAGCTTCACCTGGAGCGACGGCGAGAGCTCGCCGATCTCGTCCAGGAACAGCGTCCCGCCCTGCGCGAGCTCCAGCTTCCCGCACTTCTGCGCCACCGCGCCCGTGAACGCCCCCTTCTCGTAGCCGAACAGCTCGCTCTCCAGCAGGGTCTCCGGGATCGCCGCGCAGTCGATCACGACGAACGGCTTGCCCGAGCGGGGCGAGAGGTCGTGCAGGACGTGCGCGATCGCCTCCTTGCCCGTGCCGCTCTCGCCCAGCACCAGGACCGTCGCGTCGGTCGGGGCGACCTTGCGGACGGGCTCGTAGAGCGCCTGCATCTCGGGGCACTCGCCGATCAGGTGCTTGCGCTTCTCGAGCGCCGCCCGGAGCATCGCGTTCTCCTGCTCCAGGGCCCGGCGCTTCTCCTCCTCGCGCCTCTTGGCGTCCTGCCCCGCGCGCAGGTTCTCCAGCGTCAGCGCCAGGGTGTTGGCCACGGCCTCGAAGAGCGCCATGTCGGTGGCGGTGTACTCGCGCGACTTGGCATGGCTGTCCACGTAGAGGACCCCGAGGAGCCGCTCCCCCACGCGGAGCGGCGCGCACATGACCGTGCGGAGGTGGTAGATCGAGACGCTCTGGGACTGCACGGACTCGCGCTGGCTCTCCGTGTCCAGGAGGTAGATCGCCTTCCGCGAGTCGTAGACCTGCTGGGGGATCGTGCGGCTGATCCCGGCGGGCTTCTCGATGGGCTGGCGCGTCTTGTCGCGCGCCACGCGGGGCGAGAGCTCGCCCGCCCCCTCGCGGGTGAAGAGGATCCCCCGCTCGGCCTGGGCGATCTCCACCACGTTGTCCACCGCGGAGGCCAGGAAGACCTCCAGGTCCTGCAGTGAGGCGGCGCTCACGACCGTCTGGAGGAGGATCTGGACGTTCCGGTCCTGGATCGGGATCGGCGCGGTGAGGGACTCGGCCCCCCGGACCTGGGGCCCCGGGGGGTCGCCCTCGTGGTAGACGAGCATGGCGTGGCCCACACGCAGGGTGTCGCCTTCCGCGAGCTCCTTCTCCGGGACCTTCTGGCCGTTGATGTACAGCCCGTTCGAGGAGCTCAGGTCGACGGCCTGGTAGCCCTTGCTGGTGCGGACGAGCTTGCAGTGCCGGCGGGACGACTGCTCGGCCAGCAGGCGGATCACGTTCTGGCGGGAGCGCCCGATCGTGATCTCCGTCTCGGAGAGCGGCTGGACCCTCTCCTGCCCCAGTTCCCGGATGAGGAGGTAGGCCATCGGGCGGATTATAGAGGCCGGGGTTGGAGGGAGTCCACGGCTATTCGACCAGCTCGCGGAGCGACTTGATCCGCCGGACGGGCTTGTCGGCGTGCGCGCCGCCGGGATCGAGGAGGACGGCCTCCATGCCGGCGGCCCGCGCGCCCGTTACGTCCACGTGGTAGAAGTCGCCCACGTGGGCCGACCGTTCCGGGGCCGCGCCCGCCCGTTCGAGCGCGATCCGGAAGAGGCGGGGGTCGGGCTTCTCGACGCCCTCCTCGTGGGAGTCGACGATGGGGTCGAAGAAGCCGGCGAGCCCCACGCGCCGGAGCTTCTCGCGCACGGTGCCGTTGGAGTTGGAGATCACGCCCAGCCGGTAGCGGAGGCGGAGGGCCTCGAGGGCGGGCGGGACGTCCGGCGGGACCACCTCCCAGAGGTTGACCCTCTGGTGGTAGTCGCGCAGTTCCTCCAGGGCCGGGCGGACGGCATCCGCGCGCTGGACGCCGCACTCGCGGAGGATCGAGTGGAAGTAGACGGCCCAGCGGGTGGCGTCGTCGGTCTCGCGGATCACTTCCGGGGTGTCGATCGCGCGGCGCGCGCGGTGCTCGCCGCGCCAGAGATCGTCGGGGGCCAGGCGGATCCCGTGGCGGGCCAGCGCCTGGGAGACCACGTCCATGTTGACGTAGACCAGGGTGTTCCCGGCGTCGAGGAAGAGGTGGGTGAGGGAGGCGGGCAGGGGGGTCATTCGGGGGAGGCTTCGAACTCGAAGGAGAACTGGCCTCGGGGGTAGACGCGGGCGAGGCGGCGGCCCAGGCTGGGGTCGCGCGCGGAGGAGGCCAGGTAGCGGATCTTCCAGCCGGCGGGGAGGGTCCGGCGGCGGCAGACGGTCTCGAGGATCCGGAAGAGGTGCTGGGCGCGGTCCTTGTGGAACTCGCCCAGGAGGTTGAGCCGGTCGCAGACGGCCTGCTCGCCCTCGCGGCAGAGGTCGAAGAGGGTGCGGGCCGAGTCGGTCCCGTGGCGGGGGACGCGGTGGCGGAAGGCCTCGGCGCGGCCGGCGCGGACCGCGAAGGCGTCGGTCTTGCCGGGGTTGGTCCCCATGCCGACCTCTTCGGCGAAGAGGTAGATGTATTCCGCCGGGATGCCCGCCTGGCGGAGCTTCAGGTAGAGCTCCTGTTCGGCGTCATGGTAGGCCGGGAGGGGGAAGGAGGCGTCGGGCTGGAAGATCTCGGGGGGCTCCAGGGACTTCTCGGACTCCCGGCCGAAGTCGTAGCGGATCATCCGGTAGGCCAGGGTGTTGCCGGCCAGGCCGTACCAGAGGGCCTGGGCCTCGAGCGCCCGGGAGAGGGCCTGCGCCACGACGGGCCTGGGGGCGTTGTCCCCCGCCAGGACCGCCAGCCAGGGGGAGGGGGTCCGGGTCACCACGAAGGAGGGGAGGCCGGGGTGGCACCCCTGGATGCGCGCGCGCACGCCCGCGGCGCCCTCCTCATCCGGGTAGCGGCCGAAGACCTGCGAGACGTTGACGCTCACGCAAATTATCATAAGGTGTCCGGCCCGCCCCGTCAACCCCGCCCCGATCCGCCGGCGTTATCGCGGCGCGATTCCGCCGGCAGTTGTGATAGACTATCGCCCCATGACGGTCGCGCTGGTGACCGGGGCGAGCGGCTTCGTGGGGTCCCACCTCGTGGACTGCCTCCTGGAGCGGGACTACCACGTCAAGGTCGTGGTGCGGCGGACGAGCGACCTCCGGTGGCTGGAGGGGAGGCCCGTGGACCGGGTGGAGGCGGACCTGAGCGCCCCGGCGGCCCTCCCCCTCAGCGACGTGGTCTTCCACGTGGCGGGCGTCATCCGGTCCGGCACCTGGGGCGGGTTCCTGGCGGGCAACCGGGACGCGGCGCGCCACGCGATCGAGGGCGCCCACGCCGGGAGGTTCGTCCACGTGAGCAGTCTGGCCGCGGCCGGGCCCGGGGAAGGCGTGGACGAGTCCACCCCGTGCCGTCCGATCTCCCTCTACGGCAGGTCCAAGTGGGAGGGGGAGCAGGAGGTCTGGCGGCGCCGCGGCCGGATCCCCGTCACCGTGATCCGGCCCCCCGTGGTCTACGGGCCGCGCGACACCGGGCTCATCGACCTGTACCGGATCGTCCGCTGGGGCCTGCGGCCCGAGATCGGCGGGGACATGGTCCTGAGCCTCGTGCACGTGCGCGACCTCGTCGAGGGGATCTGCCGGGCCGCCGAGTGCCCCGCCGCCGCCAACGAGGTCTTCTACATGGCCAATCCCCGGCCGCTGGCGATGAGCCGGATCCTGGGCGAGGCCGCGCGGGCGCTGGACCGCAGGCCGCTGAGGGTGCCGGTCCCCGCCCGCGTCGTGCGTTTCCTCGGGGCGGCGGCGGAGGACGCCGCGAAGTTCCTGGGGCGCTCCTCGATGTTCACCCGCGACAAGGCGCTGGAGATGACTCAGGCGGCGTGGTCCTGCTCGCCGGAGAAGGCGCGGCGGGTCCTGGGCTGGGAGGCGCGCATCCCCCTGGACCGCGGCATGGCCGAAACGATGGAGTGGTACCGCTCCCACGGCCTGTTGTGAGCATCCTGCGGATATTGACTTGAAAAATGGGGGGTGCTAGACTCCGGATCACCATGTAGCTGGGGGTTTCTTCGCGTCACGCCTGTAAGGAGCCCGGGCCATGTCGCAAACCGAAGTCGGCGAATTCTCCCTGATCGTCACCGAGGTGGATGCCGGCAGACTGCCGGAGGCCGCCGCCGGTTTTGCCCAGGCGTTCTCGCTGGACGAGTCGATCGCCCAGCAGATCTGCAAGAGCGCGCCCATCATCTTCGCGCAGAAGCTCACGAAGGCGGAGGTGAAGGCGATCACGGGCACGCTCACCCAGCTTTCCGCGCAGGGCATGGAGTTCCGCGTCACGGCGCGGGTGGCCGGCAGGCTCCCCAAGGTGAACTGGCCGGTCCGGCCGCAGTTCACCGCGGGCGGGTCCGCCGCCGCGAACGGCCTGGCGTTCGAATGGGACAACACCGCGTTCGTCTGCCCCGCCTGCGGGGAGACGTTCCTCTT
>CAYNDR010000444.1:0-5216 GCA_964395295.1 uncultured Planctomycetales bacterium
ACCACGGACGACCTCAAGTTCGTGATCCCCTTCGTGGAGCTCAAGCGCGAGGGGGGGACCTCCAAGCCCGTGATCCTCGACACCAGCGTGATCGTGGACGGCCGGATCGCCGACGTCATGGAGACCCGCGTGATCGACACGCCCATCCTCATCCCGCGGTTCGTGCTGGACGAGCTCCAGAAGATCGCCGACTCGCAGGACCGGACCAAGCGCAACCGCGGGCGCCGCGGGCTCGACATCCTCAACCGCCTCCGGAAGGCCCGGAACGTGGACGTCCAGGTCCAGGACATCCCCCTGCCGGGCGTCGAGGGCGTGGACGCCAAGCTCGTCCGGCTGGCGAAGATCCTGGACGCGCGGGTGGTGACGAACGACTTCAACCTCAACAAGGTCGCCCAGGTCCAGGGGGTCGAGGTCATCAACATCAACGACATCGCCAACGCCCTGCGGCCGGTCGTGCTCCAGGGGGAGAAGCTCACCCTCAAGATCCAGCGGATGGGGGAGAGCCCGGGGCAGGGCGTGGGTTACCTCGAGGACGGCACGATGGTCGTGGGCGAGGAATGCTCGGGGCGGATCGGGCAGGAGGTCGAACTCGTGGTGACGAACATCCTGCAGACCTCCGCCGGGCGGCTCATCTTCGGCCGGCCCGCCTGACGGAAGTTTCCGCCGCCGCCCCGGAAAGAAATTCCGCGGCCGGCCCCCCAACGCCCCCGGCCCCGCAGTCCCGATAAACCCATCCAAAGGCCCGTTTGGACCGCATTCCCGCGGTCGGCCGCCGATTGGCACGCCGGTTGCTCTATGGCACGCATGGACCTGGATCGCGTGCTTCGGGAAGAAGTCGGGCGGGTGTGGGACCGCCTGGAGGCCTTCTCCCCGGACGCCCTCCGCCCCCGCCGGGGATGGCTGTCCCGGCTGGCCTCCTTCCTCTCCTTCACGGTGTTCTAGAATGCCGACCGACGGGATCACCGTCTCGGGCCAGGGGGCCATGGCGCAGTCGGCCCGCGTCGATCTCATCGCCCAGAACCTCGCCAACGTCCTCACGCCGGGCTACCGGCGCGAGCGGATGGGCTTCCGCCAGCACCTCGCCGAGGCCCTGGGCCGCCGCGGCGCCCCCGTGGCGGAACGCGCCCGCCCCGACGAGGGGCCGGGACCCCTGGAGCACACCCGCCGGCCGCTCGACTTCGCCATCCGCTCCCGCGGTTTCTTCGCCGTGCGCGACCTCGGGACGGGAACCGTCTACTACACCCGCGCGGGCAACTTCACGCTCGACGCGCAGGGCCGGCTCCTCACGGCCGACCGCCTCTGCCAGGCCCTCGGCCAGGACGGCGAGGGGATCGCCCTCGATCCGGAGCGGCCGGCCGAGGTGCGCCTCGCGGCCGACGGCACG
This sequence comes from uncultured Planctomycetales bacterium, assembly GCA_964395295.1. Taxonomy (GTDB): domain Bacteria; phylum Planctomycetota; class MHYJ01; order MHYJ01; family JACPRB01; genus CAYNDR01. Next base: position 1,385 of record CAYNDR010000444.1, read on the forward strand.
CTCTCCCAGGGCGAGTCCGAGGCGGGCCGCCTCTCGGTGGCGGACTTCCCGGACGCCGGCGCCCTCCGCAAGCGTGGGAACAACCTCTACGAGAATGCCGGGACCTCCACCCCCTCCGTCCCGGCCGATCTGCGCCTGGACCAGGGGTACCTGGAGGGCTCCTCGGTCGATCCCGCCTCGGAAATGGCGGAGATGATCCGGGCGCTCCGCGCGCTCGAGTCGAACCTCCAGATGATCCGCTTCCAGGATGCCGTCCTGGATCGCACGGTGAACGAGTACGGCAGGTTGCCCAGGTAGGAGCAGAGCCATGGCCCTGCGTGCCCTCTCGACGGCCGCCACCGCCGGCCGGGCGCTCCTGCACCGGAGCGACACGATCGCCCAGCACATCGCCAACGCGAGCACCCCCGCCTACAAGCGGGCGCGGACCCAGTTCGCCGACCTCCTCTACCAGCGCGTCCACGGGCCGGGCCCCGCCGGCGCCCCGATGGGGACGGGCGTCCGCGTCGCCTCCACCGAGAAGCTCTTCGAGCAGGGCGCGCTCCAGCGGACGGGGCTCGACCTGGACCTGGCGATCGAGGGCGAGGGCTTCCTGAGGGTCCTCCTGCCGGACGGCACCGCGGCCTACACCCGCGGCGGCCATCTCAGGATCGACGGCCGGGGCGCCCTCGTCACCCAGGACGGGTACCCGATCGATCCCCCCGTGGTCCTCCCCGAGGGAATCGAGCGGGTCGTGGTCGACGCGGCGGGACGGATCCTGGGGCTGGACCCCGGGACCGGCGAGACGGTTGAGGAGATGGGACAGCTGGGGATGACGCGGTTCCTCAATCCGTCGGGCCTCGAACCCCTCGACGGCAACCTCTACCAGGCCACGCCCTCTTCCGGGGCGGGCCTGGAGGGGCTGCCCGGGGGTCCCGAAGGGTTCGGGTGGATCCGCCAGGGATTCCTGGAGTCCTCGAACGTGGACGCGGCCAAGGAACTGACGGACCTCATCGCCGCCCAGCGCGCCTTCGAGCTCAACGCGAAGGTGATCGAGGCGGCCGACGAGATCCTCCAGGCCGTGAACAACATGAGGAGGGACAGGTCGTGAGCCTGACAGGCCGGCTCCTGGCGGCGGTCGCGGCGCTCCTGGGCATGGCGGGCGGCGCCTGGGCGCAATCCCTGCTGGGAGAGGGCGGCGGATCGCCCTACGATCCCCCGCGGCGGCCGGTCTACAAGAAGCACGACTTCATCCGGATCACCGTGCGCGAGCCCGAGGCGGCCAAGGGCGCCGCCGAGTCGAGGCCCGCGCGCCGGCCGGCCCGGGGGGCCGAGGCCCCGGCGGGGGCCTCCTTCGCCGTCACGGTCGAGGTGGTCGACGTGCGGCCGAACGGGACCCTCGTGGTCCAGGCGATCAAGCGCCGCCGGCTGGGCGGCGAGGAGGAAGTCGTCCGGGTGACGGGTGAAGTGGCCCCCTCTTCGATCGCGGACGGGGCCGCCCGCCTGGAAGACGTGCACAACCTGAGCGTCAGCTACGAGGGGCCGGGCAGGGGTGCCAGGCTCGGCTCCCTGGGTTTCCTGAGCGGACTGCTGGGACGGGTATGGCCGTTCTGAGGGGCACTGTGAAGATGGATGTTTTGATCCGGCGCGGGTTTCCCGGGGGATCTCTTTCGGACTCGCGCCTTCTTGACCCTTACCCTCTCCGGAGCCCGGTGATGGGCGGGCCGCACGGCCCGCCCATCACGGGCCATTTAATCCGGTTGGGATTCGATAGGCTGGGATTGGTCCTCGCGGCCCTGCTGGCGGCGTCGTCGGCGGCGCGGGGACAGTCGGTGAAGGATTTCGTCGAGGTCGAAGGGGCCCGGGCGAACAAACTGCGCGGGTACGGCCTCGTCACGGGGCTCGGCGGGACGGGGGACACGGCGCGCGACGAGTCGGCCCGCCTCCTGCGGGCGATGATCCAGAACCTGGTCTCTCCCGAGGCGGTCGTCCAGAAGATCGAGGGGCGCAACGCCGCCCTGGTCCTGGTGGCGGCGGAGCTGAGGCCGTTCCAGAGGCAGGGGACGCGGCTCGACGTCTCCGTCTCCGCCGTGGGCGACGCCAAGTCGCTGGCGGGCGGGGAGCTCCAGCTCACGGACCTCCGGGGGCCGCTGGGGCGGCAGGGGCCGACCTTCGCGCTGGCCTCCGGGCGCCTGGTCATGCAGGGGGAGGCGAAGCGGGGGAACCTCACGGCGGCGGTCGTCCCCGGGGGGGCCATCGTGGAGCGGGAGATCGAGCACCGGTTCGTGGCGGACGTGGTGGTCCCGATTGAGGGGAAAGAGGTCCGGCGCAAGGGGTTCAAGCTGGTGCTCAAGAGGCCGGACCTGACGATGGCCAGCCAGATCGCCGGCCAGGTCAACGCCTCGGCCGTCGTGGGCCCCGGGGGGCGGCTGGACGTGGCGGCCTCGCTGGATGGCGGCGCGGTCCTGGTCCGGATCCCCACCGTGGAGGAATACGGGAAGGCGACCGGATCGGCCCCCGAGGTGGACTACGAACGGGAGCCGGTGCGCTGGCTGGACTTCATCCTCAACCGGCCGATCGTGCTCTCGTCGCCCGAGGCGGCCTCGGTGGTGGTGAACGACGCCGTCAAGAGCGTCTCCTGGACGGGGGACGTGCGGCTCCGGGAGGGGAGCGTGATGGTCTCCGTCCCCGGGGCCAAGCCGGGCGTCTTCCACGCCCGCGAGGGCCAGCGGTTCTCGGAGTTCATGGAGAAGGTCGGCCCCGCGCTCACCGACCAGCAGGTCATCGACCTGGTCCGGGCCCTCGACCACGCCGGCCTGGTCAAGGCGGAAGTGCGGTCCCACTGACCGCCCTGATGTATATTGGGCGGCGATGACGCGGTCCGATCCCTGTGGCCTGGCCGCCAGGGTCGATCGCGCCCTGGAGGGCCTGCGCTCCTGCGCCTTCTGTCCCCGCGCCTGCGGGGTGGACCGCCTCAAGGACGAGAAGGGGACCTGCCGGACCGGCCGCTTTGCCTGCGTCTCCAGCGCCTTTCCCCATCACGGCGAGGAGTCCTGCCTGAGCGGCCGGGGCGGATCGGGCACGATCTTCTTCACCCACTGCAACCTGAAGTGCGTCTTCTGCCAGAACTTCGACATCTCCTGGGAAGGGGAGGGGGCGCCCGCGGGGCCGGAAGAGCTGGCCGCGATGATGCTGGGCCTGCAGAGGCGGGGGTGCCACAACATCAACTTCGTCACGCCGTCGCACGTGGTCCCGCAGATCCTGGAGGCGCTCCCGATCGCGATCGGGAAGGGCCTGAGTCTGCCGCTGGTCTACAACACGAGCGCCTACGACTCGGCGGCGGGCCTCGGCCTGATGGACGGGCTGGTGGACGTCTACATGCCCGACCTCAAGTTCTGGGATCCGGCCGTGGCGAAGCGCCTGGCCGCGGAGGATTACCCGGAGGTCGCCTGCGAGGCCATCCGGGAGATGCACCGGCAGGTCGGGGACCTGGTCCTGGACGGAGAGGGGATTGCCGTGCGCGGGCTCCTGGTCCGCCATCTCGTGATGCCCGGCGGGCTGGCGGGGACCCGCGAGGTCATGCGGTTCCTGGCCGGCCTCTCGCGGGACACGTTCGTGAACGTGATGGGCCAGTACCGTCCGGCGGGCCGGGTGGGCCGCGGCGGGGAGTTCGGGGAGATCGACCGGCCCCTCCTGCGTTCCGAGCTTGAGGAGGCCGTCCGCATCGCCCGCGAAGAGGGCCTCCACCGCTTCGACCTCTGATTCGCCGTCAAGTCCCGGTCCGCTGGCGACGATACATACATTTGGGTGCGGCTACTCTCGGTTGACACTCATGCGGCGACCCCGACCACCGGGA
>CAYNDR010000445.1:0-5190 GCA_964395295.1 uncultured Planctomycetales bacterium
CGCCGCTCCGACGCCCTGATCAGCGTCTCGACCGCCGCCGTCTCCCGGGGGGGGGTCGTCCCGGGGCCGGACGGCCGGCCTTACGGCGGGGGGGACGGCGAACTGGGCGCCGACGCGCCCCCGGAGGGGGCCGCGAACCTCGACGGGCTCCTGGCCCGCAGCCTGAGCTTCCACTTCATGCGCCGGGGGGTGTACGAGAACCGGCGGAACCCCATGGAGGCGGGGTACATCGCGGAGACGGTGCGGGAACTCCTCCGGCGGAGGACGGGGCTCACGATCGGCGTGATCGCCTTCTCGGAGGCCCAGCAGGAGGAGATCGAGAAGGCGCTCGAGGCGCTCGCCCGGGGGGACGCGGAGTTCGCGGCGCTCCTGGAGGCGGAGGTCGAGCGGGAGGAGGAGGGCCAGTTCGCGGGGCTTCTGGTGAAGAACCTGGAGAACATCCAGGGCGACGAGCGCGACCTCGTGATCCTCTCGATCTGCTACGGCCGCGGGCCCGAAGGCCGGATGCTCATGAACTTCGGGCCGATCAACCAGTCGGGCGGCGAGAAGCGCCTCAACGTGGCCTTCTCGCGCGCGAAGCGCCACATGGCGGTCGTGAGCTCGATCCAGGCCCCGGACGTGAAGAACGTGTACAACGACGGGGCGAACTGCCTGCGGAACTACCTGCAGTACGCGGAGTCGGTCTCCCGCGGGGACAGGGAGGGGGCGAAGCGGGTGCTCGCCTCGGCGGGGCCGGAGGGGGAGGAGGCCGCGGCGGCGGAACGGGCCGAGGGGGCCGTCGTGGGACAGCTGGCGTCGGAGCTTCGCGCGCGGGGGTGGGAGGTGGACGCGGGGGTGGGGCAGTCGAGGTTCCGCTGCGGCCTGGCGGTGCGGAAGCCGGGCGAGCCGTTCTACCGCGCGGCGATCGACGTGGACACCCCCGGCTGGTACGAGCAGTCCGACGTGCTGGAGCGCGACCTCCTGAAGCCCCGCGTGCTCCGCGCCTTCGACTGGCGCCTGTGCCACGTCCTGGTGAAGGACTGGGTCCAGGAGCCGAAGGCGGTCCTGGAGCGCATCGAGAAGGCGCTGGAAGGGGCCGAGCCCGACGTGGAGGACCCGTGGGAGGAAGCGGAGTTCCAGGAGGTCGAGCCGGAAAGGCCGAGGCTCGTCGAGACGGCCGTCTTCTCCGTGGACACCTCGGCGGTCTCGAGGCGCCACTTCGAGTTCGTGGGCGGGGGCTCCTCCAAGTTCTGGGAGATCACCGTCAACGGGCCCCGGCTCTCGGTCCGTTTCGGCCGGATCGGCGCCGCGGGGCAGACCCAGGTGAAGAACCTGGCCGACGCCGCGGCCGCGGCGAAGGCGGCGGAGAAGCTCATCCGCGAGAAGACGGCCAAGGGGTACAAGGAGAAGCCGCGCTGAAGGGGCGGGGGGCGCGGACCGGACGACCCGCGCGCGCCGCGGCGGCCCCCCGCCTTCGCTCCCTGCCGGATGCCTGCCATGAGCGAGCAATCTCCAAGGGCGATTCGAAGGGGTCGCCCACGGGCCCCGCGTTGGAAGCACGGCAGCGACCTCGATCAGCTCCGATAGACGTCCGCCGATGCCCTTCAGCGACGAAGGAACAGGCCGCCGGTCGGATCGGATGAACGGCTCCCGGCCCCGGACGTCCATGGCGTCGCCGCCGGAATCCTTTGCGGCGCCCGGCGTGATGCCATCCTCCCCAAGGCTCCTCGGTCGAGGGGCTTTCCGGAGGCCAATGATGGACCAATCGGCCGCAAGGCCGAAACGCTCTTTGGTGCCTCCGGCCCGGCCTGTCAATCCCGGCGGACGGCGGCACTCAAGAGCGTTGTGGGGAGTCGGAAGGCGATTGTGTCCCGTGCGGCGCTTGCATCGGGCCGCCAGGAGGATACACTAATTCTGCGACCGGGGTGGGGAGGGTCCGTGCACGGCAGTCCACGCGAGGGTGAGTTCGTCACCCTTCATTGCCGTTCCCGCGCATCCGTATCAATCCAACTACCCCTTATGCGTCGGACGTTTTACATCATGCTTCATATTTCGTCTATTGTATCAGTGTGTGATAGGTGGCGATCCGCATTGCGCGGTTTGCCCACAGGGCGCTTCCTTGGATTGATCCCTTCGTTTCTGGCCTTGATTATTGGCGGCTGCGCAGCCGATGTCGGGCGGCACGGGGCGCGAGAGCGGGCATTGGAGCCGATCCTGCTCCGAGGCATCGCGGGAAGCCCGCAGCCCATGGTTCAGAATCTGCCGATATTCTTTCCCGGCGAGCGCGTTCCCTATAACGCCCAGCCGGGCGTGCCCTGGCTTTCGGTAATTCCTTCGAGCGGCAGCCTTCCGGGAAACCTTGATATTGAAATCCACGGTGAATCCTTGGGCAGGGGGCGACACGAAACCTGTGTCAAATTGGCACTGGAGGGTCCGGATGATGTCTTGTCCATCCCTGTGACGGTCGATCTTGCGCCGGCGGACTTTGCGTTCTTCCCCGCTTCCCTTTCGATGCGGGCCGAAAATCGATGGGCGCGAATCGCGCAGGATGTCGCTGTTAGGACGAGCCCCGAGGGGCTGAACGCGCGTTGGAAGGCCTCTTGGCGGGAGACCTGGCTGGAGGTGCATCCGCGGGAGGGGCGGGGAGCGGCGAATATCAAGGTGGTCGTTGACCCACGGGGAGCCGCCAGCTCGCGGCTGGAGGAAGTGATCGTATTTTCTTCGGAGGACATGCTTGTTCCCGCGCGGCTTCCGGTTGTCGCGCATCTGCCGCAGGAACCCGTGAGGAACAACGTCGTTTCCAAGCCCGCGGGGCCATCCGGGGATCAGAAGGAAGCTCAGTCGTCCAGCCTCAGCAGGAAACCGACTCCCGAGCGTCCTGACGCGGCCCGCCTTCATCCCATTCTTGAGGGCAAGATTTCGCGCAAGTCGACTCAGACGCCGGAGGCTCCCTTATTAAGACCCTATCCGAAGCAATCGTCCCCTTCTATCGGGGCATCTTCTGGAGCACGCAAGCAGCGCGATGTATCCGTCATATCCGACGTGGAGTGCGGCCACTATGTGGAGCGAGTGGATTGGCTCGAACCGGGCCGGCATGTGCGCGCCATCTTGAAGAGGGATATTCCCAACCACTGGTTTCTCTTCCAGCTGGAAGGCGTAGCGGGTCGGACTCTGTCCATCGAGGTCGTAGGAACTCACACGATGCACGGCGGCTTTCGATGGGAGGGAGTGCAGGCTTTCGTGGTGGACGCTGGGGACCTTTCGTGGCCGGGGCTCTGCGGGCGGGGCGGGGTAGACCTGAACGGCCTTCCCGCATGGCGCCGACTGGAGAATACGGTTTACGATAAGAACCGACGTACGTTGTCAATGGAAACCTCCTTCCGCTCAAACGGCGCCACGGTGGCCTTAAGAATCCCATGTCCTCCTTCATATGTCGCACGGCGACTTAGGGAGATGGCGGCTAAAGGCGTGGGATCCTATGAGATCGGATGCACTCCGGAAGGAAGGTCGCTCCCGGTTGTGCTGATCCCTCCACTGGCGGGGAACGAGAAACGGTGGAAGGAGAAGCCCACCTTCCTCCTCTATGGGGGTGAGCATGCGACAGAGCACGACTCCATGCATATTGTGATGGGGGCGCTGGAATGGTTGGCGGGCTCCGATCGGGACGCGGCCGCGTTCCGCGACAAGCACAATGTTATGCTGGCGCCCCAGGTATTCCCGGATGACACCGGCGGAAGCATCTTCAATCGAGGCACGGAGGGATTCGCGGGCAAAGCCTATGGATATGTGCCGGAGAACGTGTCTTGGGCAGTATTCTTCAACAGGTGGATGGACGAGGGATACGCGATGGACGTCGCCGTCAGCCTGCACAATGTCGCCGGAACCGAAGATGTAAATTTCTTCAGCCCGGCCACGCAGGTGACGAGCAAGTCCGAAATCGAAATGAGGCGGTTGATACACACGGCTATCGTTGGACGATTTGGCAAGTCCAATTTCATGGTCAGGACCGAAATGGGCAAGAACTATCACCTTCCGATGCGGCTCTTCGGATGGCTTGACGCCCGGTTTAGCGTGGCAGGATTGACGTTCGAGGTTAATGGCCAGTATCCCCGTAGGCGTTTGTCCCTGACGGAACTTCGCAGCATGGGAAGGGAGATACTCAAGGGTATTGCGGATTTCTCTGCAATCAAGGGAAATCAAGATGAATTGAGGAGCCGACGACTTTCCAGAATGAGCGAACGCAAGTCGCGCATGGAAAGGATCCTGGCGGGCAAGAGCCTGGAGTGGCTCCAGGACCCGCCCGAGTGGGTGACCTTCAACATGCTTTGGTAAGGGGTGGGCTATGAGGAACGCAAGAGGGGCGACTCTCGGCACGGGACTGGTCCTGGCAATATTGTGTGGTTGTGTACTCCTTTCCCAAGGTTGCACCCCGCCGCCATCTATTGAAGCCGACGGCCAGGTCTCCGGCGGCAGCGAGGGATTCCTCCTCCAGGGTTTCACCCCCCCGCCTTGCAAGTTGACGTTGACAGTTCCCAGCGCAGTATGCGTGGGGGAAGTTGTGGAGGGGGTGGCTGAGGTGATGGGGGGGCCCTTTCCCGAGGAGGAAGAAGTGCGCGTTACCCTGCCCAACGGATTGCAGGTGATCGGCACCCAGAGGGTGTTCTTTAAATATCTGACACAGGCGAATGAGGCGGGAACGCGCATATTGTTTATTGCTGAAGCCCCAGGGTGCGATCCACCTCTGAGGGAGAGGGCGAGGGTGGCAGTGGTCACGGTCTCCATCAGCGCTAATATCAGGCCAGATGCGCAACACCTCGTATGGCCCTTTAACGACAAGCTAATTGCTACGGCTAATCATGTTCTGAGGGCCGAAGGAAGGCCGGAAGGGGGAACCTATACTTGGGTGTACGGCTTCGTCGGTGGATTCAGCAGGAATGGCACTCAGCAGGCCGCGACGACCACCTTCTTGGGGGAGAACGTTCAACCGAACGGGCCCGCGCAGATTACCGGAGATGAAAACAGGAACGAGGCGGAGGTGGCTGTCCTCTATACATTCGAGGGAGCGCAATGCGAGGACCGTAGGCCTCTTAACATTACCGCGCCCGTTCACGCCAGGCTCACCCAACCTGGAAATGCGGTGATTGTTGACGCGCAAATCGACATGAGGGGCAACGAAGGGACCAAGGTCTTAATGAGTGAATCCGCTATCTA
>CAYNDR010000446.1:0-5139 GCA_964395295.1 uncultured Planctomycetales bacterium
CTCCGCGGGCGGCCGGCGCTCCCCTCCCTCCGGGTAGTAGTCGCGAAGGTCGGGGACCTCCGAGCGGTTCCTCTTGGCCAGCCAGTGCGTAAGGTTCCCCTGGGGATCGGCGTCGACGGCCAGGACCCGCGCGCCTCGCGCGGCAAGACCGAGGGCCAGGTTCGCGGCCAGTGTCGTCTTCCCGACGCCGCCCTTCTGGATGGCTACGGCGGTGGTGATCATCCCCCTGCCTCCTCTCCTGCCTCTGTTATCGGCTTATGGAGGCCCCCGCCTTGAGCCCAAGAGTCCACAACAAAACGGCTCCGTACCGAAATCGCCGGGAATCACCGATCCCGGGCGACCATGTCGCCCGGCGTGTTAGGTTTCATGACGTCAGGCCCCCTTCTTCTCGGCAAGGCGGGGGGATCCGGAGCCGGATCAACACGACAGGAATTACTGAAGGGGCGCCCTCGGCGGGCCAGCCCCCCTCCTCCCGGCGTATAATCATTAGTTGCCCGGACCGCCGGGCCCCGGTATCTTCTCGTCGGGAGGCACACGACCATGATGCATCGGAAAGCGATCCTGGGGGCGATGATGACCCTGTCCGTCCTGGCCGCGGGCGCGGCCCCGCAGGCCGCCGGCAAGAAGAAGATCCTCTTCTTCCACGGCGCGGCGAGCCACGGCTTCGGCGGCCACGCCTACGGCCCCGCCTTCAAGATGCTGGCCCGGATGCTCAACGAGAGCGTCCCGGCCGTCAACGCCGTCATCGTCGGCGAGGAGTGGCCCAAGGACCCGGCCGTGCTGGAGGGCGTCAAGGCCATCGTCCTCGGGAGCGACGGCGGCCACCTAGTGAAGAAGCACGCGGCGAAGCTGGACCCCCTGATGAAGGCCGGCGTGGGGCTGGCCTGCATCCACTACACCGTCGATCCCGGCGACAAGGCGGCGGTCCAGAACCTGATCGACTGGATCGGCGGCGCCTACGAGCAGAACTGGTCGGTCAACCCGCACTGGAACGCCGACTTCAAGACGTTCCCCGACCATCCCGTCGCCCGCGGCCTCAAACCCTTCAAGACCAACGACGAATGGTACTACCACATGCGATTCGCCCCGGACATGAAGGGCGTCACCCCGATCCTCCAGGCGGTCCCGCCGGAAAGCACCCGCCAGGGGAAGGACGGCCCCCACAGCGGCAATCCCACCGTCCGCTCCCGAACCGGCATGGCGGAGGTCGTGGGCTGGGTCTACGAGCGGCCCGGCGGCGGGCGCGGGTTCGGCTTCACCGGCATGCACACCCATTGGAACTGGGCCCAGGACAGCTTCCGCAGGACGGTCCTCAACGCGCTCGTCTGGATCGCCGGCGCTGAGGTCCCCAAGGACGGCGTCCCGTCGAAGACGCCCACGTTCGAGGAGATGGAGGCCGACCTCGGCGTCCCCCGGCCCGAGAAATTCAACGTCGAGGCGCTCAAGAAACAGCTGGAGCAGATGAACAAGTAGTCAGCGGCCCGGCCCCAGGTTGAACGGCTTCTCGTCCTTGTCGATGCAGGCCACGGCCTGCACCACGGCCTGCGGGTTCTGCACGGTGATCGGCTGGGCCGCCGCGTAGTTCCGCATCCGGCAGTTCATCAGGCTGACGGTGAGCCGCTTGGCGCCCTTCACCAGCATGAAATCCTGCGACTTCCCCACGCAGGTCAGCGCCCCGTTGCCCCCGGAGAAGGCCTCCACGTTCGTCAGCGCCGTGTGGCCCTGGCCGTCGAGGACGATCGGGTGGATCTCCTCCAGCTTCCCCCCCGTGTTGGCGATGATCGAGCCCTGGGCGATCTGCCAGTTCCGGTTGAAGGTCCCGTCCCCGTGCTTCTCGATCCCCACGGCCACGCAGTCGAAGTTGAAGTTCGTGAGCTGGCCGTAGGTCGCCGGCCCCAGGAAGATGCCGCCCCACGTGCCGAAGGTGAAGACGTCGATGACCTGGGCGTTGTCGGTGCGGTCGATGGCGTACGCGAACGTCTTCCGGGCCACGACCGCGTCGATGACCTCCTTCCCGTAGTCCCCCGCGAAACAGCGGAGGTTGGCCGGGTTCACGTGGCAGTGGAGGACGCGCGGGATGTCGTAACAGCGGTCGATGGCGATGAACTGGCCGCCCAGGGGATACCCGTAGCAGTGCTCGAAGAGGACCTGCTCGCAGACCTTCGGGGCGCGGAAGTCCATCGCGAAATACTCGCCGTAGAACGTCAGGCACGAGAGCGTCACCCCGAAGACCGCCTTGTCCGGCGAGACCCGGATCGTGGGCGGGTAGGCGACGATCTTCGCCGCCTCCTTGAGCGCCTGCTTCGGGTACCAGAACTGGATCCCGCGGACCCGCGAGGAGGACTCTACCGTGAGGAACGGATTCTTCTCGTCCTCGATGCGGAAGACGCTCCCCACCGGCTGGACCTTCGAGGGGTGCTTCGTGCCGCGCCCCACCGGCCCGTGGACGCCCACGAGCGACGTGTTGGCCTTGAGGACCAGTCCGCCGTCGATGGGGTACGGCTCGTCGGAAGGCTCCACGAAGAGCGCCGCGCCGCGCTCCGAGGCCCAGTCGTTCGCCTTCTGGAGGTTCTTCGCGTTCTCCGCGGCCGGATTCGCCGGCAGGACGCCGAACTCGCGGATGCCGCGCCCGGGGGCGCGGCCGTCCCCCTGCGGCGCGGCCAGAAGCAGGAACAAGGGCACGAGAGCGCTCATGGGCCCCTCCGTCGTCACGGGAAAAAGAGGTCGCTGTCGTCGATGTCCGGGATGCCGACCACGAGGACGCGCATCTTCCCCTTCGCCCCATGGAGGACGCCGGGGGCGATGTGGACCATCGACCCTTTCTTCAGGGGGTGGTCCTTGCCGTCGAGGACGATCGACCCTTCCCCATCGAGGACGTAGTAGAGCTCCGTCCCCCGGCGGTGGTAGTGCTCCTTTGCGCCGTCGATGTCCACCACGTGGGCCCACGCGGCCACGCCGCGGTCCTCGCGGCTGATCAGGCGGTACCTCCAGCCGCAGGTGCTCCGCTCGCGGGGCGCCTCGTCCTCGTTCCGGACGAAGGTCATCGGCGGATCAGGGTCGCTCATGGCAGGTTCACTCCTAGACTACACCGGACTGGGTGGACGCGGTAAATATAACGATCAAACAAACGTACGGAAATATATTTAACATTCCCGGATCATCCACAGTAGAATGTTCGGGGTTGCCGGAGGTTGCGGCCGACCACCGAAGCTGTCCGCAACCGACATCCATGGAGGGGAGGAGTCATGGGTAAGAGCCCCTCGATCCGATTTCCGGCGTTCGCTCGCGCCTGGACGGTCCCTTTTGCCGCCGGCATCATACTCCTTCTGTTTCTCGCCGGCGCCACCCTGCTGCGATGGCGCTCCGTTGGTGGCGGCCCCCACCCAAAGGATCTCAGCCCTGCGGCCAAGGAGCGCCTGCGGGAAAAGGCAAGAGAGCTGGCGCCGTTTGCGAACCTTTACTTCGCGTATGTGGAGGAGGAGGCGGCGACCTTGGCCAAGATCCCTGGGCAGGACTTGGACGAGGAAAGGCTTCTGGAATTCAGCCGGCTGGTGGTCTCCGGCAGCGATGCGCTGGTGGGCGCGTTCCAACGCGAGGTGGATGGCATCTCAAAAGCCGAGGGAATCGAGCGCGCGCGGGTCCGGGAGCATTTCTCGAAGGAGTTCCGCGACTTGGCGGGCCGTACGGAAGTCCCGTTTCTCCGTATGATCCCCCGCGGTGGCTGTACGATCGGCCTGAGGCTGCTGAACGCCCCACGCCTTCTTCCACAGCAGGGTCTAGGGCCGGAGGGGGCGAAGGAGCGGGCAATCCAGCATCTCCTGGAGGTCCTGTCGAAACTGCCCCCGCAGTCCAATGGAGCCAGAGGAATCCGGGAAGCCATCCGGGCCCTGAGACGGGCGATCTTGCCCTTCGACACGACGCCAGTGGCGATTTCCTTCGCGTCTCCTCCGGAGGATTCCATTTCCAGCGCAATTCCCCCGATCGCGTTCGAAATGACCGACTCGGGCTCGGGCCCAGAACCCGAGAGCCGCAAGCTTGAAGCCGAGAACACGGGGCCCGTCATCACGGAGACCCGCGACCTGACGGCGTTCGCTCGGGTAATCCTCGACGATCGGGTGAACGGGATCGTCAAGGTGGATGCCGTCGACATGCCCGCATCGGCCATAAAGGATGGGTTCATCAACCTGCGCGCGTCGGGCACCGACTTCGCGGCCAATCCTCATGCCATGGCGACCCGGAGTTTCGTCCTCGACCGCGAGCCGCCCGCGATCACGGTCACGAGCCCAGCCGATGGCGGAGTCTCTTCCGCCGTCGAGATTATTCTGGACGCAAGCATTGCATTGCAGACGCGGTCGCCGGCATCAACCAGAGTTCGGTGCAGGTTGTCTTGAACGCGGGCAACATCAACAATCTTGTCGCGATCACTCCAGGACCCATGAATCCTCTGGGATCTCCGGCTTCGATTCGACTCACGGGCACCCTGCCGGTTGTGTCGGGAAGCAATGAGCTTGTCATTTCCTCCGCCGATCTGGCGACCAACGGCTCAAGCAAGAGAGTCATCTTCACCGTCGTTCCCGAACCTCCTCCTCCGCCGCCTCCGGTGTTTCCAGAATTCGCGCTGGAGATTGTTTCAGGGGATGGGCAGACGGGAACGGCAGGGAGATCCGTGGATCAACACCTGGCAGTTGCGGTGAGCGACGCGATTACCGGCGAAGCCCTTCAAGGCATGTCGCTTCATTTCAATGTACTCGAGGGAGGAGGAGACATCGGTCGTATTCCTCCATCCACCGACTCGGGGGGCAAGACGAGGGCCAGGTACCGGCTTGGGCCACGTCCGGGCACAAACAGGATTCGAGTCCATGTTGCCGGCCTTCCGAACGGACCATCGGTCGAGTTCAACCTCCAGGGCAAAGAGCCCAGCCTGACCGCGCTATTCTCCGGTCCGCCGGGCGAGTTCCCGGGGAGCGCGCTCCAGGGAACGATCCTCGTGCAGGCCAAGAGCCACGACGGCAAGGTCATGCAGGGTGAGGAAGTCCTTCCGGAAATCATCGATGCCGACGGGAATCCCATGGCCAATCCGGACGCCCTCGGGCAATTCCATCCGCGTTCCGGCGTCACCGGTGACGACGGAAAGGCGCG
>CAYNDR010000447.1:0-5126 GCA_964395295.1 uncultured Planctomycetales bacterium
GTACCTGCACGCCGCCTGGAGCTGCCGCCAGCAGGGGGCGGTCGAGCTGGACGACTTCGAGGAATGGGAGGCGCTCCGGTCGAGCTACGGGCTCCACCAGACCCCGATGCAGATGGGGGTGGACAAGGACACGAGGCCCCGGAACCGCACGGAGTTCGAGCTCGAGGCGGCCCGCCGGATCGCGAAGGACGTGGAGGCGAAGAAGCACGAGCGGGGGATCCACCGCACCCTCTCGCGGTACCTCCTGGCCCTCCTCTTCCGCAAGCACGGGGAGAACACCGACGCGGAGCGGTGGCTGAAGGAGGCCGAGGCCCTCAAGGGGGAGAACTCCGTGGTGGACGACGCCGCCGCCCGGATGCGCGCCTCGATCGCCCGCGAGCGGGAGTTCCAGGGGAAGGCCGCGGAGGCCTACTCCGAGGCGATCGAGAAGGGCGTGCCGGACCCCAAGTCCGCCGCCGAGATCGCGTACCTCCTGGGAGAGATCCACCGCCGCCGGGGCGACCCCCGGGCCGCCTCGGAATGGTACCGGAAGGCGCTCGACGGGCCCGGCTCCGAGGCCCTCAAGGACTTGGCCCGCCGCCAGCTCTCCCTCGTCGAGAATTGATTATAAATCAATCTGTTTGATTCATAACCACTCCCCATTATAAATCAATCTGTTTGATTCCTCTCACGGTAAATTACAGTTCGACTGTTGCTTTTTGGGATTTATGATTTATAATTTACGGTCAGCCGAGAGGGGGAAACCATGGACGCGTTCGTCATCGAGGGGGGCCATCCGCTCCGGGGCGCCGTGGACGTCCGGGGGGCCAAGAACGCCGCGCTCCCCATGATGGCCGCCGCGCTCCTCCTGGACGAAGGCAAGCTCGTCCTCCGCCGCGTCCCGAACCTCGTGGACATCAAGACCATGGCGGTCCTCCTCCAGCAGCTCGGCGTGCGCGTGGAGCGCCGGGGCGACGCCATGACCTTCCAGGTCGTCAGCGAGAGGAACTGCCGGGCCCCCTACGACATCGTCTGCCGGATGCGCGCCAGCGTCTGCGTCCTGGGGCCCCTCGTGGGCAAGCGCCGCCGCGCCGAGGTCTCCCTCCCCGGCGGCTGCGCCATCGGCGACCGCCCCATCGACCTCCACCTCAAGGGCCTCGCGGCGCTCGGGGCCTCCGTGGCCGTGGAGCACGGCACCGTGACCGCCTCCGCCCGCCGCCTCTCGGGCAGCTCCATGTACCTGGGCGGGCCCTTCGGCTCCACCGTCACCGGCACCGAGAACGTCCTCATGGCGGCCGTCCTGGCCCCCGGCTCCACCGTCATCGAGTGCGCCGCCTGCGAGCCGGAGGTCCAGGAAGTGGCCCACCTGCTCGTCCGCATGGGCGCCCGCATCGAGGGGATCGGCAGTCCCCGCCTCAAGGTCACCGGCGTCCGCCGGCTCCACGGCGCCGTCCACGACGTCATCCCCGACCGCATCGAGGCCGGGACCTTCATGGCCGCCGCCGCCATGACCGGCGGGGACGTCCACATCGAGAACTGCGTCCCCGACCACCTGATGTGCGTGACCGAGTGCATGAGGCAGGCGGGCGTCCACGTCGAGACCGGGCCGGACTGGATCCACGTGATCGGCAACGGCCTCTTCCGCCCCGTCAACGTGGCCACCCTCCCCTACCCCGGATTCCCCACCGACCTGCAGGCCCAGTTCATGGCCCTCATGACCCGCGGCGAGGACCTCTGCGTCATCACCGAGAAGATCTTCCCCGAACGCTTCCACCACGTGCGCGAACTGGCCCGCATGGGCGCCCGGGTCGTCCGCGAGGGCCCCTCCGCGATCGTCAGCGGCGTCAAGGACCTCTACGGGGCCCCCGTCATGGCCAGCGACCTGCGGGCCTCCGCCGGGCTCCTCGTGGCGGGCCTCGCCGCCCGCGGCAGTACCCTGCTCCAGCGCATCTACCACCTGGACCGGGGCTACGACCAGATCGAGAAGCGCCTGGAGACCCTGGGCGCCCGGATCCGGCGCGTCAACCTCAAGCCCGAGGCGTCGCCCCTCCGCGAGGCCGTCTGACGGTTGGCGCGGAAACGCCGGCGGTTTGGTAGAATGGCCCGCCCATGTTCGAGTCGCTGACCGATTCGCTCACCAGCGTCTTCCGCAAGCTCGCCGGCCGCGGCCGCCTCACCGAAAAGAACATCGAGGAAGGCCTCCAGGAGGTCCGCCGGGCCCTCCTCTCGGCGGACGTCAACTTCAAGATCGTCAAGGACTTCATCGAGCGGGTGAAGGCCAAGGCGGTGGGCGAGGCCGTCCTCAAGAGCGTCCGGCCCGCCGACCAGGTCGTCTTCATCGTCCACAACGAGCTCCAGGGCCTCATGGGCCCCGTGGACCACGCCTTCCCTCCCCCCGGCGCCGGCCCCGCCGTCCTGATGATGGTCGGCCTCCAGGGATCCGGAAAGACCACCACCTCCGCCAAGCTCGGCAAGTACCTCCAGAAGAAGGGCCGCAAACCCCTGCTCGTGGCCGGCGACATGATCCGCCCCGCCGCCGTGGAACAGCTCAAGACCCTGGGCGCCCAGAACAGCCTCCCCGTCTACTCGGAGCCCAGCGGCCGCCCCGTGAAGATCTGCGAGCGCGGCATCGCCAAGGCCTCCGAGCAGGGATGCGACGTCGCGATCCTCGACACCCAGGGCCGCCTCCACATCGACCGGGAGATGATGGACGAGCTCAAGGAGATCAAGGAGCGGGTCAAGCCCCAGCAGATCTACCTCGTCGTGGACGCCATGACCGGCCAGGACGCGGTCCGCAGTGCCGACGAGTTCAACAAGCAGCTCGGGATCGACGGGGTCATCCTCACCAAGCTCGACGGCGACGCCCGCGGCGGCGCGGCGCTGTCGGTGAAGGCGATTACCGGCAAGGCCATCAAGTTCGTGGGCGTGGGCGAGAGGATCGACAACCTGGAGGAGTTCCACCCCGACCGCATGGCCGGGCGCATCCTCGGGATGGGCGACATCGTCTCGCTCGTGGAGAAGGCCCAGGAGTCGATCGACGCCGAGCACGCCCGCAGGCTCCAGGAGAAGATCCGCAAGGACGAGCTGACGATCACCGACTTCTACGCCCAGCTCCAGCAGCTCAAGAAGATGGGGCCGCTGAAGTCGATCCTGAAGATGCTCCCCGGCCAGCTCGGCCAGATGGCCGGCGACGTCGACGAGGACGAGCTGAAGCACTTCGAGGCGATCATCCAGTCGATGACCCCCCAGGAGCGCGAGAACCCGGAGATCCTGAACTCCTCGCGCCGCCAGCGGATCGCCCGCGGCTCCGGCCGTCCCGTCCACGAGGTCAACTCGCTCGTCAAGCAGTTCGACGAGGCCCGCAAGATGATCCGGATGATGAAGAAGGGCAAGGGGCCGCCCTTCCCGGGGCTGGAGCCGCCGGGCCGCCGGCGCTGAGCCCGGCTACTTGAAGTCGTACATGGGCGGCGGGTAAGCGCCCTCGAGGCCGGTCCCGTAGCAGGCGGCACAGCTGTACTCCCCCTCCCCGCCGCACACCGGACACCTCTGCTGGCCCGAGCCGTTACAGGCGAAGCACCTCTCCTCCTCGTCCTGCCAGTTCTTCCGCTTCCCCGTGGCGCTGCACTCCTTGCAGGGGGCCGACTTGGTCCGGTTGCAGCGCGCGCAGGCCACGTTCTTCCGGCCCGAGCAGACCGCGCACGACGAGCCGCGGTTCCGGGCTTCCCGCACCTTCTGGTTCAGGATGTACCCCGCGCCGCTGAGGATCAGCAGGCCCGCCACCCCCGCCGCCAGGACCATCCCGATGAACTGCCCCCCCGGCATCGTCCCGGAACCGGAGGCGGGGCGATAATCCCGGCGCTCGCTCAGGGGCACCGAGCGGGTGGTCACCTTGATCGAGGCCTGAGGGACCTCGATGTCCTTGGCGCACGCCGGGCACTTCATCCGCACGCCGCGGATCGAGTCCTCCGCCTCAAGTTCCTCGCGGCACTGCGGGCAGTGGAAGTAGATCACCGTCCCTCAATCTATACATACGCCCGGGTGGAAGGAACAAAAATCGTAGGCGCATCAACGAATCACGAATCGCGGGATCGTCCCCCCATGGATTCGCGGGTCTTCCTGAGGCCCGCGGCGCCCGGCACCATTCCCCGAACGCATGCCAATAATCGTTGCGCCCGCCACGGCCTGCTGATATAGTGTGCGCCCTATGGCGGTCCGAATCAGACTCACCCGCACGGGACGGAAGAACCTGCCCCTCTGGCGCATCGCCGTCTTCGACGGCCGCACGCGCCGCGACGGCCGGTACCTGGAAAACCTGGGGACCTACGACCCGCGGAAGGCCAAGCCCGAGGAGAAGGTCCAGATCGACCTCGACCGCTACAACCACTGGGTCTCCACGGGCGCCCGGCCCACGGAGTCCCTGGAGCGGATCCTCAAGCACTGCGGCCGCCTGAAGAAGTGACCCTCCTTCGCCCTTCGGGGATCGGCGGCGCAGGGCGAGGCCGATCCCGGATCGAACCCGTCCGCTGGATCGACGGCCGCCTTGACATCCTCGACCAGCGCCTCCTCCCGGACCGGGAACGCTACATCGCCTGCCGCACGGTCGACCAGGTCGTCCGTGCCATCCGGTCGCTGGCCGTCCGCGGCGCCCCCCTCCTGGGCGTCACCGGCGCCTACGCCCTCTCCCTCGCCCGCGACCGCCGCGCCGCGGCCCGGAAGCTCATCGCCAGCCGCCCCACCGCCGTGAACCTCCGGTGGGCCGTGGAGCGCGCGCTCCGGGCCCCGAACCCCCTGGAGGAGGCCCGCCGCATCCACGCCGAGGACGCGGCGATGTGCGAGGCGATCGCGCGCCACGGCGCCCCCCTCGTGCGCAGAAAGGCAACCATCACGATCTGCAACACCGGGGCCCTGGCCACCGGCGGCATCGGCACCGCCTTCGGCGTCCTCCTCCGCGGCCGCGCCTCCGTCTACGCCCTGGAAACCCGCCCCCTCCGCCAGGGGGCGCGCCTGACGATGTGGGAGGCCCGGAAGTGGGGGCTCCGGGCCCGCCGGATCGCCGACGGCGCCGCCGCCGCCACGATCCGGGAAAAGCGCATCCGCGCCGCCGTCGCGGGCGCCGACCGCATCGCCCGCAACGGCGACACCGCCAA
>CAYNDR010000448.1:0-294 GCA_964395295.1 uncultured Planctomycetales bacterium
TCCCCCGTCCCTTAGGATGGGGCCGGACGCGGGGCGCCGGAACCGGTGTATACTCCCTGGCGGGGCGCGTTGGAGAAGGGTGACCGATGCTTTACCGGATCGTCGACAAGGGGGAGTTCGAGAGGCTGGTGGGCATCCTCCTCGAGTCGAACGAGGTCGTGGGCCCCAGGGCCGTGGCCCGGGACGGGAAGGGGAAGCCCCTCTGCCAGTACCTCCCGGTCCAGTCCTTCAAGGACCTGGCGCTGGATTACGGCACCACCGAGCACTCGGCCAAGACCTACTTCATGCCGTACC
>CAYNDR010000448.1:304-5083 GCA_964395295.1 uncultured Planctomycetales bacterium
TGACCCTCTCGACCTACCGCCTGGACGCGGGGGACTGGACCCAGGAGATTTCCTACCGGATACAGCCCCGGGCGATCGTGGGCCTGCACGCCTGCGACATCAACGGGCTCCTGAAGATGGACAAGGTCTTCATGAAGGACGTCTTCCCGAGCCCGTACTACGTCTCCCGGCGCCGGAACACCTTCATCGTGGGGATCGACCACGATCCCTGCGAGGGCGGCTTCTGCCAGTCGCTGGGGACCGACACGGCCAGCAGCGGCTTCGACCTCTTCCTGACCGACCTGGGGGACCGCTACTTCACGGCCATCGGCTCGAACCGGGGCTTCTCCACCCTGTCCAAGGTGAAGGTGCGCGAGGTGGGGGCCGCGGACACGGGGGACTACCTCGAGGTCCGGAAGCGCATCCGCCGGGGCGCCACGACCCACGTGGAGACCCACAACCTCAACAACCTGCTGGACATCGAGTTCGAGTCCGAGGTGTGGAAGAAGTGGGGCGCCAAATGCCTCTCCTGCGGCAGCTGCGCCATGGTCTGCCCCACCTGCTACTGCTACGGGGTCTGCGAGCGCGTCTCGCTGGACCACAAGAGCGGCCAGAAGATCAAGCAGCTGTATTCCTGCAACCTGGTGGACTTCGCCCAGGTGGCGGGAGGCCACAACTTCCGGCCGCGGAGGGAGACCCGGCTCAAGTACCGCTACTACCACGTGCACCGGGGCTTCGCCGAGACCTACGAGGAGTCCAAGTGCGTGGGCTGCGGCCGGTGCGGCCGGACCTGCCTGGCCGGCATCAACCCCCCGGACGTCATCCGTGACCTTCAGGCGGAGGAACGCGCATGATCCCCCTGCTCCAGCCCTACGACGTGAACCGGGAACGGGAGATCAACCGCCCCCTGGACTTCAACCAGAGGCACGTCCTCTCCCACGCGGACCGGGCCTTCAAGTCGGAGATCGTCGGCATCATCCGGCTGACCGAGATGGAGAAGCTGTTCCACGTCCGGATCCTCGACCCGGCCGAGCGCGAGCGCTTCGCCTTCCAGCCGGGCCAGTTCGTCATGCTCGAGCTCCCCGGGTACGGCGAGGTGCCCATCTCCATCTCGAGCTCGAACTCGCAGAGGGGGTTCATCGAGCTCTGCATCCGCAAGGCCGGGGTCGTGACCAGCATCCTGCACCGGGCCCGGGTGGGCGCCCGCGTCGGCCTCCGCGGCCCCTTCGGGAGCTCCTTCCCGATGGAGCGGATGAAGGGCCACAACATCCTGCTCATCGCCGGCGGCCTGGGCCTGGCCCCGCTCCGGGCCCCCATCTTCCACGCCACCGAGAACCGCTCCGAGTTCAAGAAGGTCCACATCATCTACGGGACCGGCACGCCCGCCCAGATGCTCTTCGACTACCAGTACGAGCAGTGGAGGAGGATCGACGGCGTGAACCTCTCCATCATCGTGGAGAAGCCCGACGCGGGCTGGAAGGGCCCCGTGGGCCTGGTGACCCGGCTGCTGGACGGGCTGGACATGGCCATGGACGACACCTTCGCCGTCGTCTGCGGGCCGCCGGTGATGTTCAAGTTCGTCTGCGGCCGCCTCTCGCAGATGGGGATGCCCATGGACCGCATGTTCGTCTCCCTGGAGCGCCGCATGCACTGCGGCATGGGCAAGTGCTGCCGCTGCAACGTGGGATCGACCTACGTGTGCAAGGACGGGCCGGTGTTCGACTTCTGGAGCGTCATGAACCTCAAGGAAGCCATCTGAGAGGGGTGCGGGCGTGAGATACCTGGGGATCGAGCCGGCCCGGCCGAAGGTCGCGGTCTTCGACTTCACCGGCTGCGAGGGCTGCGAGCTGCAGCTGGCGAACAAGGAGGAGACCCTCGCCGACTTCCTGAAGTGCGTCGACATCGTCAACTTCCGCGAGGTGACCACCGACGCGGGCGACGCCTACGACCTGGCGCTCGTCGAGGGGGCCGTCACCCGCGCCGACGAGGTCGGGAGGCTGAAGGCCATCCGCGGGAGGGCCAAGGTCCTGGTGGCCCTGGGGAGCTGCGCCTGTTTCGGCGGGGTGGCCCGGCTCAAGAACGCCTATCCGCTCGACGAGGCCAACCGGGAGGTCTACGGCGACAAGCCCAAGGAGACCGAGCCCGCCCGCCCGCTCAAGGCGGTGGTCCAGGTGGACTTCGAGATCCCCGGCTGTCCGGTCAACAAGGCCGAGGTGGAGCGGATCGTCCAGCACGTGATCTGGGACGTCCCGTTCCGGTTCCCGGCCTACCCCGTGTGCCTGGAGTGCAAGCAGAGGTACACCGCCTGCCTGTTCCTGAAGGGCAGGCTGTGCCTGGGCTCCGTCACCGCCGGAGGCTGCAACGCCCCGTGCCCGGCCGGCGGGCTCGGCTGCTGGGGCTGCCGCGGGAAGGCCGCGGACTGCAACATGGAGGAGTTCCTGTCCCTCGCCCGGGAGAAGGGGTTCGGCGACCGGGAAGTCAACGAGCGGCTCGGCTTCTTCGGCGGCTTCGAGGGGGCGAAATGAAGATCAACCTCAACGTGGACGTGCACCACCTGACCCGGGTGGAGGGCCACGGGAACATCCGGGTGAAGGTCGAGGACGGCAAGGTCGCGTCCGCCCGGTGGGACGTGGTCGAGACGCCCCGGTTCTTCGAGGTCATGCTCAAGGGCAAGCACTACTCCGCGGCCGGGATCCTCACCTCCCGGATCTGCGGCATCTGCTCGATCGGCCACTGCCTGGCCAGCCTGCGGGCCACCGAGGACGCGTTCGGGGTGGCGATTCCCGAGGCGGCCCGGAAGCTCCGCCTGCTCGCCAAGCACGGCGAGACCCTCCAGAGCCACTGGCTGCACCTGTTCTTCCTGGCGGCGCCGGACTTCGTGGGGCTTCCGAGCGCCATCCCGCTCCTGGAATCCAGGCCCGAGGTGGTGAAGGTCGCCGCCCGGCTCAAGGGGCTGGCCAACCGGCTCTGCGACGTCGTGGCCGGGAGGACCACCCACCCGGTCTCGCTCCTGCCCGGCGGCGTGGCCCGGGTGCCCGAGAAGGCCGAGCTCCTCCCCCTCCAGGAAGAGCTCCGGCGGTCCTTCGAGGACATCCGCGCCGCGATCCAGCTCTTCGACATCTTCCAGATCCCCGACTTCAGCCGGGAGACCGAGTTCGTCTCCCTGGCGGGCGGGGAGGAGTACCCCTGGGTCGGCGGGGACCTGGTCTCCTCCGACGGGGTCCGCAAGCCGGAGCGCGAGTACCGGCAGATGACCAACGAGTGGGTGGACGCGGACAACACCTCGAAGTGGTGCAAGCTGTCGCGGGACTCGTTCGCGGTGGGCGCGCTCGCCCGGGTGAACAACAACTACAAGCTCCTCCACCCCGAGGCCCGGAAGGCGGCCGACGAGTTCGGGCTCAATCCGGTCTGCCACAACCCGTTCATAAACAACGTGGCCCAGCTCGTGGAGGCCATCCACGCGACGCACGACGCCATCCGGCTGATCGACGAGATCGTCCGGGACGGCGGGGGGCCCGCGATGGCCGAGGTGAAGCCCCGCGCGGGGGAGGGGGTGGGCGCCGTGGAGGTCCCGCGAGGGATCCTCTACCACCACTACGCGTACGACAAGGACGGCCGGGTGACGAAGGCCAACTGCGTCATACCCACGACGCAGAACAACCTGAACATCCACCTGGACATGCGGGCGCTGGCGGAGAAGTACTCGGCCCAGGCGGGCATGACGGACGAGAAGCTCGGACTGCTCTGCTCGATGCTGGTCCGCTCGTACGATCCCTGCATCTCGTGTTCGGTCCATTGAGGCGGCGCGGCGCCCCGGCGAGCAAGTTATCTGTTATTCTCGTTATCAGACAGAATCTAGCCCGATATGATTAGCGACAACTGCAATCAAGAAAATAGCGCTTTGAAATTAATTCACTCCCATCGGGGAAGGCGGCTCCGGCGGTTCATGCAGTGGATCGCCGGAGTGGGGATGCTGGGGGCCCTCGCGATCGCCTTCCTGAGCTGGCGGTCGATTGAGGCCGAGAGACGATACACACAGCACATGGCGGAAACGCGGAGTTCCATAGAGGCGAAAGAATGGTCTAGTGCCCTCGCCGCGGTCGACAAGGCGCTTGTGCTCAAACCTGGCGACGCCAAGGCCTTGATGTTGAGGACGGAGGCTGCCCCTCGATGTTACGACGAGGCGATGGCACGGGCCCAGATGGCTCACGCGGCAAATGATTGGGAGAAAGCCTATCGTGGCTATGGAGAGGCCCTCTCCGCCAAGCCCGGGAATCCGGCGGCGGAGGCGGGACGGCGCGAGGCGGAAAGCCTTAGGCCCCCAGCCCTCTGGCTAGATCCCGCTCGTCGGGTCAAGATGGAGTTCGTACCCATCCCGGCGGGGACGTTCCGTATGGGGAGCGAAATGGGGGCTTGGGATAATAAGCCCGTTCACGAGGTGCGGATCACGAAGATATTGTGGATGCAGACCACGGAGGTGACGCAGGCGCATTGGGAGGCGGTGATGGGATGGAATCCATCCCAATGGAAGGGTCCTGATCTGCCCGTGGAGAAGGTCTCCTGGGAAGATTGCCAGGAATTCCTCAGGAAGCTCAACGCCCTCAGGCTGAAGGAAGCCGGGAACAGGACGTTCGATCTCCCGACGGAGGCGGAGTGGGAGTACGCGTGTCGTGCGGGATCGACGGGGAAGTGGTGCTTCGGAGACGACGAAATGAAGCTGGGGGAGTATGCCTGGCATGACGCCAGTTCCTACCGAAGAACCCACCCGGTGGGGCAGAAGAAGGCGAACGCCTGGGGCCT
>CAYNDR010000449.1:0-5068 GCA_964395295.1 uncultured Planctomycetales bacterium
GCCAGGGGTATCCCTGGAGCGCCTCGCGCACCTCCGGCGTCACGGAGAACTCCTTGTCCCGGCCGTATTTCCGCATGAAGTGGCCCGCCAGGAGGGGGATGTCCTCGGGCCGCTCGCGGAGCGGGGGGATCCGGATCTTGACCACGTTGAGGCGGTGGAAGAGGTCCTCGCGGAACTTCCCGGCCTGGACATGCTCCCAGAGGTCCTTCTTCGTGGCCACGACGATGCGGACGTCGACCTTGACCGACTGCGTGGCGCCGATGCGATCGACCTCGCGCTCCTGGAGGACCCGGAGGAGCTTCACCTGGGGCACCGGCTGCATGTCGTCGATGTCGTCGATGAAGATCGTCCCGGTATGGGCGCGCTCGAACCTCCCGGGCTTGTCGGCGCGGGCGTCGGTGAAGGCGCCCTTCACGTGGCCGAAGAGCTCGTCCTCGATCAGGGTCTCGGGGAAGACACTGCAGGACATCTTGACGAGCGGCCGGTTGCGGCGCGGCGAGTTGTAGTGGATGGCCTCGGCCACGAGTTCCTTGCCCGTGCCGCTCTCGCCCTCGACGAGGACGTTGACCTCGCCGGCGGCGACCGACTTCACCAGGTCGTAGACCGCCTGCATCTTGGGGGACTTCCCCACGATCGCGCCGAACTGGCGGCGGCCGGCGAGCTCCTCCTTGAGCTGGCGGTTCTCCTGCTCCAGCCCCAGCAGGCGCCCCAGCTTCGCGAGGCGGGCGACCACGTCGTCGTTGAAGAAGGGCTTCTGGAGGTAGTCCTCCGCGCCGTCCTTCATGGCCGCCACGGCGTCCTCCACGCTGGCGTAGGCGGTGATCAGGATCACCCGGCAGGAGGGCTGGACCTCCCGGACGGCCTTGAGGACGGCGCGGCCGTCGGCCTTGGGCATGCGGATGTCGGAGATCACGCATTCGAAGACGTCGCTGCGGATGGTCTGCAGGGCCTGCTCCCCGTCGGCGACCACGGTCACGTCGTGGCCGGCGGCGCGGAGGGCGTCGCCGAGGGTGACGGCGATCGTCCGCTCGTCATCCGCGAGGAGGATTTTCATCAAGCACGTGCCGGAGGATGTCGCGGCCGGCGTGGGGACGCGCGGCCGCGGCCGCGGCCTCCCTCATCCTACCAAGCCGCGCGGGATTTTCCAGAAGCTCGCGGACCTTGAAGTCCAGGACCTCGAGGGTGCGGGCCTTGACGGCCGCGCCCCGTTCCAGGAGATAGTCGGCGTTGTACTCCTCCTGGCCGGGGATGGGGGCCACGAGGACCATGGGGAGCCCGCGGGCGAGGCACTCCGAGACGGTGAGGCCCCCGGCCTTGGTGACGATGAGGTGGCTGCGGTCCATGAAGTCCTGGATGTTCGTGACGAAGCCGTGGACCTCGGCGCGGCCGCGGGAGGCCGCGTCGAGCTTCCGGCGGAGCTTCTCGTTCTTCCCGGCGGCGACGACGAGCCGGAAGGGGAGGTCGATCTCGAGGAGCCGCCCCACGGCCTCGACCATGGGGCCCATGCCGAAGCCGCCGCCCATGACGAGGACGGAGGGGCGGCCGGAGGCCGGGCGCGGGGCCTCCCGGGCGAAGACGGGGTGGATGGGGATGCCGGTGACCCGGACGCGGTCCGCGGGGTAGCCCCGGCGGCTGAGGAGGACCTTGACCTCCTCGGAGGCGACGAAGTAGCCGGCGGCGCGGGGGTCCACCCAGAGGCCGTGGACGTCGTGGTCGGTGACGACCACGTAGACGGGGACCTCCACGCGTTTGGCCAGGAGGACGTGGACCGGGAGGAAATTGGTGCAGAGGACGGCGTCGGGCCGGAACTCCTCCACGTTCTGCATGAGCTTGCGGTAGGCGAGGCGGTCGTGGAGTTCCACGACCTTGTGGATCCGCCGCTCGGGATGATGGCCCGAGTGTTCGTAGAGGAAGCCCCAGAGGGAGGGCGTGCGGCCGGCCATCCAGACGTAGCTGCGCTCGTAGAGCCGGGCGAAGAGGCGGTTGGTGTACTTGAGGGAATCGACCCAGGTCGTCTCGAGGCCGGTGAAGCGGGTCCGGGCCCACTCGTGGAGGGCCTCGGCGGCGCGGTTGTGCCCGGCCCCGGCGGACGTGGAAAGGATGAGGATGCGGGCCATGGGAGGAAGCTTACCAAAGGAGGAGGGTTCCGGCCAGGGTCCGCGTCTACCGGGGCATCCGGCGGAAGGCGCGTTCCAGTTCCCCGATGCATCGTCCGAGAGACGGGGCCTCCAGCCAGTATTCGACCTTGCGGCCGCCGCGGCGGACGCCGGTGGAATGGGTGCGGACGATCCCCGCGAGCTTCAGGTGCTTGAGCTGGTTGACGACCGCGGTGGCGGACGCCCCGAGCGCGCGGGCCAGCTCCACGGGCCGCCGCCTCTGCCCGTCCAGCATCCGGACGATCCGGTACGCCAGGGGGTTGCCGAGGATCCTGCAGAACAGCGAGGTCCTCCGGGCGACGGCGTCATCCATCATCCGCACCCCTGAATCCGGCGGCCGCCGCGGCTCTCCCCGCGCGGCCCGCAAACCCCCTCCCCAAGGCCAGCCTCCTCCCGGGTCTCCCTCTCCGATGCCGCTGGGCTACGCCTGCTGATTTACAAGTTTACGCATGCGTAAATTTGTTGATATTAGATTAGGGTGAAAAGAACCGGGTGTCAAGGGAATTCGGAATCAAAAAGCGGAGGGGATCAGCCGCGCCGGAGCAGGGCGGGCGGGAAGCCGATGTCCGCCACGATCAGCTCCCCGAGGTACTTCCGGGCGGACGGGGACTTGAAGCCCACCTTCGGGAGCCCCATCGTCACCGTCGCGCTGGCCTCGACCGCGATCCCCAGGGGCCGCCCCGTGTTCGCGTCCAGCCCCGAGGGGATGTCCACCGCCACCACGGGGAACCACCGGCGGTCGAGCGCGTTCATCTCCCGGATCAGCTCGCGCTCCCGGCCCTCCACCGGACGCGACAGGCCCGTCCCGAAGATCGCGTCCACCAGGGCCGCCATCGGCCGCGCCTTCAGCCGCCCCACGAAGGGCAGGCCCTCCCGCGCCCGCTCCCAGGCCCGCCCCGCGGCCGTCGAGGGATCGTACGCCTTCCCCAGCGCCAGCACCTCCACCTCGAAGCCGCGCTCCGCCAGGAGCCGCGCCGCCACGAACCCGTCCCCGCCGTTGTTCCCCCGGCCGCAGACCGCCACCACGGGACACGCCGGAGACGTCCGCTCCGCCACCACGTCCGCCACGGCGCGCCCCGCGTTCTCCATCAGCACGTCCACGGGGACGCCGTGCTCCTCCGCCGCCCGGCGGTCGATCTCCTGCATCTCCTCGCGGGTTACGTGCCTCATGGGATCACCGCTTCGGGCGGGACTTCCACGGCGGATACTTCACGCGGTACCACTCCTGCCACTCCTCCTTCCGCAGGAGCTTCTCCCCGGTGAGCCGGTAGAGGGAGTACATCGCCGCCTCGGACAGGGTCAGGCTGGGGGAATCGATCGCCTTCATCAGGTCGGGGATCCCCTCCTCGTAGTGGATCTCCCCGATCGCCTGGAGCACCCGGCGGAGCACCGTTACCTCCTTCTCCTTCCCCAGGCACGCCACCAGCGCCGGGCCCACCTCCGCCCGCGCCGGCCCCATCTTCCCCGCCGCCTCCGCCGCCGTGGCCCTCACCGTCCATGCCGGGTCCTCCGAGAGGAGCCGGATCAGCATCCCCGCGCCGGCCGTGTCCACCGCCTCGCCCACCGCCCCGGCTACCGCGCGCCGCACGTTCGCCGTCCGGTGCCGCGACAGCTCCTCCACGAAGGCCCTCCCCGCGGCGCCGAACTCGACCAGGAGCACCGCGAGCCGGACCAGGTCCTCCACCCGGCTCACCGCCGTGTCCGGCGTGTCCTCCGCGATCTTCCGCGTCAGCGCCTGCGCCATCTCCAGCGCCGGGGCCCCCGCCTGCACCAGGTTGTACCGCGCGTGCACCCGCACGTCCTGCACCGCCGACGTCGATTCCACCCGGTACTGCCCGGCCAGGAGGACCTGCAGGAGCGTCCAGACGAAAACCTCCGGCCCCCCGGGCTTCGACTCCATCAGCGTCTTCCGCGCCTCATCCCACTTCGGGCCGTTGTACGGCTGAAGGAAGACCGCCTGCGCCGTGAGGATGATCCCGCGCCGGCCCAGCTCCAGCCGGGCCTTCTCGTCGCCCGCGCGGAACCGGCGGATGTGGTCCAGGTCGTCCTGGAAGACATGGAAGGGATGGAGGGTGTCGAAGGTCCGCGCCGCCTGCGCCCAGTCCGCCGGCACCGCGCCGTTGCACAGGAGCAGGGCCCCCACGTATTCGCCGTAGGTCTTCGAGGAGTTCCGCAGGAGCTGGAGATCGAACCCGGGCTCGATCCTCGGAGGCGCCGACGGCCCCGGCCCGGCCGCGCACGCCCCCAGCAGGGCCAGCCCGCCCAGGAGAAGCCCGGCCCGAGTCCCCCTTCGCATCGGCAAAATCCTCCCCGACCCCTACTTCCCGGCGCGCGATCCCCCGATGTCCTGCAGGATCCGCGCGCGGTGGCCGGCCGCTTCGGCCACGAGCCGGGCGGACTCCTTCTCCAGCCGCTCGCGCCGGACGCCGTCCGCGATCATCGCCGCGTTGGCCCGCACGTTCTCCCCGCATCCCGCGGCCGCGGCCTCCAGGAACCGGGCCGCCGCCGCCAGGTCGCTCGCCAGGTTCCTGTTGAACCGCGGCGCCAGGTCCCGCAGAACCGCCAGCCCGCGGACGGCCAGCATCATCCCCCGGAGCGGCACCTCGGAGGCCTCCCCGAGCGCGTTCTGCAGGGCCTCCCGGCGCCGCCCCTTCTCCTCGTCCGTCCCTTTCGGCAGGGCCCGCGCCGCGGTGACCTGCCCGTAGGCCTTCGCGTCCGCCTCCACCAGCGGCAGGAGCCCGCCCTTGACGGCGTCCAGCTCCCCCTCCAGCTCCGCCGCGCCCGAATACCGCGCCGCCATGACCCCCAGGGCCGCCCCGAGGGCCCCCACCGCCGCGGAGACGCTCCCGCCTCCCGGCGTGGGCGTCTTGGCGGCCACGGCCTCCACGAAATCCGACACCTTCAATCCGGTC
>CAYNDR010000450.1:0-406 GCA_964395295.1 uncultured Planctomycetales bacterium
AGTTCGCCTCGCGCCTGGAGGGGCTCCTGCGCTGGGCGGGCCTCTCGACCCTGGAGGGCGTGATCCACGCGGGCGCGGTCAGCGTGGACCTGGAGCGGGGGGAACTCCTCCGGCCGGAGCCGCGGCCCCTCACGGCGTCGGAGCTGGAGATCCTGAGGTGCCTGCTCAATCCTCCCGGGCGCGCGGTCACGAGGCGGCAGGTCGCCGCGGGCACGGAACGGACGGTGGACGTCCACGTGGCGTCGCTCCGCTCCAAGCTCGGGCGGGCCGGGGCCTGCATCGAGACGGTCCGGGGGATCGGCTACCGCTTCCGCGGGGCGGCCTGCCTGTGAGCCCGTTGCCCGGGGCCGCCGCGGCGCGGCAATCCGGAAATTTCGCGCGGGGGGCTTGACAAAAGGAATTTACG
>CAYNDR010000450.1:416-5041 GCA_964395295.1 uncultured Planctomycetales bacterium
GAGGGGCCGAACGGGGGAGCGCGGCGTCCGGGACCGGGCGCGCGCGCCAGTCGGCCGGAGAGGGGGAGACCGCAGAGAAGACTTCCAAAACCTAATACCCCACCCCAGCTGTCCGCCCAGAATAATTAAGTCAACCCTCCCGCACGGGTGTTCTGGGCGGATTTCTTTTACCGGTCCTGCCCCGCTCCCGGCGGCCGCGCGTCCCGGTTCGAGTGCTCGAAGTAGTCCCCCAGGAGCCGCGACCGGCGGGGATGCTTGAGCTTCCGGAGCGCCCGCACCTCGATCTGCCGCACCCGCTCGCGCGTGATGTTGTGGATCCGGCCGAGCTCCTCCAGCGTGTGGACGCGCCCGGTGCCGATCCCGAACCGCATCCGGAGGATCTCCCGTTCCCGCACGGAGAGCGTCCCGAGCGCCGCCGCCATCGCCTCCCGGAGGAGGTCCCGCGAGGCCGCCGCCTCGGGGCTCTCCGACCGCCCGTCGCAGATCAGGCCCCCGAGGTCCGAGTCCTCGTCCTCCCCCACGGCGCGGTCGAGCGAGGCCGGGGGGCGCAGGAAACGGAGGATCCTCAGGGCGTCTTCGGGCCGGGTATGAGAGGCCTTCGCGATCTCCTCCGGGAAGGGCTCGCGGCCCATGTCCTGGGTCAGCCTCAGGGAGACGTTCCGCAGACGCACCATCGCGTCGTTGACATGGACCGGCACGCGGATCGTGCGCGACTGGTCGGCGATGGCGCGCAGGATGCCCTGCCGGATCCACCAGGTGGCGTACGTGGAGAAACGGTGGCCCCGGCCGGGGTCATACAGGTCCACGGCCCGCATGAGCCCCATGTTGCCTTCCTGGATGAGGTCAAGGATCGGCATCCCCCGGTTGCGGTATTTCTTGGCGATCGAGACGACCAGCCGGAGGTTGGCGGCCGAGAGGCGGGCCTTCGACCGCTCGTAGTCCTCCAGGCTGGACCGCATCTCGCGCAGGCGGGACCGGAGCGCGTCGGGGTCCTCGAGGATCCTCGCCCTGGCCGCCTCGAACGCCCCCCTCAGCTCCGCGGCCCGCGCCCGGTCCCCCGAGCCCCTCGCCCCGGCGATCTCCCGGGCGAGGGCGTCCCGGCGCCGCAGGGCTTCCTGCAGGCGGCCCACGACGGGCGCGATCTGCTCGGTCCGGAGGTTCAGCGACTTCAGGATGGCCGCGGACCTCCGGCGGTTGGAGTCCATCCGGCCCAGGATCCGCGCCCTCTGCCTGGAGGTGAGGCCCCGGCGCCGGAGACGCCGGTGGCATGTCCGGTTGTCCTCCAGGAGACGGCGCAGGTCCTCGGCCGCTTCCGGCCCCGCGGGCCAGGGCGAGGCTTCCGGATCGCCGGCCTGCGGAACCTGCGCGGGGCCGGGATTCCTCCGATGCGACTCCTCAAAGACCGAGATCGCATGGGCCACTCCCGTGGGAGACTCGATGATCGTCGCACGGAGCCTCGTGCGGGCGACGCCGATCCGGCGGGCGAGGTCCAGCTCCTCGTCGCGGGACAGGAGGGGGATCTCGCCCATCTGCGCGAGGTACAGCCGGAGGGGGTCGCGGCTCAGCTCCGAGGAACCGGACGCGCCGGTCCCGGGGAGGGCGGATTCCCCGTCACGGGACGCGCCCCCGTCCTGGGCGGACCGGACGAGCCGGATCCCCGAATCCTCGATGATCCGCAAGGCCGCGTCGACGTCCTGGGGCGAGACGAGGTTCGCGGGGAGGCCTTCGTTGAGGTCGTCGTAGCTGAGGAGGCCCGTCCGCCGCCCCCGGTCGAGGGCCTCGCGGAGGGAGAGGCCCCGCCGGGAAGTCTTCCGGGAAGCTGCGGGATACATGGGCTTTCCTGCGATCCGCCCGCCGGGGACTCGCGGCCCGGCCCCGCGCCGTCCGCCACCTGCCCCGGGGCGACCCGCGGGCCGGACGGCACCCTTTAAACGCGGAGCGGGAATGCATCATTCACGCATTCGAAGGGCGGGGGGCGGCCGCGAGGGGGCGCGATCGGCGCCCCCCCGCGGCGGCAAGCCTCAGAGCTTGGGAAGCAGGTAGGGGGCGCGGCGCTCGCGGTCGAGCCACGTGTTGGCCTCCGCGTCGCCCACGAACTGCCAGGTCTTCGGGTCGTAGCGGAGCCGCCGCCTGTTCCAATAGGCCAGGTTGCCCAGGTGGCAGACCGTCACACTGCGGGCGCCGACCTCCGCGTTGCAGATCGGCGGCTTGCGGCTCTTGATGCAGGTCAGCCAGTCCTGCTTGTGCCCGGGCGAGCGGTAGACCTTCACGTCCCGGTCCGTGAGGGCATCCTTCAGGATCGTGTCGGGGTCGCTGGTGATCTTGCCGCGGTCGACGTAGATCTTCCCCTTGTCTCCCCTGAAGGTGATCCCGCCGCCGCCCCCGTGGATCACCGTGACGCCGTTGGCGTACACGTACCGGACTCCCTTGCCTCCCCCTCCCTGGGGCGGGATGACCTCGACCGGGCCGGAGGCGTCCATGTCCAGCGCCCACTGGGTGATGTCGAAGTGATGGGCGCCCCAGTCGGTCATGCCTCCGCCGGAGTACTCCCGGTAGGCCCGCCAGTTGGGGAAGTGGTGGTGCACGCCGCGCGGGCTGAGCTCAGAGTGGTAGGGCCGCTTGGGGGCCGGGCCGAGCCAGCGGTCCCAGTCCAGGCCCTGCTCCATCGGTTCCTCGGGCAGTTTGCACCACTGGCTGGGCCCGCCCACGTCGACCTCGACCTCCTGGAGCTTCCCGATGCGGCCGTTGCGGACGTACTCGACGGCCTGGCGGAAGGGGCCTTCGGAGCGCTGTTGACTGCCGGTCTGGAAGACGCGCTGGTACTTCTTGACGAACTCGATGATGAGCTTGGCCTCGTGGATGGTGAGGGTCAGCGGCTTCTCGCAGTAGACGTCCTTGCCGGACTTCACGGCCTCCATGGCGATGGGCATGTGCCAGTGGTCGGGCGTGGCGATGCAGACCGCGTCGATGTCCTTGCGCGAGAGGATTTCCTTGTGGTCGTTGACGGTGGCACAGCCCTTGTAGGTGTTCCCGCCTCTCTTGGAATACGCCTTCTCGGCCTCGTTCTTGAAGTTGTCCCGGCGGCTGGTGTCCACGTCGCAGACGGCGAGGAGCTGGACCTCGCCCATGCCGAGGAATCCCTTGAGGTGGCCGTAGTTCATGGTGCCGCAGCCGATGATGGCGAGCCCGATGCGGCTTCCCGGGGAGGCCTGGCCGCCGAGGCCGAAGACGGAGCGGGGGACGAAGAGGGGGGCGGCGAGCGACGCCGAGGACCGGACGAAATCGCGGCGGGTGATGCGTCGGTGCTTCATGGCTTTGTTTCCTTAATGGCCTGCGGCTCCCCTCTATTATATCCCAACGCCTGCAGGGATGTTTCGGCGGAAGCAATTCCACGGGGCGAACGTCCGGAAGCGCCGGGAATCGGGAAACGGACTCCCCCCGCCGTCAAGGTACCGGGGCGGCGCGATCGGCCCCGCCGGTTCGAAATTCCCCGGACCCCGCTCAACGGGAGGCGGGAATCCGGGCCCGTTTCACGTCCTGTCGGGATCCCGGCGCTTCCGCGTCGTGGCCCGGCGATTGCGGCAACCGTGGGATGAATCGCCGTCCATGGGGGACGGCGTGCGGGCGCGGAGGTGGTGCATGCGGAAGCGGGCGCTCAGGGGCGGAGATTGCTTGCGTTGTCCTCCGCCGGGTTGTAGCATCGGCCTCTCAAGCCAGGGAATCGGCATCCAGCGCGGCGATTTTAGGGTCCGAGTCTGGCCCCGGAGAAGCAAAGGAGGACGAGCGTGGACATCGCAAGGTTCATCCGCGAGAAGGTGGAGGAGATCCGCAGGATCGTCGGCGAGGGCAGGGCCCTGAGCGCGCTCTCGGGCGGAGTGGACAGCGCCGTGTGCACGCTCCTGGCGCGGAAGGCCCTCGGCGACAGGCTGACCGTCGTCTTCCTCGACGACGGCCTCATGAGGGTGAACGAGGCGGACGAGGTCCGGTCCACGTTCGCGAAGCTCGGCGTCAAGGTGAACGTCCTCGAGGTGCAGGCGGACTTCTTCGCCGCGCTCAAGGGGCTCGTGGACCCGGAGGAGAAGCGGAAGGCCTTCCGCGCGGCCTTCTACAAGACCATCTCCAAGGCCGCCCGGGACGCGGGCGCCTCCTTCATGGTCCAGGGGACCATCAAGCCCGACATCATCGAGACCCAGAAGGGCGTCAAGACCCAGCACAACGTCCTCGACCAGATCGGGATCAGCGCCAAGGAAGGATACGGCTTCACGGCCGTGGAGCCGCTGGTCGAGCTCTACAAGCCGGACGTGAGGAAGGTGGGCAAGGCCCTGGGGCTCCCGACGAAGATGCACCAGAGACAGCCGTTCCCGGGCCCCGGCCTCTGCGCGCGCGTCCTCGGCGAGGTGACCCCGGAGCGGGTCGAGATCGTCCGCCGGGCCGGGAAGATCATCGAGCAGGAGACATCCCGCTTCAAGCCGTTCCAGGCCTTCGCCGTCCTCTTCGTCGACCGGGCGACGGGCGTCACGAAGGAGGGCACCCGCGCCTTCGGCGACACCCTGTCGGTGCGGTGCGTGGACTCCAAGAACGCGGTCATCGCGCAGGCGACGAAACTGCCCTGGGGGACCCTCAAG
>CAYNDR010000451.1:0-5009 GCA_964395295.1 uncultured Planctomycetales bacterium
CGCCCCCTTCACGATCATCTGATAATAGGACTTCACCCCGAGCAGGTCGAGCCCGTTGTTGATGACGCCCATGAGGAGCGCGCCCAGGAGCGTCCCGCCCACGCTGCCCACGCCGCCGGAGAGGCTCGTCCCGCCGATCACCGCGGCGGCGATCGCGTCGAGCTCGTAGGCCACCCCCTCGTTGGGCTGCCCCACCGTGAGCTGGGACGCCAGGATCACCCCCGCGAGCCCCGCCAGCGCGCCGCAGGCCGTGTAGGCGAACACCTTGATCCGCCCCACGTGGAGCCCCGAGGCCAGGGCCGCCTCCGCGTTCCCTCCCACCGCGTAGATGTAACGCCCCTGCCGCGTGTGCTTCAGGAACACGTGGGCCGCGGCCGCCACCGCGGCCATGATCAACGCCTGGATCGGGACGCCCAGCCAGTCGCCGCCGAGGACGAGGAACGCGGGGCTCAGGTTCGACACGGGCTCCCCCCGGCTCACGACCAGCGCAAGGCCCCGCGCGGCGGTCATCATGCCCAGCGTCACGATGAAGGGGGCGACGCGGCCCAGCGTCACCCCCAGCCCGTTCGCCAGGCCGCAGGCGCCCCCGGCCAGGATCCCCAGCGCCATCGGGACGGCCACGGGCCAGTCCCCCGGATGGGCGAAGCTCGCGGCCACCACTCCGGTCAGCGCCACGAGGGATCCCAGCGACAGGTCCACGCCCCCCGTCAGGAGGACGAGCGTCACCCCCACCGCCAGGATGCCGTTGATCGAGATCTGGCGGAGCACCGTCATGAGGTTCCCGACCCTCAGGAAATGCGGCCTCGCCAGCGACAGGACCAGGACGATGATCGCGAAGGCCAGGATCAGGCCGTAGCGGGACAGCCATGCCTTCGCGCGGCTCATGCGGGCACCGCGTGTCTCATCACGTCCTCCTGCGTGGCGCGCCGCGGGTCGAGCTCGGCGCTCACCGAGCCCTCGCGCATCACCAGGAGACGGTCGCTCAGCGAGAGGACCTCCGCCAGCTCCGACGAGGCCAGCACTACGGCCTTGCCCTTCCGGGCCAAGCCCGCGACGATCGCGTGCACCTCCGCCTTGGCCGCCACGTCGATCCCCCGCGTGGGCTCGTCCAAGAGCAGGACGTCCGGCTCCGTCAGCAGCGACTTGGCGATCACGACCTTCTGCTGGTTGCCGCCGCTGAGGGTGTCGACCGGCCGGTCCCGGTGCGGCGTCCGGATCCCGAACTCCAGGATCTGCCCGTCCGCCGCGCGGTCCTCGGCCCCTCGGTCGATGACCGGCCCCCGGCAGTATCGCCGCAGGCTCGCCAGCGTGATGTTGTGCCCCACCGGCATCATGGGCACCAGCCCCAGCCGCTTGCGGTCCTCGCTCACCAGCGCGATCCCGCGCGCCAGGGCGTCGCGGGGGCTGGAGATCCTCGCGGGGCGTCCCGCGACCCGGATCTCCCCGGCGTCCGCGGGCGCCAGCCCGAAGAGGGCGCTCAGGACTTCCGTCCTCCCCGCCCCCATGAGCCCCGCCAGGCCCAGGACCTCGCCCCGCCGCACCCGGAAGCTGACGTCCCGGAAGCGGCCCGCGCGGCCCAGCCCGATCGCCTCCAGCGCCACCTCGCCCTTCTCCCCCGGGGAGACCGGCGCCGCCAGGTTCAGCTCCCGCCCCACCATCAGCGCGATCAGGCGGTCGGGATTCAGCT
This sequence comes from uncultured Planctomycetales bacterium, assembly GCA_964395295.1. GTDB lineage: Bacteria > Planctomycetota > MHYJ01 > MHYJ01 > JACPRB01 > CAYNDR01. The sequence continues at coordinate 1,688 of CAYNDR010000451.1, forward strand.
CGCCGATGGGGTGCGTCCCCACGTGCCGCCCGTCGCGCAGGACGGTCGCGGTGTCGGCGAGGCGGAAGACCTCATCCATCTTGTGGGAGACGTAGAGGATCGCCACGCCCGCCTTCTTGAGGTCGGCGACGATGCGGAAGAGGGCCTCGGCCTCGTGCGCGGAGAGCGAGGAGGTGGGCTCGTCCATGAGGATCACCTCCGCCCGGTGGGCCAGGGCCTTGGCGATCTCGACGGTCTGCATCTCCGCGACGCCCAGCTCCTTCACCGCGCGGCGGGGCGGGATCGGCGCGCCCAGGCGCGCCAGGTGCCGCGCCGCCTCCGCGTCCATCCTCGCGCGGTCGATTCACGGTCCGCGCGTCGGCTCCTGCCCCATCAGGATGTTCTCCGCGACCGTCATCTCGGGGAAGAGGAGGAGCTCCTGGTGGATGATGGAGATGCCGAGCCGCAGGGCCTCGTGGGGGCGGCGGAGGCGGACGGGGCGGCCCCTGAACTCGATCGTCCCGGAATCCGGTTCCGCCATGCCGGCCAGGAGGCGCGCGAGCGTGGACTTCCCCGCCCCGTTCTCCCCCATCAGCGCGTGGACTTTTCCCTCCTCCACTTCGAGCGAGACGTCCGCGAGGGCCTGGACGCCCGGGAAGGACTTCGACACTCCGCGCGCGCGCAGAAGAGAAGGACTCGTCACCCGGTTATATTAGCCCGCGGCATGGAGGCTTGGGAAGGATTGCGCCCCGGTCAGTCGCTGACGGCCGACAGGTAGGTCTTGAGGAACGGATCGCTCTCTTCCACCTCGATGACATCGGCGGATTTCTTCAAGACGTTGTAGGTTCGGTCGCTCGCATGAGGGGAATCGTCCATACCCACGACCGCGTCGTCGCCGAGGGTGTTCCAGTCCGCCATCGGCCCGCGGTAGTGGGTCACGCCGGGCGCGGCCTTCAGCTCCTTCGAGCTCCCCGGGCAGATGTAGATGTTCAGCATCGTGCTGTCGATCAGGTTGAACCGGGGATCGCTCAGCTTGAGCCAGAACTTCTTTCCAGTCTCGCCGGGCACGAGCTTCTCAGGCCCCCCGAACTGCACACTATATATCTGCGCCATCTTCCGCAACTGGCTGAGGTTGTTGGCGCAGTTCACGGATTCATGCTTGTGCATCGATTTCACCATGAGGGCCAGAAAGATGAAACCGAGAAGGGCAACGACGACGGCAATCACAAGCAGGTGGGCGAAGGGAAAGCCGCGCCGCACTGGTTCCATCGCCCCTACTTCGAGACGCTGAGGTTGCCGCAGAGCTTGGCCCGCATCTGGGTATCGCGTATCCGGTCGAGAAGGTACTGGGGGATGCGGCCGCTGCCGAACGTCTCCTGCGCGGGGATGTAGCCTTCGCTGTTGGCCTTCAGGAACAATTCGCGGGCCTTCCTGAACCCCTCGGCCCAGCCTTCGGGATTCGTGTTGGGATCGGCGCGGAGCAGGTGGCCCATCGCCTCGTCGTAGTAACGGTTTCCGAGGGCGATCAACTCGCCCGCGCGGTCCTTGCGGAGATCTCCGGGAGTACGCGGTGGTGGCGGAATCTCAATGACGCCCCTTTCGCGGAAGGCGCGCGTGTCGGCGTACCGCTCCCTGAGGATGTCGTCCGTACGGCGCGCGTCGTCCGTGGCGTTGATGAGCAGGAAATACCGCCACGCGGACACCAGGCGTCCGGCCTTGTCCTCGCGGACCGTCCCCAGGAGGTCCGCGTCGCGCCGGAGCCCCTCGTCGAAGAGGGGGACGATCTCCTCGTTGAGGCCGTTGCGGGCGCAGAAGTCGGCCAGCTCGAAGAACTTCAGGCCCGCGGCGTTCTTCTCGCCGTAGGAGAGCGGCGAGTCCGGCCCGCCGGAGACCGCGATGTCCCGGGCCGCGGCCTGCCGGAGGAGCTCGTCCCGGACCGCGGCGCGGGCGGAGGTTTCGTCGAGCGGCCGCAGGGACTCGACCTCCGGCTCCCCGAGGGAGGACCGGGCTCCCGCGAGCGTCTCGAAACAGACCAGATCTCTTTCCCTGGAGAGGAGCCTGACGACCTGCCCGCCTCCGCCCCTACGGGACAGATTCCACAGCCGGGGCGCGACGACCAGGCCGCCCCGGGAGGTCTCCTGGAGGAGGGCGTTGTACCGGTCCACGCGCCTCTCGTATTCGCGGAGCCGCGCCAGGGATCCATCGGGGACCAGGAGCTTGTCGATGGCGCCGGCCTTTTCCCGCGCCTCCGGGATCCTCCCGCGGCGGAGGCTTTCGTCGATCGAGGCGAACCGGGCGGCCATCTCCCCGCCGGTCAGGGACGCCGGGGCGCGCGGCCGCGGGGCCGGCTTCTCACGGACGACGGGGCGGTCCGTCGGCGGGGATTCGGCCGCCATCAGGAGCTTCAGTGGGTCCAGGGGATTCCGGTCCCCGTCGATGCAGGCCCAGAGGTAGCCCAGCAGGAGGGCGACCAGGGTTGCGACGAAGAGCTTGCCGCCGACGTTATAGTCGGGCCCCATGATTCAATCCTACCCCATTGGACGCGGATGCGGGGCCGGAGGTCCAAATTTCTGGCGTATCCGCCGGCTGTTAACCCTGTCGAGTCGCCACGGAGTTAACAGCGTGTTAACTCCGTCGAGTCGCCACGGGGTTAACAGCTCCGGTCAGGGGCCGGTCCCCAGGCTCAGCGCCTTGACCTCCGGGGCCTGGAGCACGCGGTTGTAGATCCGGAAGTCGTCGATCCGGCCCTTGTGGCCGTCGAACCAGCGGCCGATGGAGAGGCCCTGGAGCGCCGCCTTGGGGCCGTCGGAGACCATGGCCGAGGCGGCCAGTTCCCCGTCCAGGTAGATCCCCTTGAACTTTCCGCCGTTGCCCTCCGAGACCAGGGCCACGTGGGTCCACCGGCCCAGGCAGGCGGAATAGTTGGCCGTGACCCGGCCGGCGCCGTGGAGGTCGCCGTAATCCCAGTACAGCGTCCTGTCGCCCCACGGCGCGTGGACCATGAAACGGTTGGGTGGCTCCTTGGCCCCCACCGTGAACGCGCAGGAATTCTTGACGCTCGAGGCCTCGACGTAGTTCCAGAACGCGACCGTCACCGGACCACCGGCGGCCCACGAAAAGGCCGGGACGTCGACACTGTCTTTGCCGCCGTCGAACTCCATGGCATTGCCGATTTTCCCCTGAACGGACCTGGGACCGCCCGCGATCCGGCCGTCATGGCCCTGCCCGGAGGAGTCCGCGATCGCCCCTCCCTGCTCGTCCAGCTTCCAATGCCCCACCAGAGACGGGTCCACCCGCACGCGCGTCTTCGCCTCCTCCGCCGCCCGCTTGAGCTCCTCCCCCA
>CAYNDR010000452.1:0-1843 GCA_964395295.1 uncultured Planctomycetales bacterium
CGTTCCCGGCGTCCCCGGCGGCTGATCGGGCGCTCCAGGATCAGGGAGGAACGGCCATGGCGATCATCACGGTATCGAGGGGTTCCTACCATCGGGGCAAGGAGGTCGCGGAGAAGGTGGCCCAGCGGCTGGGCTACGAATGCATCGCCCGCGACGTCGTCCTGGAGGCCTGCAAGGAGTTCAACGTCCCGGAGATCAAGCTCGTCCGGGCCATCCACGACGCCCCCTCCGCCCTGGAGCGCGTCACCCACGGCCGGGAGAAGTACATCGCCTACTTCCAGGCGGCCCTCCTCAGGCACGTCCAGAAGGACAACGTGGTCTACCACGGCCTCGCCGGCCAGTTCTTCCTGAAGGGGATCTCCCACGTGATGAAGGTCCGGATCATCTCCGACATGGAGGACCGGGTGCGGACGGAAATGGAGCGGTCGGGGATCTCCCGCAACGAGGCCCTGAACCTCCTGAAGAAGGACGACGAGGAGCGGCGGAACTGGAGCCTCAACCTGTTCGGCATCGACGTGATCGACCCCGCCCTCTACGACATGGTCATCCACATCCGGAAGCTGACGACGGACGAGGCGGTGGACCTCGTCTGCCACGCCGCCGGGTACGGGCACTACCGGGCCACGCCGGAGTCGCGGAAGGCCCTGGACGAGCTGGCGCTGTCCGCCGCGGTGAAGGCCGCCCTGGTCGACGTGAAACCCGACGTGGACGTCGCGGTCCGGGACGGGATCGCCTGCCTGAGGGTCCGGGGCGCGGACCCCCGGGAGGTGAACGACCTGACGAAGGCCGCGGGCGGCGTGCCCGGGGTCCAGCAGATCCAAGTCCTGTCCTAAGCAGGCCCGGCCGGGGGGTTCCGGGATGACCCGGGATGCCGGCGGCGAGCTATGGTACAATTCCCCCATGCGAGAGCGCATCGGATCGTTGACGATCGGGCCGTTGGGCCGCCGCCCCCCGCGCGCCCGCAGGCCCTTGGAGGATGGGCGGCCCGCGGGGAACCATCCCATGCTCGCCCCCGTCCGGATGCCGTTTCTTGGACTGGCTTAGGAGGCGCCCTTGGAGAAATACCTCGTCCGGGACATCATGATCCCCCTGGAGAAGTACCCGCACATCACGCGGGCGTGCACCCTCCGCCAGGCCGTCGTGGAGATGGACAAGTGCCAGATCGTCCGCGGGGAGCGCCAGTCCCTGCCCCGCGTCGTGCTCGTCTTCAGCGAGAACCTCAGCGAGCTGTGCGGGATGGTCCGGCGCCGGGACATCCTGCGCGGGCTGACGCCGCGCTTCCTGATAGCCAAGCCGATCGAGCACACCCAGAGGCCGTTCGAGATCCAGATCGACCCGAACCTGTCGGAGATCGCCTTCGACCGGATGGTCCGGGGGATCCACAAGCAGGCGGACCGCCCGGTCAGCGAGGTCATGATCCCCATCCGGGCCGTCGTGGACTACGAGGACCACCTGATGAAGGCCATCTACGAGATGGTCAACATGGATACCAGCCTCCTGCCCGTGATCAAGGAGGGGAAGGTGGCCGGGGTGATCCGCTCGGTGGACGTGCTCCACGAGGTCTACCAGATCATCGCGAAAGGCCCTTCGGTGTGAGCGTCGATCCGGCGTAGAGGAGCACCGCGGCGATGAGCGAGAGCACCCTGGGCGGCGGCGGGGCGAGGGCGGACACGCCCCTTTCCGTCCGGATCGTCCGGAAGGCCCGGCGCTTCAACTGGAAGCGCGTCCTCTTCATCGCCGTGGGCCTCGCCTTGTTCTGCCTCCTCTATTTCGCGCCGGCGCTCCCGGACGCCGTCGATCCGGCCGGGAATCTGTTCATCGCCGACGCGGGCAACAATCGGGT
>CAYNDR010000452.1:1853-5006 GCA_964395295.1 uncultured Planctomycetales bacterium
GTGGACCCGGCCGGGAAACACTTCCACCTAAGCAAGAACGCCCAGGCCACCTTGGCGCTGTTCCTCCTGGCCTGCGCCTGGTGGGTTTTCGAGGTCGTCCCCATCGGGGTCACGAGCATCGCCATCGGGGTCATCCAGGCGCTCCTCCTGATCCGGGAACCGCGGGCGGCGTTCTCCGATTACATGGACCCTTCGGTGTGGTTCATCTTCGGCTCCCTGGTGATGGGGATGACGTTCAGCCGGACCGGGCTGACCCGCCGGATGGCCTACGGGATGCTCCTGGTGGTGGGGGAGCGGACCCGCATGATCTATTTGGGCTGTTTCGCCATCACGGGGTGCCTGACGCTCATCATGGCCCATACCGCGGCGGCCGCGACCGTCTACCCCATCCTGCTGACCATCCACGCGCTCTACGCCGACGACGACAAGCCCACGCGGTTCGGGAAGGGGCTGTTCATCGGCATGGCCTTCGTGGCCGGGGCCGGCAGCATCATCTCGATGCTGGGCTCGGCCCGCGCGGCCGTGGCCGTGGGATTCTTCAAGAACATCGTCGGGAAGGAGGTGGGCTTCTTCCAGATCCCCGCCTACATGATCACCCTGGGCGGCGGCGTCATCCTCCTGCTGTGGCTTTTCGTCAGCCTCTTCTTCAAGCCCGAGAGGCCGGCCATCGAGGGCCTGCGGGGCCGGGTGCGGACCCTCTACCAGAAACTGGGACCCATGACCGCCGGCGAGATCCTGACGCTCGCCATCGTGGCCGCGACCCTGGGGGCGCTGTGCCTGGGGGCGTTCGTCCCGTTCTTCCATGCCCTCAACAAGGGCGCCGTCCTTCTGGTCTCCACCCTCCTCTCCTTCCTGTTCGGCATCCTCACCGTCAAGGACCTGGAGGATGTCCCCTGGAACATCATCCTCCTCTTCGGCGGCTCCATGAGCCTGGGGCTGGCCCTCTGGGAGACGGGGGCGGCCGCCTGGCTGGCGATCCACTGGCTGGTCCTCGTCAAGAGCGCCCACTGGCTCGTCTTCATCATGGGGATCGCCCTCTTCGTCATGTCGATGACCAACCTGATCATGAACGTCACGGCGATCGCCATCACGCTCCCCGTGGCGCTGGTCATGGCGCCGTACCTCGGCGTGGCGCCCGAGGTGATCTTCTTCACGGCGCTGACGACGGCCGGGACGCCCTTCCTCCGGCTCATCGGCGCCGCGCCCAACGCCATGGCCTACGAGAGCCGGCAGTTCAAGGCGGGGGAGTTCCTCCGGGCCGGCCTGCCGGCCAGCCTGATCGTGCTCGGGGTGCTGGCCCTGCACGTGCTGGTGGTCTGGCCCCTGATGGGCATGCCCATCCGGATGCGCTAGCAATCCTTCCGATATAGGTCGTGACGATGGACGCGCAGGAAGTCCCGAAGCCTTCCCCGGCGGCCGGGCCCCCCGCATCCACCCCGGCCGGCCGCAAGGAGCATTTCCGCCAGCTCCGGCGGCGCCTCCAGGTGGGCCTCCTGGTCGCCAACCTCGTGCCCCTGGCGATCGTGACCGGCTACCTCTACTGGCAGTTCACCCGGACCCTCCAGGAGAGCGGGAAGCTCCACCTCGCGGCCCTCGCCGAGAGCCAGAGGAACACCATCGACCTGTTCCTCCAGGAGCGGGTCGTGAACGTCTTCAACCTGTTCCGCCTGAGCGGGCTCACCCCGTCGCCGACCCAGCAGGACATGCAGGCCTACCTCATGAAACTGCGCGAGGCCAGCGACGCCTTCATGGACGTGGGCTTCTTCAGCGCCGAGGGCATCCAGGTCGGGTACGCCGGCCCGCACCCCCACCTCCGCGGGAAGGACTACAGCCGGGAGGCGTGGTTCCGCACGCTGATGGAGCGGGACCGGGAATTCTACATCAGCGACATCTACCTGGGATTCCGGCAGAAGCCGCACTTCACGATCGCCGTCCGCCAGCTCATCGAGGGGCGGAACTGCGTGATGCGGGCCGCCCTGGACCCGGACAAGTTCTACATGTTCCTCCGCTCCATCAGCCGCGGCAAGGGCGTGGACTCGTCGGTGATCAACGCCGAGGGCCGCTACCAGGTCGTGGACCCCGACCGCGGGAGGCCCCTGGAGCCGAGCCCCTATCGCCCGCCCGCCGACGTCGAGGCGGGCGCCCGGGAGCTGGGCTCCGACGGGAACAGCCTCCTGGTGGCCCACGCCTGGCTCAAGGAGGCGCCGTGGTGCCTGGTGGTGAGGCAGCCCCTGGGGACCGCCTACGCGGAGCTGTACCGGACGCGCCTGGTCATCCTGGTCGGGACCGCCGCGCTCGTGGTGGTCCTGGCGGCGGCGGTCCGGCTGATCGTGGTGCGGCTCCTGCAGAGGGCGGAGGCGGCGGAGGAGTCGCGCGCGGAGCTGATGTCCCAGCTGGTCCACGCCTCCAAGCTGGTGTCCGTGGGCGAGCTGGCCGGAGGCGTGGCGCACGAGATCAACAACCCCCTGGCCATCATCGGGTCGGAAAGCGGCGTCATCCGGGACATGCTGGACCCGCAGTTCGGGATGGAATGCACCCCGGACAAGATCCGCGCGGAACTCGACCAGATCGACCGGGCGGTCTACCGCGCGCGGGACATCACCCGGAAACTGCTGAGCTTCGTCCGGAAGCAGGAGCCCCACCTGGTCCGGTGCGGCCTGAACCAGCTCCTGGACGAGGCCGTGGCCGGCGTCAAGGAGCAGGAGTTCCGGGTCTCCAACATCCGCCTGGTGCGCGACTACGCGCCGGACCTCCCCGACGTGCTGGCCGACCCGGACCAGATGCGGCAGGTCTTCCTGAACCTCCTCAACAACGCCGGCGACGCCATCCGCGGCCCCGGCGCCATCACGCTGACCACGCGGCGGGAGGGGGACATGGTCCGCGCCACCGTGGCGGACACGGGCTGCGGCATGACCTCCCAGCAGATGGCGAAGCTCTTCACGCCGTTCTATACCACGAAGGAGGAGGGGAAAGGCACGGGGCTCGGCCTCCCGATCAGCCTGAGCATCGTGGAGGCCCTGGGCGGCCGGATCGACGTCCAGAGCATGCCGGGGGCGGGAAGCTCGTTCGCGGTGGTGCTCCCCCTCGCGACGGCAAAGGATTGAAGCGTAGTATCCGTTCAGGGGTACAGAAGCACCCAGAATGCAGAATCGG
>CAYNDR010000453.1:0-4981 GCA_964395295.1 uncultured Planctomycetales bacterium
GCGGAGGCGCCTTCCGGCGCCCTCGGTGCCGCTGCCCTCGAGGCCCTCGCCGCCGCGGGGGCGCGCCTGGTGACGGTCTCCCCCTTCTCGGACGCCGAGATGCCCGACGTGGACGCCCTCTACATCGGCGGGGGTTTCCCCGAGACGATGGCGGCGCGGCTGTCGTCCAACGCGCGGTTCCGCGCGTCGCTGAGGGCCGCGATCGAGAAGGGCCTGCCGGTCTACGCGGAGTGCGGCGGGGCCGTCTACCTGGGCCGGCGCCTGGCGGTGGACGGCCGCGAGTTCCCCATGGCGGGCGTCTTCCCGGTGACGTTCGACCTCGGCCGCGCGCCGCAGGGGCACGGGTACGCGGTCCTGGAAGCGGCGCGGGCGAATCCCTTCTTCGGCGCCGGCGAGGTCCTGCGCGGCCACGAGTTCCACTATTCGCGCGCGCGGGCGCCGGTCCCGGCGGGCCTGGCCTACGGCTTCCGCGTGCGCGGCGTGTTCGGGTTCGACGGCCGGCGGGACGGCCTCTGCCGGCGGAACGTTTTGGCCTGTTTCACGCACGTGCACGCCCTGGGTGCGCCGGGATGGGCGCCGGCCCTGGTCCGCGCGGCGCTCCGGTACCGGGACGCGAGGCAAGGAGGTGGAGCATGATCCCCGAGAAGGTCCTCCTGGTGGACGACGATCCGGACTTCGTCAACGCCCTGTCGGAGCGGATGGCGCACCGGGGCATCAAGGTCGACACGGCGGCCAGCGGCAATGATGCCCTCGAAAAGGAGGGGAAGGCCTCCTACGACGCCATCATCCTGGACTTGCTGATGCCCAAGATGGACGGCATCGAGACGCTGAAACAGCTCCTGGCACGGAATCCGGACCTGCAGGTCATCCTTCTGACGGGGCACGCCTCGCTCCAGAAGGGCATCGAGGCGATGAAGCTGGGGGCTTCTGATTTCCTGGAAAAGCCGGCGGACATCGAGGCCTTGACGGAGAAGATACGCCAGGCGAAGGCGCGCCGGATGCTCCTGGTCGAGAAGAAGACGGAACAGAAGATCAGGGACATCCTGGAAGACAAAGGGTGGTGAGGCCGGATCCCCCGCTAGGAAGGCAGGCGGAGGGTGACCGATTGACCCCCGCCCTCCCCCGGACCCCAGTCCAGGGCTCCTCCCATCGCGGCGGCCAGTTCGCGCAGACGGGCGAGATTCCCGGCGGCAGATCCCTCCGGATCGAAAAGGCGGCCCGCGAGGGTCACGCCGATGAAGGGTTTCCCGGCATCGAGCGACAGGACGATCGGAACGTCCCCCCCGGGCGCCTCCAGGAAGAGTTCGAGGCCCAGATGGATCGCCTCGTGCAGGAGGAGCGGGCTGGACGTCAGCATGACTTCGCCCTGGGGCAGGCGGGTCTCCAGCCGGGCGCCCTTCCGCGACAGCGGGCGCTCGGCGAAGGCCGCCGCGTCCCTCAGGAGCGCGGCCGCGTCGAACCGCGAGGCGGGCTCGTCCAGGCCGTGGGCGAACCGTTTCAGGCGGCTCACGATCTCCTGGCCTCTCCTGATCTGCGCGCCGATGCCGTCCGCCAGCCGCTTCAACTTGTCCCGGTCCAGCGGGCCCTCGCGCCCGGCCGCCGCCAGGAGATCCCCCGCCAGGCCGGCCTGCTCGGAAATGGTGGCCAGGACGTTCCGGATGTCGTGCGTGGCGCCGGCGGCGATCCGGCCGATGGCGGCCAGGTCTTCCCCGGGGGAAGGACGTCCGGAAGAGCATTCCATGGCCGCCCCCTTTCAGCTTCCCGCGGCCTTCCGGACCAGGTCCACGAGATCGTCGATCTCGAACGGCTTCAGCAGGTACTCGAAGGCGCCCTCCTGAAGGCCCTGCTCCCGGTCGGAAACGGAACCCTGTCCGGAGAAGAGGATGACCTGGAGACGCGGCAGGGCCTCCTTCATCCGGCGCATCAGATGGAGGCCGTCGATCCCCGGCATCTTGACGTCCAGGATCGCCACGTCGAAGGGCGATTCCCGGATCCGCCGGAGGGCTTCCTCCCCGCCGGTGGCGGCCGTGGCGCCGAACCCCCGGAGGGCCAGCCGCTCCGTCATCGCGGAGGCCAGATCCGCCTCGTCGTCCACGACCAGGACGCGCGCCGGCTCCATGGCTCCTCCAGGATCATCGCGGGCGGACCGGCAGGGTCACGCTGAAGCTGGTCCCCTCGCCGGCCTTGCTCTTCACGCCGATCTGGCCGCCCAGTTTCTGGACGATGCCGTAGGTAATCGACAGGCCCAGGCCCGTCCCGTATTCCTTCTTCGTGGTGAAGAAGGGCTCGAAGATCCGGTCCAGGTCTTCCTCGGGGATTCCGCACCCGTTGTCGCTGATCGTCGCCACGACCGTCTCCCCGCCCCCCTCCAGCAGGGAGATGCCGATGCGCCCGCCGTCCGGCACGGCGGCGAAGGCGTTGGTGAGGATGTTCAGGAACACCTGCTGGAGCTGGCCGCGGTCGCTCTCGATCCGGGGCAGGCCCTCCGCCACTTCCACGCGGATCGCGAGGTTCCTGTGCTCCGCCTCCTTCCCGAGGAATCCCAGCACCTCCCGGATGAGGGCCTCCAGGTCGATGGGGGCCGTCTGGGGGGTCATCTGCTTGGCGAATCCCAGGAGGCGGTGGGTGATGGCGGAGCACCGGCCCACCGAGGACAGGATCGTCTCGGCGATCCGGAGGAAACGGGCGCCTTCCGGGGTCCCGGGACGGGCCGAGACGAGGTCCTTGAGCAGGCCGGCGTTCTCGTTGATGATGGCCATGGGGTTGTTGATCTCGTGGGCGACCCCGGCGGCCAGGCGGCCGATGGAGGCGAGCTTGTTCGTGTACTGGACGTGGTTGAAGGCCTCCGCCCAGCGGAGGTCGGCGTCCCGGATCCGCCGCACGTAGTACGTGCATCCCCCCGTGATGACGACGAGGAGCAGGATCACGGCGCAGAGGAAAAGCCAGAGGATGTCGTTCCGGAGGGTCAGCCAGCCTCCCGCCGGATCTTCGGGCCGCTCCAGGACCATCAGGATGAAGGGCGAGCGCCTGAGGTAAGCGTATCCGAGGATGAAGACCCTCCCCGAATCGTCCCGGGATTCGACGACCTGCGTATCGAAGGAGGCCGCCGGCAAGGGGAACGGGCAACGCTCCAGGAGGCCTCCGAAGTGGCGGCCCCGGGTCTGGATGATCCGCTCCCGGTTGATCAGGAAGGCGTCTCCCGCGGGCCCCCGGTTCAGGGCGGAGAGGTACTGGTCCAGGGCGTCGGTGTTCACGGTCGCCCGGAGGATGGAGAAGTCGCCCTGGCCGCGCCGGTCGTTCTTCACCGCGATGACGAAATGGGGGAAGTTCCGGTAGCCCAGGAAGACGTCGCTGACGTAGACGCCCTTGACGCCGACCTCGCGGAACCAGTCCTGGTCGCGGTAGCTCTTGCCCTTCAGGTCGTAGGGACCCGAGTAGCAGGTCTGCAGGCCGTTGGCGTCGAGGAGTCCGAGGTCGACGAAGCCGCCGAACGCGTTCTTCAGGTTATCCAGGACGAGGGCCAGCTTCTCCTGGCTGCACAAGTCCTCATGGGGCTGGTTGCGGATGATGACGGTCACCGCGGCGAGGTGGGCCTCGATGAAATCCTCGATGGACCGTCTCGTCGTGGCGGTGAGCCGGCTGATGCGATGGGTGACCTCGGCCTTGAGGGCGCCCGAGGACAGGCGGTAGTTGACGGCCGTCATGACGAAGAGGGGGAGGAGCGAGACCAGCGCGGTCAGCAGGACCGAATACCACCACAGGCGCCGGTATCGGCGGGGCGATTCCCGGACGGCGGCGCGGCGGGTGATTCCCGCCGTCTCGTTCCCGCCCCCGGCGTCCCCTTTCGGTTTCGTCACGGCTCGTCGGAGTCCTCGTCCCCCTATCCGCCGGCCGGCCCCTCCTCGGGGGGAGGCTGCTTGGCCCGGGCCTGCCGCACCCTGTGGTGGGCCTCCCTCAGCGTCCGGGAGAGCAGGTCGAAGTCCACGGGTTTCCGCAGGTAGGCGAACGCCCCCAGGTCCCGGGCCAACGCTTCCTCCTCGTCGGAACCGTGGCCGGTCAGGATGATGACCTCCGTCTCGGGGTGTTCCTTCTTGACCTTCCGCAGGACGTCCATGCCGTCGACCTTCGGCATGCGGAGGTCGAGGACCATGACGTCCGGCTCGTCCTGGTCCACCTGGACCAGCGCCTCATGGCCGTCGTAGGCCACCGACGTCGCCAGCTTCCGGGCCTGGAGGCGCTCGGAGAGGGTCTGCACGAATTCCCGCTCGTCGTCGACGAGGAGGACCTTCGGGGGCGGCTCGATGTCCTGGAAATCCCGGAGACTGCCCTGGTGGAACTCGGGCCCCACGCGCGTCGTGACGCGGTTGACGCCGGGGACCTGCAGGGCCAGGCCCTTGAGCTTCTCCTCCAGGTGGGACAGCCAGAAGGCGAACCGCTTGATCGTGATCGTGACGTGGCCCTCCCGGCCGGCCACCTCGATGTCGGTGCTGGCGGGCGCCAGGGCCGCCCCGACGCGCGCCGCCAGGATGAAGTCCTCCATCGCCTGCCGGGACGCCGGCGTCGCGGCCAGGGCCTCCTTGCGGGCGTTCTCGCCGATCAGCCGGGCCGCCTCCTCCACCGAGCGGTCGTGCATGGGGACCAGGATGTCGTAGAGCCTCTCGTCCCAGGGCGAGGCCCCGGCGATGAACTGCGTCCATTGCCGGGTCACCTTGTCCGCGTCCGCGACGATCCGCCGGGCCTCCTTCTCGGAGAGGCCGTCGCGCGCCCGGGCCGCCTTGACCCGGTGCTCCAGGTTGGCGACGACGCAGACCTTGAGGACGTGCGTGATCTCCCGGGGCAGGAGGTGGCCGGCGAACCCGTGGTAGACGACGTTGTCCTGTTTGACGCGGTCGGCGAAGGCGGCCCGGAGGTAGGGGAGGGTGCGTTCCCGCTCCCGCGCGCCGGCCTGGAACAGGCCGGACCTCCCGTACAGGACGCGTTC
>CAYNDR010000454.1:0-4952 GCA_964395295.1 uncultured Planctomycetales bacterium
GCCCCTCCGCGCACGGAAGGGGGACGCGAATCCACGCAAGTCATTGGAATCGCCGGAGAGGGGCCGCCTTGCGGGAAATCTTCTCGCGAAAGCAAGAAGTCTATCGTTATTACCCGTCCCCCCTTGATCCCTCCCCGGGGGCAGGGGGGAATCCCACATGGCCGTGTCTTCTCCGTGTTCTTCGTGTCTTTGTGGTGAATCCCGTCAGGGAAGCCCGGCGATGCTCCGCTAGACAATCCTCCGCGGGCATGTCTATACTAGGCGCCGTGAAATCCAGGCAGGACGCGCTCCTGGGCCGCATTGCCGTCGAGAGGGGCCTCCTCACCGAGGCCCAGCTCAAGGAGTGCGTGCGCGACCAGAAGGCGGCCCCCAGCGGCACCGAGAAGCCGCTCGGCGTGGTCATGCTGGCCCGCGGCCTCATCGCGGAGAAGGACCTCGTCCAGCTCCTGGAGGAGCAGAACCAGAGGCTCCGCGCCCTGGACTCGTACCAGAAGATGCAGAAGGTCGACTACCTCTTCGGCCAACTGCTCGTGAAGCACAACAAGGCCACCCAGATCCAGGTCAACAAGTGCCTGGAGATCCAGCAGCGCCTGGCCGAGAAGGGGGCGTCCCAGGTGCCGCGCCTGGGGGAACTGCTGGTGGAGCACGGCTACGTGGACCGCCAGACCGTGGCCGATATCCTCCGGATGCAGCACAAGCACCTGCTCTTCTGCACCGGGTGCGGCCGCCAGCTCAACGTGCTGGACCTGGAGGACGGGAAGACCTACCGCTGCCGGGAGTGCGGCGGGACCATGGTCCAGCGCGCGCGGCTGGAGTCCCTGCGCGCCGACGAGACCTTCTTCGGCTTCGAGCTCCCCTCCGAGGAGAAATAGCCGGGCTTATGGAATCCAACCGATAGAGGGCCCCCCGACCCATGTTCCCCAAGCTTTTCGAGATCCCGCTGTGGGGCGACGTGCCCACCACGTGGCCCGTCTTCCTGGTGCTCGTCGCCGCGCTGGCCGGCGCGGTCTGGTCCGGCGGCGAGATCGCCGCCCGCAAGCCCAATCTGAAGCTGCTCGGGAAGCTCCTGGTGGTCCTCCCCGTGGCCGCCTTCTTCACGGCCTTCCTCACGTTCGTGAAGACCCCCTTCGGGAAACTGCCCATCAACTCCTACGGCTTCTCGATCATGGTGGGCTTCCTCCTGGCCTGCTGGGTCGCCGTCAGGCGCGGGAAGCCCCTCGGATTCTCGAGCGACTTCATCCTCGACGTGGGCATCATCGGCATGATCTTCGGCATCGTGGGCGCCAAGATCAATTATCTTCTCCAGTACTCGCACGAGTTCGACGAATCCCAGATGTCCAGGCTGAAGCAGATCTGGCAGGGCATGGATCTCAATCCGCTCGGGGCGCTGATCCTCGGCCCCGTCCCGTTCTCCTTCTGGTGGTGGCGGACCCGGAAGCCGGGACAGACCGTCCGCCTCTACACCTGGCAGAACGCCGTCCTGCTCGTCCTCACCCTCGTCTTCGCGCTGGCGGGCACGCGCCTCCTGCACCTCTACCTGAACAGCGGCGAGTACTCCTGGAAGATCTTCAAGAACTGGCAGAGCGGATTCGTGCTTTACGGCGGCCTCATCGCCGGCATCACGGCGAGCGTGCTCTACGTGAAGATGCGCGGCCTGCCGCTCGCCCGGCTGGCGGACCTGGCGGCGGCCCCCATGATGCTGGCGCAGGCCTTCGGCCGCCTGGGCTGTTTCCTCAACGGGTGCTGCTACGGGAAGCCCGGCGAAGGCTTCCCCTGCTTCAAGTTCCCCGCCGACAGCCCCGTCAAGGGCAGGTCCGTCCACCCCACCCAGCTCTACGAGACGGTGGCGACCACCGCCTTCTTCTTCTTCCTCTCGTGGCTCTGGAAGAGGAAAAGGAAGGCCGAGGGCGAGGTCTTCCTCGTCATGGTCATGCTCTACGGGGCGTGGCGCTTCATCGTCGAGTTCGCCCGGGACGACGAACGTCCGAAGTGGCTCGGCACGCTCACCTACTCGCAGGTGGTGAGCCTCGTCGCCCTCATCGCGGCCGGGGTCTGGATCGCCCTTCTGCGGATGCGGCCCCGCCCGCCCGAGGCGGCCGCGGGCCCCGGCCCCCAGGCCCCCTCCGCGCCCCCGCCGGCCGGCGGAACCGCCTGAGCCCTTTCCCTGCCGGGGGCGCGCCGGTACAATGAGCGCATGAAGCGGGCGCTGATCGGCATCCCCGCCGTATCGGTCGCGGTCCTGCTCTTCCTGCTGGTGTGGCACGCCTTCCTCAGCCCCTCGCCGCAGAACCGCAACCGGGGCCCCGCCCCCGCCGTCCGCCCCGCGCCCAGGATCCCGCCGCGGCCCGCCCCGCCCCGCGCGCGGGCCTCCCCGGATCCCGCGGCCCCCGCCCCCCCGCCGTCCCGCGGGATCCTCCGGCGCTTCGCCCACGCGGAGGGCCGCGGGCAGGACGGGGTCCGATTCGTCCTGACCGGGGAGAAGGGAGGACCTCCCCTCTCCCTCTCCTCCGCGCCGGACGGCACCTGCACCGTCCCGGGGCTCGCCGCCGGGGAATGGACCGTGGCGGCCCGCCATCCGAAGTTCGTCCCCGCCGAGGCGCGCGCGCGGGTGGAAGCGGGCGCCACCGAGGAACTCGCGGTCGAGCTCAATCCGGGCGGCCGCGCCTTCGGGCTCGTGGCCGACGCCTCCGGCCGGCCCCTGCCCCAGGCGACGGTGACCGTGCTCCACGGGGAGTCCCGGAAGACCATGATCCCGCCCCTGAGCGCCCGGACCGACGCCGCCGGCCGGTACCTCGTCGAGGGGATCCCGCTCCTCGAACTCGGCCTCCATTTCCGTTCCGACCGCCACAAGCCCCTGATCAAGGAGGGCATCCTCTTCCGCTACCCGGGCGACGCGCACGAGGTGAACGCGGCCCTCGAAGAAGGGGCGACCGTGTCCGGCCGCGTGGTCAACGAGACCGGCCTCCCCATCCCCGGGGCCGCCGTCACCGCCGGCAACGAGCACGCCTCGGCGGTGCTCACGGACGCGGAGGGCCGGTTCACGGTCCACGGCCTGGGCGAGGGCGACGTGAACCTCTCCGCCGGCGCGTCGGGGTACGGGACGGGCTACCTGCGGGGCGCGAAGCCGGGGATGGACGGCCTGGAGATCCGGCTTCTGAAGGCCGGCACCGTCGGCGGCTTCGCCTCGGCCGACGCGCCGCTCCCGGCCTTTGCCGTGATCCTTTCCCGCTTCGACCCGGACTTCGGGCGGGAACTGCGCGTGCAGGCGAAGGCCTTCGAGGGCTCGTCCCGGGGGGAGTTCGCGATCCCGGACGTGGCGCCCGGGACCTACTGGGTGGAGGTCGAGGCGGAGGGCTTCGAGACCGTCGATCGGCCCCAGGTCGTGGTCCTGCCGGGGCAGGCCGCGGCGGACGTCCGGGTGAGACTGCGCAAAAAAGAATAGGCCCTCCCCGCGGCATCGGCGCGTTCCGCGCGGATCATTGCGGGCGATGAATCGCGGATCCCGGCCCCGGAGGGCCGGTCCCGTGATTCGAGATTCCTTATTCCCGGTCCGTTGATACCCCTGGCTACGAATCCCTGTCCCCGGAGCGCCCCCTTGGGGTATAGTGTAGGAACCTGATGCGGCACTTTGGAATCGTCCTGGCGGCCGGCTCGGCGGTCCTGCTCCTGCTGGGGTGCGGGTCCGGCGGCGACTCGGAAAGTCCGGAGGAGGGCGCGGCGCTTTCCAAGGCCGCGCTCGATCCGCCCGCGGAACCGATGGCCTATGAGAACGGGCACCCGCTCTCGGCGCCCGCGGCCGACCGGGCCGTGCTGTGGATGGAGTCCGAGGTCGTCCGCCTGGTCAACGCGCACCGGGTCTCCCAGGGTCTCAACGCGCTCGTGGACACATCGGAGATCCGCCACGTGGCCCGGGCGCACTCCCGGCACATGATCGACCACCGCTTCGTGGGCCACGTGAACCCGGAGGGGCTGGGGGCGGGCGACCGCCTCGGGTGGGCGGGCATCGCCTGGGAGCACGCGGGCGAGAACGTGGCGGCGGGATACGCCTCCCCGCAGGAGACGTTCGACGCGTGGATGGCCTCGCCGGGCCACAAGGAAGTGATCGAGGGCGGGCTGTGGACGCACACGGGGGCGGGCTACGCCGCCGATCCCTGGCCCACCGACTCGTTCCCCTACGTGCACTACTGGACGCAGAATTTCCTCAAGCCTTGAGCTCCCCGGAAGCGGTGCGGAGCGGCGATCGAGGCCCGAGGCAAGCCCGCGCGCTTCCGGATTCGCATCCATCCAGGGGCATCAGGGAATCAGGTCCGATTCCCGAACGATCAGCTTTATTGCTTGACACGCCTCCTGCCGACCCGTATACTTGCCATCGCATTAAAGCAGCTCTCTTGGGTGCAGTACTCATTCCTCTGAAGGGTGGGGTGTAACCCGCGAATCGAGGGGTGGGATGGTGTTGTCCCGAGGGGCGCCTCTTTGACAATCGGGTCAGAGCCAACTGACCCATCTGACTTTTGCGTCTTAAAAGGATGGCAAGAGGACGACCGCTGCCCAACCCGCGGCGGGAGGAGATGGGGCCCGAGAGCGCGGCCGGAAGGCCTGCGCTTGCTGGGTTTTAACCTGGCTCCGAACATAAGTAAGCGGAGCTTCTTCACCACGATCTCTCTTCGATCAGAAAGCTGATTGAAGAGTTTGATCCTGGCTCAGAACGAACGTTGGCGGCGTGCCTAATACATGCAAGTCGAGCGAGAAAGCCGTAGCAATACGGCGAGTACAGCGGCGGAAGGGTGCGTAATACATGGACAACGTACCTCCCAGTTGGGGATAACCCACCGAAAGGTGGGCTAATACCGAATGACGGCGGCCGATGGCATCTTCGGCCGCTCAAAGCCGGAAGGCGCGGGGGGAGCGGTCCATGGCCTATCAGCTAGTTGGCGGGGTAACGGCCCACCAAG
>CAYNDR010000455.1:0-4946 GCA_964395295.1 uncultured Planctomycetales bacterium
TGAAATAGCGCGATGTTCCGGGGAGGAAAGGCGGGCTACGGCTCCCTTCTCCGTTCCCTCCGTTCCCTCCGTTCCCTCTCCCGAGTCTTTTTCTCTGTGCCCTCTGTGCCCTCCGTGTTTAAAATCTTCTCTGTGCCCTCCGTCTCCTCCGTGCCCTCGCCCGCGCCATGCCCTGAACGTGGCGCGGGCCCCCCGGTTCCCGGTATCATGCCCCCCATGGAGGGGATCGGGACCTGCCGGCTCACCAAGGAGTACCCCCGCGTCAGCGCCCTCGACGAGCTGACGGTGGACCTCCCCAGGGGCGCCGTGGGGCTCCTGGGCCCCAACGGCGCCGGCAAGTCCACGCTCATCAAGATGCTCCTCGGGTTCGTCCCCCCCACTTCGGGGGAGGTCCGCGTCTTCGGCCTCGATCCCCGCCGCGCCCCGCTCTCCATCCGCCAGCGGATCGGCTACATGCCCGAGGTCGAGAGCTTCATCCCCGGCATGACCGCGGTGGACTACGTGTACCTGGCCGCCCGCCTCACCGGGCTCCGGCACGCCGACGCCATGCAGCGCACCCACATGGTGCTCAACTACGTGGGCCTCCAGGAGGAGCGGCACCGCAACGTCGAGACCCACTCCACCGGCACCAAGCAGAAGGTCAAGTTCGCCCAGGCCCTGGTCCACCACCCCCGGCTCCTCCTCCTCGACGAGCCCACGGCAGGCCTCGACCCGAGGGCGCGCCAGGAGATGCTGGACCTCATCCGGGACGTGGCCCGCGGCAAGGGGATCGACGTCGTCCTCTCGACCCACATCCTCCACGACGTGGAGGCCGTCTGCGACCGCGTGGTGATCCTCCACCAGGGGAGGCTCGCGGCCCTGGAGGAGATCGGGAAGGCGGCCTCCTCCTCCCCGGAGGCCTACGAGGTCCAGGTCAAGGGGGACCGGGACGCCTTCGTCCGGCGTCTCCGGGAGGCGGGCCTCGAGTGCGCCGACGCGGACCAGGGCGCGGTGCGCGTGGCGCGCGCGGAGGGGACGGACGCCATCCTCCGGGCGGCGGTGGAGACGGGGGCGCAGATCCGGCGGCTGGCCCCCGCGCAGGAGCGGCTGGAGCGCCTCTTCGCCCGCCTGGTGGGGGACAAGTGACATGGCCGTCTACGACCAGTCCTACGCCCCCTGGAGCGGCCCCTACGCCGGGCGGCCGGCGAGGATCTGGGCGCTCGTGCGGCCCGGCCTCGCCGCGCCCTTCCGCAGCTTCTGGATCCTGGTCGTCGTCATCCTGGCGTTCATGATCGTGGCGGGCTGGCTGTTGATCCTCTTCGCCGTGGCCGCCTCGCAGATGCCGCCGATCTTCGCCCTCGGGAACAACCTCTACCGGGAGAGCTTCTTCAACAACTTCTTCTTCTCCACGATCCTGTCGACCCTCTCCGCCACGGTGGGCGCCTCCCTCATCTCCCGCGACCTCCGCCACAACGCCCTGCTGATGATCTTCTCCCGGGCGATCACCCGGGGGGACTACGTGGCCGCCAAGTTCCTCACGCTGTCCCTGTTCCTCCTCCTCGTCACCCTCGGGCCGGGCCTGCTCCTCTTCCTGGGGCAGATCGGCATGGGGACCGAGAAGCTCTCGGCCGGCCAGCGGCTGGCCGACCTCGGATCGATCACGCTCCACTCGATCATCATGGTCGTGCCGATGGCCGCCGCGGTCCTGGCCTGCTCCTCGCTTTCCAAGCGGGCCTACGTGGCGGGCATCCTCTGGGCGGCGATCTACTTCTCCAGCACCGGCTTCAGCGAGATCCTCTCGTCGACCCTCCACGAGGACTGGTGCGGGCTCCTCTCCTGGACGAACCTCACGGCGCACCTCGGCAACTACGCCTACCAGGCGCGGCCGGTCAAGGCCGGGCTCCTGGGCGGGGCCCAGGCGCCCGTGCTGAAGTGCGGCTGGGGGACGCCGCTCCTCATCCTGGCGTCGGTCACGGCGGCCTCCCTGGGAATCGTCCGCTGGCGCGTCCGCTCCGTGGAGGCGGGGGAATGATCCTCGAGGCCGAACGCCTGAACAAGTGGTACGGGCGCGTGACCGCCCTCAGCGACGTCTCGCTCCGGATCGGGCCGGGGATCACCGGGCTCCTGGGCCCCAACGGCGCCGGCAAGACCTCCCTCCTCCGGATCGCCGTCGGCCTCATGAAGCCCTCGAGCGGGACGATCCGGGTCCTGGGCCGGCCCCCGTGGGACGATCCCCGCCTCGCGGTGCGCCTGGGATACTGCCCGGAGCACGACGGCTTCTACGAGTGGATGACGGGCCGCGAGTTCGTCGCGGCGCTGGCGCGCCTGCGCGGGGTCCGCGACCCGCGGGGGGCCGCCGCGGCCGCCCTCGACCGCGTGCGCCTGGCGGAGGCGGCCGACCGGAGGATCTCCGGCTACAGCCGCGGGATGCGCCAGCGCCTCAAGTTCGCCCAGGCGCTGGCCCACGGCCCGGACCTCCTGGTCCTGGACGAGCCGCTCACGGGATGCGATCCCCTGATCCGGATGGAGCTCATCGCGCTCATCCGCGGCCTCCCCGCGGAGGGGAGGAGCGTCCTCGTCTCCAGCCACGTGCTCCACGAGGTCGAGGCCCTCACGCGGCGGATCGTCCTGATCCACCGCGGCCGCCTGGTGGCGGAGGGGGAGATCGGGGAGATCCGCGGGCTCATCGACCGCCATCCGCACACGGTGATCGTGAGGACGGACCGCCCGCGCGAGCTGGCGGCGGCCCTGGCGCGGGAGCCCGAAGTGGTGGAGATCCGGATCGGGGACGGCGTCCTCCACGCGCGGACCCCCCAGCCCGACGCCTTCTACCGGAAACTGCCGGCGATCGCGCTCGAACGGGCCTGCGCGGTCCGCGAGATCTCCTCCCCGGACGACAGCCTGGAGGCGGTCTTCCGCTACCTGACCGAGGGATGAGGGGCATGGTGAAGGCGGGGCTCGGATTCGCGCGGCTGGCCTTCCGCGGCCTCTTCGCGGGCCGGCGGGCGGCCGCGACGGCGGCCCTGGTCCTCCTGCCGCCGCTGGCGGCGGCGCTCGTGGCGGTCCTCTCCCCCCGGGCGGACGGCACCGAGCTCTTCCACGGGATCGTCTTCCACTTCACGCTGAGGATCATGATCTTCCTCCTGGCGCTGATCACCGGGATCGGGTTCACGTCGGGGGAGATCGAGGAGGGGACCGTCGGCTACCTGTACCTCGGCGCCCTGCCCCGCTGGGCGATCGTGGGGATCCAGATCGCGGTGGGGGCGCTGGCGCTCACGGCGCTCCTGGGCCTGAGAGTGCTCCTGACGGGGCTGGCGGCCGGCCTGGCGGCCCGGGGGGCGCCGCGGGACCTCTGGGGGGACGCCGCCGGCATGACGGCCGCGGCGGGCGCGGGCACGCTGGCCTCGCTGGGCTTCTACGCCGCGTGCGGCCTGGCCTTCCGCCGGCCGCTGGCGGTGGCGGTGGTCGCGACCTTCTTCTGGGAGCTGATGATGACGTCCCTGCCGGTCCGCTTCGCCGCCTGGACGCTGACGAACAACCTGCGGGCGCTGATGCTCCAGCTCGTCTTCGACGGCCAGCGCGGCTCCCTGTACCGGTACGTCCGGAACTACGACTTCCCGACCTACGGGGAGGCGTCGTTCTTCCTCTCCGCCGCGGCGGCCCTGTTCCTGGCGGCCGCGATGATCGCGGCGTCGCACCGCTCGGTCGAGGGGAAGGAGGCGCGGTAGGCCTTCCGCCGATTCCGTCTCGCCCCACGATGAGCGGCAATATTCTAGCTTTCGGACTGACGTTCACTGAACATGTGTGCTGCAGGCTTTATATTTCACGTATATTTCCAACATCTTTCGTCCCGCGATATACTTGCTCACGTAATCGTAATACTGTGCTTTGAACTTGGAGGCCTAATCAAGCCGTGGCAAGAATGCGGAAAAGCAAACTGAACAAGGACAAACCAGGATTCACCGCATTCCTGGACCTTCAGGATTCCACCTTCCTGTGGGATCAGGATGCCGACTTGGCGGAGAGTACCATTAATGACTTGCGCAACGTTGTTGATCGCAATATCCGCCGCCATCGCGGACAGATCGGCAACTTTACCGGAGACGGCTTTCTAATCCTTTTTGAAACCGCGGAAAATAGCATACAAGCATTGGCTGAAATCATCGAGGCCTGGGAATTACGACGCAAGATAATTCGCAATCGCCACGAAAAGAAGGGTGGAATCTGGCCGGACCAATCAAGCCTGATGATCCGCACCGGCGTGGCATTCGGCAATTACCGGAGCCTTTCGTGTATGCCCAATCACCTTGGAGGTTCCGCAATAAATAGGGCCCAGCGTTGCGAAACGGCGAGCAAGAAATATGCAAAAGGCGACCCTCTTGAGAAGCCAAGAGGAAGTCAAGACAACGTTCGTTGTGTCTATGTAACGGAAGAGGTCTATGGGGCGTTATCCCGAAAGACCGACTACTGGGTTTCCGGCCAACTTCCAGCCGAGTTTGCCGGCATTGTATATCCACGGGCATCGGATGAAGGCAAGACTGACCTGAAGCCAACCCAGCAATTTATCTGGGCTGTCTGGCCCAAACCCGGGACCAAGCCGAAGACCGTTGTCGTGAAGAAAGAATTTCTCGCGCTTCAGGCGTCCGCACTATCGAAGCGGGACGCCGGCAGTCGTTTACTGGAGGCCGCGCAATCTGTTAAGCTCGGGGAAAGGCTCACAAAAGCGGCAAAACACACCCTGGGAGCCTCTCGAAGTGCATTACTCGAACAGGCGGAACATTATTACCAGGAGTCCCTGCGGATTTATTCGGGGACGCAATCGAGGGATGATATCGCAAACACATTGAACCGTCTAGGAATCGCAAAGTTTTATTACCAGGAAGTCCTTTCGGGAAAGGCACGGGCGCAGAAGCTCGAAGAAGCTGTCGTAGCCTACCGCGAGGCGCTCAAGATCCGTACATTCGAAG
>CAYNDR010000456.1:0-4931 GCA_964395295.1 uncultured Planctomycetales bacterium
CCATCCTACGCGCAACGGGAACTCGAATCCTTGCCATTGGGCACGCAACGCAACACCGGTCACACGGCCACCGGCGGCTTCGATCGCGCGCTTGTAGGATGACCGGTAGCCCCCCTGGCCGACGAGCGGGCCTGGATGGTGGGCAAACCAGAGCCGGAGCACGCGATGTAGCTCGGGGGGGAGGGTGAAGGTCATGACCTTCCCGCTCTTCCCGATGAGAGCCACCTGATTGCCGTCCCGGAGGCACGTTGCCGTCAGCCGCTCCGTCACGGAAACGCTCCGTGCCGCCGTTTCGAGCTGGAGACGGGCGGCGAGATGGTAGACACGTTCCTCGCCCGTCCGGTCGAAATGGCGGGCATCCCAGGCCTTCAGGAACGCGATCGCCCGCTCCAGGACCTCCCGGCCGGGGGTGGCCCGGGTGGGCGTGGCCAGCTTCCCCAGCTTGGCAAGCTGGCGAATCTTCCAGCCATACTTTTCGGAGAGGGCCGCGAACGATTGGGTCTGGCCCGTGACGGCGGAGCCGAACTTGGCCAGGGCGCTCCGGTAGAGGTTCAGGGTCTTGACGGCCAGTCCCTGGGCGATGGCCCGGTCCATGTAGGCCCTGTACTCCTTCTTCCCGATGTCAAGGCAATATGCAGGAAACCGCCTGAGGGAACCCGAGGTTCTATAATCGCCCAAGCCCCGACAATACCTGTTCTGTTGCATTTACCCCCTCCCCCTGCCAACACCCCCCAGAGCCCCCCGGGAGAGCCTTCCCCGCCATCCGATTCCCACCTCCCCAATCCGCCCCGCAGGATATAATTCCAGCAAGAGGCGGTTTTGAACTTCCTGCCTGCGACCCTCCCGGTTTCCCCCCTCCCGCATCCCCGGCGGGGGTATAACTGGGCGTGAAAAGGCTTTTGATGCCTTGCCCCTTCACTGGAGCGGCCGGCAGACCAGCTCGCGGTTGCTGCGGGCGTAGATCCGGCGGAGGGCAAAGGCGGGGTGGGCCCAGACCACCTTGCGCCCGCCGCCCGACGAGGGCATGTCCGGGTCCAGGATGCGCGTCCGGCCGAGCTCCTCATATCCCTTCGGCGTCAGCCGCGCCAGGATCAGGTCCCCCTTCTCGTTGAAGATGAAGACCCGGTCCCGGTGGGTCACCATGAAGACCGAGCTCCACCGGTCCTTCGGCACCGTCCCTCCGCTCGTGGGCTCCAGCGTCGTCCAGACCCGATCCCCCGTGCCGCCGTCCAGACAGCAGAACTCGCCGTAGAGGGAGGCGCCGTAGACGTGGCCGTCGAGGAGGAGCACCGTGCTCAGCGTCGTGTTCAGGCCCGACTTCTTCCACGTCCGCTCCGGCGCGCCCCCCGTGGAGGCCTTCCACAGGACGGCCGGGGCGTCGCCCTTGAGCTCGACCATCATGGCCCCCTCGTACTGGCTGGAGACCGCCACGCGGTCGCCCGAGACGGCGGGGGAGGAGATGGACATCCCGGTGTGGGCGTGGTGGGGAACGGTCCAGAACGCCTTCCCCGTCTCGGGGTCCAGGCCGGCGAGGCCCTCGGAGTGCCACGTGAGCAGTTGGCGCCGGCCCGCGAGGGTGCAAATGGCCGGCGAGCCGTAGCCCGGCTCGGTGGAGTCGATCGCCTTCCAGAGTTCCTTCCCGGTCTGCCGGTCGAGGGCCACCGCGGTCTGGCCCGCGCCGCCCACCATGACGATGAGCCGGTCGCCGTCCACGAGCGGCGCGCTGGAAAATCCGTAGAGCGGCACCGCCGCGCCGTAGTCCCGCGGGTAGTTCTTCCGCCACACGGCCCGGCCGGTCTCCGACTCAAGACAGAGGAGGTCGCCCATGGCGCCGAGCGCGTAGATCCGGTCGCCGTGGACGGTCGGCGTGGCGCGCGGCCCGGAGCCGTAGGAGATGTGGTAGGCGCAGGGGTAAGCATGCGTCCAGAGGACCTTCCCCGTCCCGGCGTCCAGGCAGAGGACGCGCTCCTGCCCCGACGTCCTGTCGCGGTAGTTCCACTGGGTCTTCACGTCGGCCGGGGCGCCTTCGTCCAGGACGCGGTCCGTGACGAAGACGCGGCCGCCGGAGACCACGGGGCCGGAGAATCCCGCGCCGACCGCGGCGCGCCAGAGGACGGGCAGGCCCTCGGCGGGGAAGCGGTCGAGGATTCCCTCCTCGCGCCAGACGCCGTCGCGCTGAGGGCCGCGCCACTGCGGCCAGTCGTCCGCCTGCGCCACGGCCGCCGTGGCGAGGACGAGGAGCGCCGCCCTCACCGTTTCTTCTCGCCCTGCGGCTTCGAGGAAGGCAGGTCGCGCGTGGTGCGGGCCTGGAGGATACACCCTCCCGCGGCGCACAGGAGCAGGAGCGCGCCGTAGAGCCAGCCGGACGACGCCGCGGCGCCCGAGGCGGCCAGGGCCGCCGAGAGCCCCGCCGCCAGGAGCGCGCCCCCCACGACCGAGGTGCCGAAGATGCCGATGGGGCGCTCGAAGCAGACGGCGAGGAGGCCCCCGAGGATCATCCCGGCGATCGAGGCCGCGGGATGGGCCTGCCCCGTGGCGGCGACGCCGATCGCCGACGCGAGGACGTGCCCCGCGGCCGCGCCGTTGAGCGTGACGTTGACGTAGTAGAGGGCGTTCCCGGCCAGGAAGCCCAGGAGGCCCGCCCCGGCCGCGATCCCCAGCGAGGGCCAGGGGCCCAGGTGGAAGTGCGCCGCCGCCAGCAGCCCGGCCGCCCCGAAGAGCAGGGCGCCGGCGACGCGGGCGAAGAGCCGCATGAGGCGGTAGCCCGCCGCGACCAGCACGAGTCCGAACAGCCCCACGAAGACGCCGAACCAGAGGGGCAGGCCTTTCAGGTTTTCCATAACGCCCGTCAAGTGTAACGGTTCCGGCGGTGCGGGTCCACTGGCCAATCGCCGCCGGGGAAGGTAGATTCCATGGCCATGAACCTTATTCTCGCGGCGGCCGCGCTCCTGGGCCCGGGCGACGATCCCGGCCCCCTCCTCAAGGACTTCATGGGCCTGAACGGGCACTTTACCTTCAAGCCCGCCCTCTACCGGCCGGTCTGCCGACTCGTGCGCAACTACCACAACATGGACTGGGACGTCGCCAAGCCGGGAGACAAACCGACCTTCCCGATGTGCGTGAACCGCGTGGACTGGAAGCTCCTCTACGGCGCGTGGCGCAAGGAGGGGTTCGAGATCGACGCCTGCGCCCAGTTCGGGGGATTCGGCGGGGGGAATCCCAACTACCGGAAGCTGTGGGAGGGGAACGAGGCCTGGTCGCGCGCGTACGGCCTCGAGATGGCCCTCTGCCTGGGCCCCTCGGGCCCCCTCAAGCTCTGCACCTCCATCGAGATCGGCAACGAGCCGGGCCGGAAGTTCGACGACGCGCTCTACCGGAGGATCTTCCGCGCGATGGCGGAAGGCATCCGCGAGGGCGACCCCAAGGTGAAGATCGTCACCTGCACCGCCCAGGCGAGGGAGGCCGACGACTACTCCAAGTCGCTCGACGAGACCTTCGCCGCGCCCGACGTCGTGAAGCTCTACGACGTCATCAACGTGCACACCTATGCCATGAAGGCCAAGGCGCCGGGGCAGAGCCCCTGGGACCGGAGCTACCCCGAGGATCCCGCCATCGACTACCTCAAGGTCGTGGACGAGGTCCGCGCCTGGCGCGACCGGAAGGCCCCGGGCAAGGAGGTCTGGATCACCGAGTTCGGCTGGGACGCCTGCACCGACGCGGCGATGCCGAAACGGACCGGCTGGTTCAAGAAGCTGAACTGGACCGGCGTCACCGACCTCCAGCAGGCGCAGTACCTCGTCCGGTCGGCCTTCCTCTTCGCGGAGCGCCGGGTCGACCGGGCCTACATTTACTATTACGACGACAACGACGAGCCCGCCTTCCACGCGGCGGCCGGCCTGACCCGCAAGTTCCAGCCGAAGCCGTCGTACTGGGCGGTCCGGCACCTGCAGGCGACGCTGGGGGAATACCGCTTCAGCCGGGTGGTCCGCCAGGACCCGGGCGAGCTCTACGTCTACGAGTTCGCGCACGGGGGCGACGCGGCATCGAAGGCCTGGGCGGCCTGGTCGCCCACGGCCTCCGGGCGCGAGCAGGAGGTCACGATCCAGGGCCTGCCGAAGGACCCGGTGAGGGTCGTGCGCATGCCCGCGGCGGACGGGGAGGCCCCGGCGGTGGAGTGGAAGGCGGCGGGCCCGAAGGCGGTCCGGCTGATGGTGACGGAGAGCCCGGCCTATCTCCTGATGGGCAAGTGACGGGGGATCATTCCCCCTTCAGGAGGGTGAGCTTGATGTTGCGGAACTGGAAGCGGACGCCTTCCGCCTGCAAGCCGATGTAGCCCTCGGCCACATAGGGGTCCTCCACGGCCCACGCGTCCTTGCCGTTGATGGAGAGCCTGATGGAGGCGCCCTGGACCCGGAGCACGAAGAGGTTCCAGTCGCCCGCCTTGACGAGGTCGGGTTTCCCCGGGGCGTCCTTCAGGTTCACCCCTTCGCCCTCCTTCCCCTTGAGGAGGTTGATCTGGGTGCCCTTCTTCGGCCACGGGTTGCCCTTGTCGTTCGCGCCGTAATAGATGCCGCTGTCGTACTTCTCGGCCGCGGTCTTCCACTCGATCGAGAGCTCGAAGTTCCGGTAGGTCTTCTCACTGCGGAGCCAGCCGTTGCCCCCCTTGCCGGTCAGGGTGAGCAGGCCGTCCTCGACGGCCCATTCGGCCTTGTTCATCGGGACCCAGCCGGAGAGGTCCTTCCCGTTGAAGAGCTCCACGGGGGCATCCTGGAGCGCCAGGACGGCGAGCAGGGCGGCGGCGATCCTCATGATTCCTCCGTAAGCCTGTTAATATTCACCACAAAGACACGAAGGACACAAAGAAGAAATAATTATCGTAAGCGTTCAGGGGCATCTGGGAATCAAGAATGGAGAATCGAGAATCAAGGAGT
>CAYNDR010000457.1:0-4893 GCA_964395295.1 uncultured Planctomycetales bacterium
CCGAACATAATCATGGCATCGCTCGTAATTCCCGGAATCCAGCCTCCCGGGGCGGCACGCCGTCTGCTTAATCATGGTTTCTCTGACGATGGAGTGCGCCCGGCGCAGGAATTCGCGCCCGGGTTATGCCTCCCGCTTGTCCAACGGCCTGGAAAGGGCGGCTTATGAAGAAGCGGATCCTCGTGGCGTGCTCTACAGCGGCCATTGTTATGGTCGGGGTCGCCGCCCTCGTGATGTCTCTCCAATCCCGGGCACCGGCGGCGGAGCGCCTGAAGGACCTGCGGCTCCTGGAGAACCTGCACGGGTACCTGAAGGCCGGGCGGTTCGAGGAGGCCATGAAGGTCCTCGAGTCCCTGCGGGCCGGCGGAGGCGGCGGCGACTACCTGGACCAGGCCGCCTGCGAGGTCGCGAAAGCCTACGTGGAGGCGGGAAAGGGCGACCAGGCCCTTCCTCTCCTGGACGCGATCTCCCTGCACGACCGCAGCTTCGACTTCCAGCGCACCGTCCTGCGGGAGAAGCTCCGCGCCCTCTACCCCTTCTTCTTCGACCCGTCCGGCGACCTGCGAACCCCCGCGCAGCCCGACGACTTCGTCTTTCACTCGAAGCTCAACCCCGACAGCAACCTCCGCATCAGGAATCCCCAGGGGTTCGACGACCCCCACAAGCTGCTGGAGTACTTCAACGCCGTCACGCGGCAGCTGGAGGATATCCTCGCCATCCAGGGCAAGGGGAAGGCGGCCGAATCCTTCCTGGCGGAGGGCTACGACGCCATCCAGATCCTCCTTTACGGCCGCGGGCTGATCAGGCACGAGGAGCTTCTCGGCCGGCTGCACGCCTCGCCCATCGGTCGCAGCCCGCGCACGCTGTACCTGCTGGGCAACCAGTACTTCGTCGAAGCCGACTACGGACGCGCCCTCCCGGTTTGGGGGCAGCTGGTGAAAGCCGCGCCGGAGAACGAGAACACCCTCCGCGCGTTCACCAAGGCCTTCGAGCTGTTCGAAGGCCGCCGCCTGCTGGCGAACGCGTTCGCCTTCTGGCCCCTGGAGAGGCCAGCCTGGCTGGATGAGCTTGCCTCGCGTGAGCCGTTCAAAACCGCCGCGAGTGGAGCTTCCGCAAGGCTGGCCTCGCACCAGGACCTGGCCAAGTACGCCGGGGTCGCAGTTCTGAATACCGCGCCGCGCGACATATTGGAAAGGAAGGGGATTCTCAAGGATGAACTCGGCGCCCCGTCGGACGAGCCCGTGATCTATTTCCACGCAGCTTCAAAGGGAGAATTGATCCTGCAGCGTGCGCACGAACTCGGCTGGCGGCTGCAGACGGAGTTCCGCGAGTTCTCGCTGAAGCGGGAGGACGCGAAGATCTACTCCCCCGCGAACAAGATCACCGTCCAGGTGCGAAGCTGCTATCACGGCGAGATCGCCCTGGAGGCGCGGAGGTTTGCGGACGGCGACGCCTACCGGAAGTTCGCCCTACTACCCCCACGCCAGGCCGTCTTGGCGGCCGCGAACCTGTCGGTTGTGAAGACGTGGGCCGACGATCTCGGCCCGCTGGCTAAGAATGGCACCCAGACCACCCGCGCGCTGATCGTCCCCCTGAAAGCCCCCGGCTTCTATCTCATCACCGCCCGCGTGCGCTACGCGCCGGTGGTGGCCGTCACTCAGGTGGCCATCGTGGCTGAGAAGGTGCTCACCTGGGCGTCGCCAGAAGGAGTGCTCTTCCGGGTGGTGGATCGCGACGCGGGCGGGCCGCTTGTCGGCGCGCGGATCCACGGGACGGTCCGACCGCGCTACGACCTCGCCGCCATCGCCCCGAAGCTCCACGACGGCGGCAGGCCGGCCAAGTTCCTCGAGGGGCTCTCCGCCGGATTCAACGAGGGGAAGCGCGACGAACTGGCCACCGACAACGACGACTTCCGCAAGGGGTTCGAGGAAGGGCTGTCGCTGCGGAAGGGGTTCCAGCTCGATCCGGAGCCCTTTGAGGCGAAGACCGCCGCCGATGGCACCGTGTTCACCGCCGTGCCGGAGAAGTGGAAGGGGGTGAGGTGCGGATTCAAGGCGTCGCTGAACGACCTGGGGGATATCTGCCCGATCGACGTCTTCGCCGAGCGGCCGGCGGAGAACAGACCCTGGCGGGCGCTCTTCTACGCCGAGAGGCCCATCTTCCAGCCCGGCGAGAAGGCGCGCGTGAAGGGGCTCCTGCGCAGGCTGGACGCCGCCGGCCCCGTCCTGCCGGAGGACGAGGACGTGGAGTTCATGCTCTGGAACGGCAACCGGCTGTACGGCATCTTCCGGGCCCGGCCGAACCAGGCCGGGACCGTGTCGCTGGAACTCCCGCTCCCCTCCGATGCCGCCCTCGGCGCCTACCACATGACCCTGGGCCACGAGAAGACCCGGTATCCCGTCTTCCGCGTGGACCGCGGCGAGCGGCCTTTGGTGGAGGTAAGCGTGAAGGCGGACCAGGAACTGGCCTTCATGGGCTCCACCCTGCGGGGGCGCGCCCGGGCGATGCGCTTCGGGAACGTCGCCGCCGTGGGCCTGCCGATCAGCGTTCGGGTCCTCCGCGGCCCGGCACCGGAAATCCCCAGGCCGTCCGACCCGCGAGAGGACTTCTTCGAGCCGGTCGAGCTGAAGGAATACCCGAATGAGGACAATGAGGATCTCCTGCGCAGTCGCATCGGGGGGATGAGCGCGGTCTGGAGAGCGGGGGGCCTGACGGACGCCAACGGCGAGTTCGCGTGGTCGTTCGATTCGGACCCCAAGACGGCGCACCGGTACCGGGTGATCGTCGAGGTGGACACGCTGCCGCACCGGAAGGACACGGCGTCCACGGAGGTGCTCACCTACGACCTGCCCCTCTTCCTCGAGGTCAAGCAGGAGCGCACCTTCTACTATCCCGGAGAGACGCTCCGGGCGGAGGTCTTCACCCGCGCGCTGGACGGCCGGGCGGTCCCCGCCACCCTGCGGCTGGAGGTGGGAAAGGAGGGGGACGAATCGAAGTCCGTCGAGACGATCAAGACCAACAAGGACGGTCGCGCGCACTTTGCCGTCCACCTCGGGAACGCACAGGTGGCCGTCCGCGTGGGCGTGCAAGGCGCCGCGGGGTGGGTCTATCGGGAGGTACCCCACACCCTGCGACAGATGGGGGTCAGTGTCGGAGAGAAAGGTCTGACCCTCCACCTGGACCGGAAGGCGTACTATCCCGAAGAAACCGCCCGGGTGACCCTCCAGTCCACCCGTCCCGGCCTGGACGTCCTCCTGACCGTCTCCCGCGAGAAGGTGCGTCTCCACCGGTCCTTCGCCATGCAAGGCGTGAACGGCGTCTACGACCTGCCGGTGGACGCGGCAGGGGCCTCCAATCTGTTCCTACACGCCGTGGCGGTAGCGGACGACCAGGTCATCACCGCTGTCGTGGAGGTCCCCGTCATCCCGGCACAGAAGTTCCTGAAGCTCGAGATCGAGACGGACCGTGAGGCTTACGCGGCCGCCGCGCCGGTCTTGGCGACGGTGAAGGTGCGAGACTGGAAAGACAGGCCGGTCGCCGGCGCGGAGCTGTCGCTGGCCGCGGTGCTCTCCACCGCGTTCGTGATGCAGGAGGACCTCACGCCGGACCTGGCACGTTACTTCCTGAACAACCGGCTCCCGCTATGGGTGAGGCCCGGAGGCTCGACCCTTTCCCCGGACAAGCCCCGCGAGGACGTCTTCTGGCTTTCCGCCGTCTTCGCCTGGGGGCTGTACAAGGATCTTGCCTACGACACGGTCGGCTTCGGGGGCGGGGCCGGCGGCCGTTACGGCGGCCGCCGTGGCGGTGCACGCTATGGAGGGGGATGCAGGGCCACGTACAGCGACCGCCTGGTGGACGCCTACGCCGATTTCCTCCGCCAGCACGGCCTGACGCTCTTCTACGAGGCCCGCCTGGTGACCGACGGGGACGGCGAGGTGAAGAAGGTGAACTTCCTGCTGCCGGCGGGCAGCGGCGAGTTCCGCTTCACGGCGCGCGCCGTCACCCCGGAGACGCTCATCGGCGAGATCCGCCGCACGGTCCGCTTCCGCCAGGACGTGGCGCTCCAGGCGCCCTGGCCGATCCTGATCCACGAGGGCGATCACTTCCGGACGCCCGTCTTCGTCGTGAACAACACGGACCAGGCCCGGAAGGGGACCCTGGCCGTGACGGCGGATCTGCGGGTGGCGCCGGCCGGGCCGGCGGAGATCGAGGTCGCCCCGCGCGGCGTGGCGCGGGTGGATTTCGAGGTCGACGCGCGGGCGCTGCCGGGGGACGGCGGGTACGCGGCCCCGCTGACATACGCCCGTTTCACGGCCGCCTTCACGCCCGCTGACGGAGCCAGGGCGGTCAGCGAGGCGATGATCCCCGTGGAGCGGCGGGGGATCGTGGCGGAGCGGCGCGTGGTGGCGCTGGCCCGGACGGGCGGCGGGCCCGAGAAGATCCGCTTCCCGCTGGAGGACGCGCTGCCCGGCTCGGTGCGCCTGCAGGTGCGCCCGATGGCCGGGCCGAAGGAGGTCGTGAAGTGGCTCCTGGAAGACCTGAAGCTCCGCAGCGGCGGGCAACCTTACGCCTGGGCGGCCGAGGCCGTGGCCCCCCGGCTGACCCCCGCCGAGATCAAGGAAGGGAAGTCCCTTCCCATGGAGGCGCCGCTGATGGCGGCGCTCACGCAGGCTTCGCGGGAGAGCAACACGCCGTACCTGATGACGGTCGCCTCCGCCACGCGGCGGGGGGTGCGCCTCCCGCCCGTCTGCACCGAGGAGATCGCGCAGGGTGAGATGGGCCGGGCGAACCATTTGACCTCGCCCCGCGACTGCTGGGGGCGGGCCGAATATTGCGCCGGCCGGGGGGAGGAGACTGGGGGCCGGGTGGCCGTACTCCGCCGGCTCCTCGGGG
>CAYNDR010000458.1:0-4771 GCA_964395295.1 uncultured Planctomycetales bacterium
GGGCCGCGGCATGCCGCTCCCCGTGGCGATCCAGCGCATCCGCGACGTCGTCGAGGCCCTACGCTACGTCCACCAGCGCGGCATCATCCACCGCGACCTCAAGCCCTCCAACATCATGATCCGCGAGGACGACGGCCGCGCCGTCATCATGGACTTCGGCATCGGAAAGTGGGCCGGCGAGTCCCAGACACAACAGCTCACCATCCTCGGCTGGCGGATCGGCACCCCGCGCTACATGGCCCCCGAGCAGACGGTCCCCAACGGCGACGTCACCCGGGCCACGGACGTCTACCAGCTCTCGACCGTCTACTTCGAGCTGGTGACGGGCCGCGCGGCCTACGAGGGGATGGACCACACCTCGATCTTCACGTGGCTGGGGGACGCCTCCCGGCGCCACCCGCTCTACGCGGCCGACTGCGTCCCCACCCTCTCCCGCGAGCTCGAGACGCTCATCGAAGTGGGGAGGGACAAGGATCCCTCGAAGCGCTGGACCATCGAGGAGTTCCGCGAGAAGCTCAACGCGATCATCGATACCGGCCGGTACGAGGATCCGAGGCGCTGGGAGCCGGCGAACCCGGAGGAGATCCGCCAGACGCTCCAGCTCACGCGCATGCGCCGCAAGGAGTCGCACTGGGAGGAGCACCTCCTGGAGACGCGGCTCCACTACGTGGACCTCCAGAAGCAGATCGAGGAGGCCCGCCGCCTCTTCCGGGCCAAGGCCTTCATCGACGCCAAGGCCGCCCTCCAGGCCATCGCCAAGGAGGTCGAGCCCCTCCCCCCCCGCTACGACGCCCTCCGGAACGAGGTCGAGATCCTGGAGCGGGAGCTGGAGCTCGTCCTGACAAGCCGCGACGCCGAGCAGATCCTCGCCACGGCCGAGCTGGAATTCGCCTCGCAGAAGTACCCCGAGGCGGGCGCGCGCCTCCAGGCGGCGGCCCAGCGCCTGGGGGTCCTCCCCTCGGAAGCCTACGCCGACCTCCACGAGCGCTACCGGAAGCTCAACGAGCAGTTCGAAAGCCAGCACCGCTCGTTCGTGGACCTCTTCAACACCCTGCGGAAATCGTTCGTCGTCAAGATCCAGCAGCGCTTCGACGAGATGCGGGAGCACGCGGCGGCGGGCCAACCGGCCGATCCCTCGGCGGTCCGGGACCTCCTCCAGCAGGTGACGGCCGCGGAGAACAACCTGGCCATCATCCAGCGCGACAAGATAGGCCCCACCGCCTACGACCGCACGCGGAAGGACCTCCAGGACCAGCGCGCGGCGCTGGAGGGCTTGCTGAGGGGGGCGTAATCCCCCCGCCATCCGGGATCCGCTCCTGAACGCATGCCAGCGGACGATCCTCCGGGCCGAATCATCTGGTGACTTCCGCCCCGGACGGAAGATATACTGGCCATGGATGGCGGGACGGTGGAAGCGGAAGATGGAACGCCTGGGCCGCGCCAGCGAAGAGGCGCGGGACCGCGAACTGCGCTCGCTCACGGTCGGCCGGGCCGCCCAGGTCCTCGAAGGACTGCTCACGAATCCCCTCCGGGCGCCGCGGCGGGGCCGCCGCCATCCCGTGTCCCTCTCGCGGAGGATGAAGAAACGCCATGCCTGACCCCCGCAGTGTCTTCCTCGCGGCGATCGAGGCGGCCGACTCGGGCCCCTTCCCCTACATGCTCTACGGCGGCCTGGCGGCCGGCCTCTGGGGCGAGCCCCGCTACACGGAGGACGTGGACATCGTCCTGTTCATCCCCGAGCGCGAGGCCCTGAGGTTCCTCCGGGCCGCCGCGAAGTCCGGCTTCTCGGTGGACGAGGGCCTGGCGATCCAACAGCTCCAGGTGAGCGGATGGGCGCGCCTCCCCCTGGGCGGGGAAAGGAGCCCCTGGCACCTCGACCTCACCCTGGGGGATTCCCCCTTCGACCGGAGCGCCCTGGCCCGCCGCAAGGAGGTGGATCTCTTCGATCGGAAGGTCTGGGTGGCCTCTCCGGAGGACCTGATCATCTACAAGCTGGTCTCCGCACGGGACAGGGACCTCATGGACGTGAGGCAGATCGGCAAGCGCCAGAAGAGGCTCGACACGGAGTACCTCCGGAAGTGGGCGGCCTGGTGGGAGCGCGAGGGCATCGCCGGGATGCGCCGCCGGGTGGAGGCGGTCCTCGCGCCGGAGGGGGCTCCCCCGCCGGGCCGGGGGAAGCCCGGGATCGGGTGACATCCTCTGTACTACTAACGTTAGACTTCTTGTTCTTCCGAGAAGATTTCCCGTGGGGCGGCCCATCTCCGGTGATTCCAATGACTGGCGCGGATTCACGTCCCCTTTCCGTGCCCGCGGGGTCAATCGCTCAATGGCTCAATCTACAATCCCTCAATGCGCGGCAACGGCCGCAACAACCCCTTTTGGTTGCGGCTCGGCCGCGCTGTGAAGCCCCCCCCGCACTCTTTCTTGATTTTTCGGCACCCAGCACCTACATTCGTGGCCGTTCCGCATCCCTCCCGTCATGAATCGCGGCTGAGGCCCCGGCGGCCGGCCGCAACCGTTGGAGGATAGCCATGATGAACATTCGGCGGATGTCTTTGGCCCTGGCCTTTGCGTTCTCGTTCGCCATCGCCTCGCCGGCATGGGCCCAGGAAGTGAAGGCCAAGCCGGCCCAGGAGGCCGGGGATGTCGGGGCGGGCGAGGAGCTCGGCATCGCGATCGGCGTGGGCTATTCCCTGTGGGTCACGGACCTGAATTTCGAGTCGCGCACCGCCACGGAGATCGTGGAGTACGAGATGTCGTCGTTGAGCGGCGTGGAGATCTTCGGCCAGATGGAGGTGGCCGAGGAGATGAGCCTGCGCCTGGGGGGCGACTTCCTCCTCGGGGTGGACATCACGGCGATCGTGGGGTCGCTGGGCGTGGTCTACGCCCCCGCGGACCTCCTGGAGGAGCCCTGCGAACTGTACTTCCGGGCGGGGATCCTCCTCGGCTCGATTGACATGAGCGGCCTCCCTGGTGACTTCAAGCCGTCGGTGGGCGTGGAGGTCGGCGCGGGCCTGACCTACCGGCTGGACGAATACGTCGAAGGGCTGGGATTCCAGATCGAGGCCATGGCCCGTTATCTCAAGTTCGACTTCGACAAGGACGAGACCGTGCTGGAGTCGGACGACGAGGTCGGCGGCTTCGGCGTCCGCTTCCTCGCCGGCCTGGTCTACAGGTTCTGATCCCTCAGCCGCACCGCAGGAGCGATATGCCCGACAAAGCCCCCTGGATCACGTACCGTCCCCAGCTGAAGGTGCTCGACTGCACCGTCCGCGACGGCGGCCTCGTCAACGACAGCCAGTTCACCGACGAGTTCGTGCGCGGCGTCTACGAGGCGTGCCTGGCCGCCGGCGTGGACTACATGGAGATCGGCTACAAGAACTCCCCGGCCCTCTTCCCTCCCGCCCAGTTCGGCCCCTGGCGCCACTGCCACGAGGAGGACGTCCGCCGCGTCGTGGGCAAGCACGACTCCCAGGCCACGGGCCTCAAGCTCTCCGTGATGGCCGACGCCGGCGGCAAGTGCGACTGGAAGAGCCAGATCGGGCCGAAGGACAAGAGCGTCATCGACATGGTCCGCGTGGCGTGCTACGTGAGCCAGATCCCCGAGGCGGTGGCCATGATCGAGCACGCCCACCGGATGGGGTACGAGACCACGTGCAACATCATGGCGATCTCGACCGCCCAGGACGTGGAGATCGACCAGTCCCTGGAGGTGCTCCGCACGACCCCGGTGGAGACGGTGGTCGTGGTGGACAGCTACGGTTCCCTCTACCGGGAGCAGGTGGACAACCTCGTCACGAAGTACCAGAAGGCGCTGGAGGGGACGGGCAAGGAGGTCGGGATCCACGCCCACAACAACCTCCAGCTGGCGCTGGCGAACACGATCGAGGCGATCATCCTGGGGGTCAACCGGGTGGACGCGTCGCTGATGGGCCTGGGGCGCGGGGCGGGCAACTGCCCGATGGAAATCCTGATGGGATTCCTCCGGAACCCGAAGTTCAAACTGCGCCCGATCATGAAGGTCCTCCAGGAACAGCTCCTGCCTCTCCAGAAGAAGCACGAGTGGGGCCCGTTCGTTCAGTACAACCTGACGGGCCACTACAACCTGCACCCCAGGGGGGCGATCAAGGCCCGCGCGGGCCCCGACCGCGACAACTACCTGGCCTTCCACGACCAGATCATGAGCGACGTCTGACCTCCGATGCGCCGCGGCTCATCCGGCCGGGGGTTGCCTACACCATGCCATCCAGATCGAGGCGTGAAGGCATCGGCGGAGTCTCCGCGGGGGCGCCCAGGGGCCGGCAGGAGAGGAACGGCCGGGAGAGGGCCGTCCTGACCATCCGGGACGCCGCGAACGCCGCCTTCAGGACGCCCCTCATCTGCCTCTCCCTCTCGCCGGGCCGGCGGGTGCTCCTCCACACGTCCTGCATCTCGATCACCAGACGGCCCCAGATTCGGGCCTGCCGGACGGTCTCCCTCAGCTGGCGCCAGGCGTGCGCCAGGCGGCCCTCCCGCGGGAAGGTCGGCCGCCGCTCCAGGCGGTCCCGGAGGCGGTAGAAGCCGGACATCATGGGGTGCTCCCCCAGCTCCACCGAGTTCCGGTGCCAGAAATAGGCGCGGAAGAGGTTCCAGTAGGCCGCCCCCTTGAAGCGCGCCAGACAGCGCTTCATGTGCACCGTGGAATAGAAGTCCTTCCAGGCCCGGTGGTAGGCCCGCTCCTGGTCTTCCCGCGCCATCCGGGGATGGCCGGACGCCGAGTGGAAGCTGTCAT
>CAYNDR010000459.1:0-3512 GCA_964395295.1 uncultured Planctomycetales bacterium
CGTCCGCAGGGTCCAGGCAGAACAGCCCCCGGTCACACCCCCCCCACACCAGGCCCCCCGCCACCACCGGCGACGTCGTCGAGGGCGCCAACTCCTCGTTCCGCGCGACCGGCTCCGGGTCCACCGTGCCGTCGTCCTTGAAACCGTACAGCCGCGCGCCGTTCTTCTCCGTCGCCAGCAGCAGCTTCCCCCCCGCCACCGCCGGCGTGGGGACGTTGAACTCGTCCCCCAGCGGAGGCTTGATCTCCCACAGCCGCTCCCCGCTCTCCGGGTCCCACCCCCCCGCAGTGGCCGCGTCGTGCCCCACGACCTGCAACCGCCCCCCCAGCTCCGCGAGGATCAGGTTCCCGTAGCCCGGCGGCCGCCCCGGCGTCTTCCAGCAGACCGCCCCCGTCTTCCGGTCGAGGGCCACGAGCGCCGCGGCCGCGGAGACGACCAGCCGGTCGCCCACCACCAGCGGCGTGCCGCTGAAACCCCACGTGGGCACCTTCCCGCCGAAGTCCTTGACGAGACCGCGCCTCCAGACCACCTCCCCCCGATCGAGCCCCACGCAATGAAGATCCCCCAGCGCGCCGAGCAGATAGACCCGGTCCTCGACCACCACGGGCGCGGCCCGCGGGGCGCTCGTGTAGTCCATCTTCGCCGACGCGGCGTACCGGAGCTCCCAGACATCCTTCCCGGTGTCCGCCTCCAGGCACCGCCAGACGTCCTCTCCCCCGTCCGCCGACTTGTCCGAAAGGACCACCCGGCCGCCCGCCACGGCGACGCCGCCGAGGCTCTGCCCCGAAAGCTCCCGGCGCCACAGGAATCGCGCCTTCGGCGGCAGGGCCTGCGGCACGTCGACGCTCCGCGCGCCCCGCCGCGGCCCGCCCCGCCGGTCGATCGCCTCCTCCACGGCCGGCTCCACGAACCCCGCCTTCGACTCGAGTCTCGCCAGCAGCCCCGGGTCGGACGC
Organism: uncultured Planctomycetales bacterium; assembly: GCA_964395295.1. Classification (GTDB taxonomy): domain Bacteria; phylum Planctomycetota; class MHYJ01; order MHYJ01; family JACPRB01; genus CAYNDR01. Next base: position 956 of record CAYNDR010000459.1, read on the forward strand.
GACCCCCAGCAGCGCCTCGCGGACCGCCGCCCGCTCCGCCGGAGGGAGCGCCGCGGAGGCGAACGCCCCGACGAACGGCGAGGAGGCCGTCCTCCCGATCACCTTGAGCTCCCCCTTCGCCACCGCCTTGCACCCGAGGATGAGCGGCATCGCGTAGCTGGAGATCGCCGCCGCGTCCGCCTCCTTCCTGACCACCGCCACCGCCGCCTCCGTGCAGGAGTCCCGCGCCGCGGGCGACTCGGGGACGGCGATCCCCGCGCGCCGGAGCGCCTCGAACGCGGACTCGCGCTTCTCGGCCGCGCCGGGCGGGCCGAAGAGGATCGACCGCCCCTTGAGGTCGGCGATCCCGCCCGCCGGGTCGTCGCCGCGCACGACGAAGAGGCCGTGGAGCAGGACCCCGCCGTCGAGGCCCGTGAGGCGGGCCAGCGGCACGCCGCCGTCCGGGGCCCGGCCGAAGACGAGGTCCGCGTCCTTCGCCGACGCGCCGAAGCGGAGCCGGACGGGGCGGCCGAGCCTCGCGGAGAGGAATCCCGCCAGCGCGTTGTAGTCCCGCTGGGCGTAGCCCTCCACGCACGCGCAGGCGTTCTCCTTCGCGAGCGGATCCGTCACGGCGGCCTGGACGGCCCGGTCCTGGCCGGCCAGGAGGAGAAGGGCGGCGAGGATCACGGGGCCTTCTTTTCAGGACGCACGAGCCGGACGATGTTGCGGCTGGTGTCCAGCATGTAGACGCGGCTGAGGTCCTTGCTCACCCACACCGACACGCGGACACAGCCGCGGATGGTCGGGACCTTCCCCACGTGCGCCAGGAACTTCCCGTCCGCCGAGAACTTCTTGACGGCGCAGCTGCCGGACTCCGCGGTGTAGAGGTCCCCGCGGCTGTCGAAGCAGACGTTCTTGGGCTCGCAGCAGCCCTCGAACCCCTCGGGATCCCCGCCGCTGGCGTTCTTGCCGAACTCCGCGAGCTTCTTCCCCTCACGGTCGTACTTCTGGACCTTGAAGGCGCAGTTGGCGGCGACGTAGAGGGCGCCGTCGCGCGCGGTGAAGTCCATCTGGCCGCAGCATCCGCGGAGGTCCTTCACGATGGCCTTCGGGTCCCCGAGCTCGGCGTTCAGGCGGTAGATGGCGTACCCCGTGCCCCCCTGGACGCACACGAAGACGTCCTCGCCGGAGCCGCTGACGCCGGTGGCGGTCGTGGCCTTCCCGGGCAGGGCGGCCTCCTTGAGCTTCTTGCCCGCCCCGTCGAGGAGCGCGATCTTCCCGCCGCCCGCCACGATCACGACCCCGTCCGCGCGGCACTCGATGGCCTCCGGGACGAACCCGAGGGGCCACGTGGCCTTGAGCTTGTCCCCGGGGGTGATCTGGAGGACCGCCTGCTTCGACCCCTCGCAGGCGAGGATGTTGTCCTCAAGGTCCAGGCAGTAGTCGTTCAGGTCCTTGCAGCGGGTCTCCGCGCCGACGCCGATGTTGCCGGGCGCGTCCCAGTCGTCGATGAAGCGCTTCACCTCGACCCGGACCGGGGCGTCCTTCGCGGCCACGATGCTGCAGCCGCCCTGGTGGTAGGAGGCGTTCCCGCCCTGGCCGGGGTACCAGGAGAGCTGGTAGGCCGCGCCCTCGCAGGCGCCCTTGAACGCGAAGCGGCCGTCCGCGCCGGAGACGAGCCCCTGGGACCGCCGCGCCATCTCCATGAACGGCCGGCCGTTGAGGACCATGTGCGTCGTGAACTGGAGGTTCGCGGCGGGCTTGCCGTCGTCCGCGACCGCCTCGCCCTTGAGGTCGAGGGCGGGCCGGAGCGCGACCGCGGCCTCCTTCGCGCCGGCCTTGAGCCGGACGAGGGCCGCCTGCTTGCCGTCCGAGGAGACCACGTACAGGTCGTAGTCCTTGTCCGCCGGGGCGAGCTTGAAGACGGCCTCGCCCGAATCCCCCGCGACCGCCGGCGGCGTCTCCGCGTCGAAGTACGCGTTCGCCCGCCGGGCGGGCTGGCCGGCGACGTCCATCACGCGGACCTTCAGCTCGACGGCCGGGCGCAGGCGGACCTTGAGGTCGAGGCCGGTCCGGTCGGCCTCGACCGCCCCCAGCTGGACATAGCGTCCCCCGTTCTCCTCGAGCCATTCCATGTCGAGCAGGTGGGAGCGGCCGGGGTTCCAGAGGACGAACGCCCGGGAGCCCTTCCGGACGGAGAGCGTGAAGGTGCCGGCCTCGTCCGTGGTGACCGTCTTCTGCTGGCCGCCGCCGGACTCGCCGGCCTGGAGGTAGACGTTGAACACGATCCTGGGGATGGGCTGGCCGGTCGAGTCGTCCACGACCTTCCCGGCGAGCGTGACGTTGCCGTCCTGGGGCGCGGCGGCCAGGAGGAGCAGGGCCGCGGCGGCGAGAGGGGCGGAGTTCTTCATGGGCGGTTCTCCGTATACGACATATTGGACGTCGCGCGGGCGGCTTTGTTATAGAGAAGTATAGCCCATTGGCTCCGGCGCGGCGCATGCCGTATAATCTATAGGTTCGATGATCCAGCTCCTCGCGGCCGCCCTCGTCCTGGCCCTCGCCCAGCAGGCGCCGCCTC
>CAYNDR010000459.1:3522-4771 GCA_964395295.1 uncultured Planctomycetales bacterium
CCCGCCGGCCGAGGAGCAGGAGAAGGTCCAGAAGCTCATCCGCGACGTCTTCAAGGCCGACTACGCGCGCAAGACCGCCGACGGGATGAAGGCGCTCGCGCAGAAACTGCTCCAGCACTCCAAGGAGGAAGGGAAGGACGGGGCGATGCGGTTCGTCCTCCTCGCAGAGGCGCGGGAGCTGGCCGCCAAGGCGGGAGACGCGGCGCTGGCGGTGGCCGCGATCGAGGCGCTGGCCCGCGATTTCCAGGTGGACGCGAACGAGATGAAGGCGGACGCGCTGGAGGCCGCGGGGCGCGCGGCGACGGCGCCGGCGGCCGCCAAGGCGGTCGCGGAGGCGTACCTGCCGCTGATCGACGACGCCCTCGAGGCCGAGGACTACGACGCGGCCCGCGGGCTCACGGCCAAGGCGCTCCCGGCGGCCCGCCGGGCGCAGGACGCGGCGCTCCTGGAGAAGCTCCAGGGCCTCGACAAGGAGATCGCCGCGCTCCGGGCGGAGTTCGTCAAGCTCAAGCCCATGCTGGAGGCGCTGAAGGAGAACCCGAACGACCCCGACGCGAACCTGGGAGTGGGGACGCATTACTGCTTCGCCCGCGACCAGTGGGAGCGGGGCCTGCCGTACCTGGCCCGGTGCTCCGACCCGGCGCTCTCCGAGGCCGCCGCGGCGGAGATCTCCAAGCCGGCGGCGCCGGAGGAGCAGGCCGCCCTCGCCAGGGCGTGGCGCGAGGCGGCGAAGAAGAGGGCGGCGCGCGTCAAGGCCGCCTGCGAGCAGAGGGCGCTCCGCTGGTACGAGACGGCCCTGCAGGGGACGAAGGGCCTCGCGCGCATGGAGCTCCAGCAGGAGATCGACCGCTTCGCCAAGACGCTGCCCGCGGGCGACGCGCCGCTCCCGGGGCTCGTCTTCTGGGTGGAGCCCGGCCGGAGCCCCGGCGCGCCGTTCCGCGACCTCCAGCACGGCCTCCGCGGCGAGAACACCGGCGCCTCGCTGGCCACGGCGGGCACGCCGGCGGTCTCCTTCTCCGGGAAGGACATGGTCGTCTATCCGGCCGCGGGGCCGGTGGGCTCGTTCACGCGGAACGGCTCGGTCTTCGCGTGGCTCAAGACGGACGACGTGGCGCAGTTCGGGACCGTGGTCAACCGGTGCGAGAACCAGCACGCGGGGCCGGAGGACTTCGGCCTCTACGTCCGGGCCGGACGCCTGAACGTCTACTTCAACTCGGAGCCGCCGGCCCGGACCCCAATAGGGTCGTCC
>CAYNDR010000460.1:0-489 GCA_964395295.1 uncultured Planctomycetales bacterium
ACCTTCCGCGCCCGGGGCCGGTTCGACTACACGCCCCGCCACTGCTTCGACTTCCACGAGGCCTGCGAGAAGATCGTGGTCCCGGAACTGCGGCGGCGGCACGAGCGGCGGCGGAGGCTCCTGGGGGCGGGCCTCCTGCGGCCATGGGACCTCGCGGTCGATCCCCGGGGCCGCCCGCCTCTGCGGCCGTTCAAGAAGACGGACGGCCTCGTGGAGGGTTGCCTGCGGATCTTCCGCCGGGTGCACCCGGAGTTCGGGCGGATGTTCGCGGCCCTCCGCGACAGGGGATACCTGGACCTGGAGAGCCGCAAGGGCAAGGCGCCCGGGGGCTACCAGACGGTCTTCGAGGTCGAGCGGGTGCCCTTCATCTTCGCCAACGCCGCGGGCCTGCACCGTGACGTGGAGACGCTCCTGCATGAGGGCGGCCACGCGTTCCACTCCTTCCTGTGCCGCCCCCTCGAGCCGCGCTTCAACCGCGACGACCAGCCG
>CAYNDR010000460.1:499-4767 GCA_964395295.1 uncultured Planctomycetales bacterium
CCCCACCGAGTTCGCGGAGGTGGCCTCGATGGGGATGGAGCTCCTGGGACAGCCCCACCTCGGGGAGTTCTACCCGCGGGAGGAGGCGGACCGGGCCCGGGCCGGCCACCTCGAGGATCTCCTGGCGCTCTACCCGTGGATCGCCGCGGTGGACGCCTTCCAGCACTGGATTTACACGAATCCCGGCCACTCCCGCGCGGAGCGGCGCGCCGCGTGGACGGACCTGCGGCGGCGGCTCGGCGGCGCGGAGGACTGGACGGGGCTGGAGGAGGAGCTGGGCTACGGCTGGCACCGCCAGCCGCACTTCTTCACGGTCCCGTTCTACTACATCGAGTACGGGATCGCGCAGACCGGGGCCCTGCAGGTCTGGCGGGACGCGAAGGAGGACCGGCGGGGGGCCACGGCCGCCTACCGGCGGGCCCTGTCGCTGGGATGGACGCGCCCGCTTCCGCGGCTCTTCGCGGCGGCGGGACTGCGGTTCGACTTCGGCGCGCGGACGATCGCGCCGCTCATCCGGGCGGCGATCGAGGATCTGGAGGAGATCGATGGCTGAGCAGAATTTCAAGCCCCCCAAGCGGGCGGTCAAGGCGTACCAGAACGCGCAGTTCCTGGCGAGCCCCGACGCGCGCACGCTCCGCATCCTTTCGGAGTACCTGGAGCCGCTCCAGCGCTTCCAGCGGATGAACGTGCGGGAGACGGTGGTCTTCTTCGGCTCCTCCCGGGCGCGCCCGCCGGTGGCGGTGAAGGCCGAGCTGGAGGCGGCGCTGGAGGAGAAGAAGAAAAGCGCGGGCCGGCTCTCCAGGGAGCTCCGGCAGAAGCTCGACCGCCTGGAGATGGACCTCCAGCTTTCGATCTACTACGAGGAGGCGGCGGAGCTGGCGGCGTCGATCACCCAGTGGGCCCGGTCGCTGGGGCAGGGGAACCGGTTCGTCATCTGCTCCGGGGGCGGGCCCGGGATCATGGAGGCGGCCAACCGGGGGGCGGCGGAGCGGGCCCGCGGCCTCACGGCGGGGCTCACGATCAGCCTGCCCGCGGAGGAGCGCCCCAACCCGTTCATCACGCCCGAGCTCCTCTTCGAGTTCCACTACTTCTTCATGCGCAAGCTCTGGTTCATCTACCTCGCCTGCGGGATGGTCATCTTCCCCGGCGGGTTCGGCACCATGGACGAGCTCTTCGAACTGCTGACGCTCGTGCAGACCCGGAAGGTGGGCCGGCCCCTGCCGATCGTCCTCTACGGCCGGAAGTTCTGGCGCGAGTTCCTCAACTTCGACGCCCTCGTCCGCTGGGGCACGATCAACCCCGCCGACGCGCGGCTCTTCCGGACGTGCGACAGCCCCAAGGAGGCCTTCGAGTTCCTCAAGAAGGAGCTCCTGCGCCACTATCCCCGCCCCGTGCAATGGGGTCCCCGGTCCCGGGATTAAGGTGTATAATGCTGGGGGCGGGCCGCAAGCCGGGAGCCTCGGCCCAGGACCGACCGGGAAGAGGATGGAGAAGAAGAGGATCTCATCCCCGCTGGTCACGATCAACTGCGCCTGCGGGGCCGAGGTGGTGGTCGATCACCGGTCCCGCGACGGCGTGTACGTCTGCCGTTCCTGCAAGGCGCCGCTCCGGCTGACCCCCCCCGCGAAGAAGGTCCCCTCGAACGGGGACCCGCCCTCCCGCGGCAAGCCGCGCAAGGTCACCCCGGGCATCCAGGAGATCGTGTGCCGCTGCGGGGAGCGCCTGCAGGTCCGGCCGGAGCACCTGGGCAAGCGGGGCCAGTGCCCCCGCTGCGGGACCCAGATGAATCTGGAGAAGGCGCGCGACCCGCAGACCCTGGAGATGAAAGTCCGCGCGTCCGAAGCCCCCCCGCCGAGGAAGCCCGCCGCGGCGGGCCCCCCGAAGCGGGAGCGCGCGGGCCCTCCGCCGGCCCCGGCCGGGGGAAAGGCGGAGTCCGCCGCCCTCTCGAAGATCCCCACGGGCTCCCACTCCCTCGCCTGCCGCTGCGGGGCCAGGCTCCTGGTCCTGCCCGAACACGTGGGCAAGGAGGCCCAGTGCCCCCAGTGCGGGCTCGTCATGCGCCTCTTCAGCTACCACGACCCCGAGACCCGGGCGGTCACCGTCACGGCGGAACCGGCGGGCGGGGAAAGCCGCGAGCCCGCGGCGGGGGCCTCGATCGCCTCGCAGGAGCTCCTCTGCCAGTGCGGGGAGCACCTCCTCGTCCAGCCGGAGCACCTGGACAAGCAGGTCCAGTGCGCCGCCTGCGGGACGATCATGAAGCTCGAGAAGGCGCTCGACCCGCTGACGTCCACCCCGACCATCCAGGCCCGGGTGGTGGGGAAGGTGGACCTGGACTCCTGGAGCCTGGACGACTTCCAGTAGCGGCCGGATCCCGTTCAGGTTCACAATTCCCAGGAGCGCCCGCTCCCTTGATCTCTTGGACTGCTGACCGGGGACCGTGTGCACCTCAACGAGGCAGGCAACAAGCTCGTCGCCGAGGCCATGAGCAAGGCGGTGGGAGAGAAGCCTAAATAAGACGCCGCAAGCCGCAAAGGATTCATGGATTCGCGGGCCGGCCTGGGGCCCGCGGCCTCCGGAATCCCCTGTCAGATCCCCGGATGGATACGCGCGGTTCTTTGCTATAGTGGGCCCGTTTCCGGCCTCCGAGGCCGGATTGCGAGGAGGGCGAGTGGCCAAACCGAAGGACCGGACCTTCCGCCTGCGGGGCTGGATGGGCGCGGCGATCGGATTCCCCAGCGCCGCGGCGATCCTCCTCAGCCGCCCGTTCGTCCCGTTCGGGACGTGGGCGGGCGTGGCGTGCGACGCGGCCGGGTGGGCCTTCCTGGCGCTGGGCCTCTCCCTCCGGTTGTCGAGCATCCTCTTCGTGGGCGGCCGGAAGGGGAAGGAACTCGTCACGACGGGGCCCTACTCCCACTGCCGGAATCCCCTCTACCTCGGATCCCTCATGCTTGCCCTCTCGATCGCGGCCTTCCTCCACAGCCTGTCGCTCGTCGCGGCGATGCTCGTCACCGCCGCCTTCTACCTCTGGGCCGTCATCCCCTCGGAGGAGTCCCAGCTTTCGGCGCTCTTCCCCGAGGAGTGGAAGGCCTACGTCGCGCGCGTTCCCCGGATCGAGCCCCGCGGCTTCCCGTTGACGTGGGGAAGGGATCGCCTGGAGGTCGACCTGCGGGCGTTCAGGAACGAATCCCTCCGCGCGCTGGGGATGCTGGCCGTGCCCCTGCTGGCCGTCCTGCTGAACCACGGCCGCGCCCAGGCGTGGTGGCCGAAGCTCTGGTGGCTGCCCTGACGGCTATTCGAACTCGATGACCCGGCGGGCGTGGAGGCGCGACTCGCCGCGCTCCTCGCAGATCACCTCCGCCTTCAGCGGGGCCGCGGCGCCGGGGAGGACGTACTCCAGCGCGCGGTCGGCCTCCGGGGCCACGATCCCCAAAGTCTCCATCCGCTCGGGGAGGCCGGATAGGCGGACCCGCGCCGCCAGCAGGGCCGGACGGCCCGCGCGGTTGCCCACGCGGATCGTGACGCGCCGCCCGGCGGGGACGGCGGTGACCTCCGCCCCGATCGCGATCGCGGGGAAGACGTCGAGGGCCCGCTTCAGGCGGATCGAGCTGGGCTTGCCGTCCCGCCGGAAGGACAGCTCGATGCCGACCTCGCGCGGCCCCTCCGACGCGTCGCGCGGGCGCGTGAAGGAGAAATCCAGCGCCAGCTCCTCCCCGGCCCCGGGCGAGGCCGCGCCCCCGGAGAGGGACCGGACCGCCCAGCCCGCGGGGAGGCCCTCGAACCGCGCGCGCACGTCCGTCATCGCCCCCTGAAGGAAGCAGTTCCGGAGCTTGAGGGTCTTCCGGACCGGGTCCAGCTGGAGCGGGAGCCGCGCGTCCCGGGCCCCGGCGGAGTCGAAGAAGTCGAGGCTGAGCTGGGTCCTCACCAGCGCGGCGTCCACGTTCCGCAGGAAAATCGGCATCGGCCCCACGCGGAACGGCTCCCCGGGCCCCTGGCGGCGGGCCTCGCCGAGCGGCGGGAAGACCTCCGCCTCCGGGCCGAGGTGGAGGTCCTTCTCGACCTCTCCCGCTTCGCTCCAGACCGCCGCCGCGAGCCGGCCGCCCCGCTCGAAGACGAAGCTGTGGATCGGGTCCTCGAAGAGGCGCAGGTCTTTCCGGTAGGTTGCCCCCGAGAGGACCTCGTTGGCCGCGCGGACCGCCAGGAGCGGCGCGAGCGGATAGCCGTCGGCGTCGAGCATCCCGCCGAGGGGGGAGGCGTCCAGGGGCAGGAAG
>CAYNDR010000461.1:0-449 GCA_964395295.1 uncultured Planctomycetales bacterium
GGATCGCCTTCGCGATCGCGCGCGGGCCGTTCCAGGCCGACATCCTGGTGATGGAGGCGGACGGATCGAATCCCGCGGCGATCGGCCCCGCCGGATCCCTCAACGAGACGCCCGCCTGGTCGCCGGACGGGAAGGCTCTCCTCTTCGCCTCGGAGCGCGATCAGGTCCGGGGCCTCTGGCTGTGGGACGGCGCCCTCAAGCGCCTGACCTCAGGACCCTTCACCGAAAGGTCCCCTTCCTGGTCGCCCGACGGGACGAAGATCGCCCTCATGTCCAACCGGGACGGGAACTGGGAGATCTACGTGGTCAATGCGGACGGAGGCGGGTCTCGCCGCCTGACGGACGATCCCGCCATCGACCAGTCGCCCGCCTGGTCGCCCGACGGGAAGACGATCGCCTTCGTTTCCAACCGTTCCGGGGCGGAGGACCTGTACCTGATGCAGGCCGAC
>CAYNDR010000461.1:459-4376 GCA_964395295.1 uncultured Planctomycetales bacterium
CCTGGTGATGGAGGCGGACGGATCGAACGCGGCGGGGATCGGCCCCGCCGGATCGCTCGACGAGACGCCCGCCTGGTCGCCGGACGGCCTGAAGATCGCCTGGCCCTCCGAGCGGGACGGGAGGCTCTCCATCTTCCTCATGGAGGCCGCCACGGGCGGCGTCCGGAGGCTGACCACCCTGAGCGGGGAAGGCGACAGCCCCGCCTGGTCCCCGGACGGCAGGCGGATCTGCTTCGTCTCCGACCGCGACGGGTTCAAGGAACTCTACACGGTGGGCGAGGTCGGCCACGAGGTCCGCCGGCTGACCGGCCTCCGCGGCGCGATCGACGCCCCCAGCTGGTCTCCCTTCCTTCCGCCCCTGCAGTAGCTCGCGGGGAAGGCCGCCGCGAAAGGTGGCACGCGGACCCGCCGGGACCTAGAATAAGGCTCGTGGGACGCTTGATTCTGGCCGCGGCGGCGCCGGCCCTGCTGGCCGGATGCCTGATGCGGGAGGGGAACCCCGGCAACGTGGGGGTATACCCTCACGAGTGGTCCTTCCCCGGTCCCGATTACGAGATCAAGGTCGTGGGCCCCGTCCCGTTCGAGGAGTTGAAAGATTTCGTGCGCGAAAGGGAATCCGAGGGTTGGGAGGTCTTCGGCTGCGAGCCGTCAAGCCTCTCCGAGGACGTGATGGTCGACACGACCGAGCTCGACCGCCCGTCCAAGGCGAAGCGCGGCCCGTGGACGTTCGACATTCCCAAGACGATGGACGACGGCCTCGACCCGCCGGCCCCCAAGCTCCGGGAGGCCGACGGCACGCCCGTGGAGTCCATCCCCCCCTACCTGGACGAGGGGGTGAAAACCCACCGCCAGAAGTACCTCATCGTCCTGAGGCGCTGGCTCTAGGCCCCCGCGGCGCGCGAAGTCGCTCACGATGATCGTCCGGCGCAAGGCTCGCGAGGTCCGCTGCGGGAAGCTCGTCATCGGCGGCGAGAATCCCATCTGGGTCCAGTCCCTCACCACCTCCAAGACGTCCGACCTCGAGGCCTCCCGCGCCGAGATCCGCCGGCTCCTGGACGCGGGCTGCGAGATCGTCCGGGTGGCCGTCTTCGACGCCGCCGACGCGCAGGCCCTGGGCGCGGTGAAGAAGTTCCTGGGCGGCGCGCCCCTCGTGGCCGACATCCACTTCAACTCCAGGTTCGCCCTCGAGGCGATCGCGCAGGGGGTGGACAAGGTCCGCCTGAACCCCGGCAACGTGGCGGGCCTCTCGGGGCGGTTCGACGAGGAGGGGAAGGCCCGCGTGAGGGCCGTGGCCGACGCGGCCCGGGGGAAGGGCGTCTGCATGCGCGTGGGCGTGAACTCCGGGTCGGTCGAGAAGGACCTGATCGAGAAGCACGGATGGGCCACGGAGGAGGCGCTGGTGGAGAGCGCCCTCCGCCATTGCGAGTGGCTGGAGCAGGGGGGATTCCGGGACGTGGTGGTCTCCATCAAGTCCACCTCCATGGAGCAGAACGTCGGGGCGAACCTGCGGTTCGCCGGGCTGAACGACTACCCGATCCACGTGGGCGTGACCGAGGCGGGGCTCCCGGGGTACGGGACGATCAAGAGCGCGGTGGGCATCGGGCGGATCCTGCTGGAGGGGGTGGGGGACACGGTCCGCGTCTCGCTCACCGGCGACAAGGCGATCGAGGTGCAGGCGGCCTTCGACATCCTCAAGGCCGCCGGGCGGCGCGCGCGGGAGCCCGAGATCGTGGCCTGCCCCGCCTGCGGGCGGATCGCGATCGACGTGGAGAAGGTCGCCCGGGAGATCCAGGAACGCATCCGGGACGTGCGGGCGCCCATGAGGATATCGATCCTCGGGTGCGCCGTGAACGGGCCCGGGGAGGCGGCGGAGGCGGACATCGGCCTGGCGGGCGAGCGGGCCCGGGGCGTCCTCTTCAGGAAGGGGAAGGCGCTCCGCCGCGTGAAGGAGGAGGAGATGGTGGACGAGCTGGAGAAGGAGATCCGGAAGCTCGCCGCCGAGAGGACGGGGGGGGACGCGAAGGAGGAGCGCCGCGGTTGAGCGGCGGACCATGAGCCACTACACGAACGTCCGTTACGGGAAGATGTTCCTGGTGGGGCGCTTCAAGACCGAACGCCAGGACCTCGGCCTCCGCGACCGGTGCGTCGTCCGGACCGACCGCGGGAAGGAGCTGGGGGAGGTCATCGCGCCGCTCGAGCCCGTGCCGGAGTCCATGCCCCCGGAGAGCCTGGGGGACATCCTGCGGCGGGCGGAGCCCTCGGACCTCCAGCACGCGGAGCGGCTGGAGAAGGAGAGCGTCCCGCGGGCCCGGCAGTTCTTCAAGGAGCAGGTCAAGAGGTTCAACCTTCCCATGAGGCTCGTGGACGTGGACTACGTCTTCGGGGGCGAGAGGGTCATCTTCTACTTCACCAGCGAGGTCCGCGTGGACTTCCGGGAGCTCGTGCGGATCCTGGCCCACGAGTTCCGCGCCCGGATCGAGCTCAAGCAGGTGGGCGCCCGGGACGAGGCGCGCCTCGTGGGCGACTCGGGGCACTGCGGCCTCGGCCTCTGCTGCCGCGGCTACCTCAAGGAGCTGGGCGGCATCAGCATGGACATGGCCAAGGTCCAGAAGCACACGGCCGATCCGGCCAAGATCACGGGCCGGTGCGGCAAGCTCCTGTGCTGTCTGCGGGGGGAGTACTCGCTCTACACCGAGGCGCGCGAAATGATGCCCCCCAAGGGGGCGAGGATCGACACGGCGCGGGGGAGCGGGATCGTGGTGGAGCAGAACCTGCTCCTCCGGGAGGTCATGATCGAGGGGGAAGGGGGCAACCTCCAGGTCGTGCCGCTGGAGGAGCTCAAGGGGATGCCCTGGAAGAAGGCGCCCGCTCCTGCCCCCGTCCCGCCGCCCCCCCCGGCGGAGGCCCCCCCGCCCGCGGCGATCGACCGGGAGACGAAGGTGGAGGGGGCCGCGGCGGCGGAACCGCCGCCCCCGGAAGCCCCGCCCGCGGCCGAGGCCCCTCCGCCTCCGCCGCCCGCGGAGCCGGTCCCCGCGGCGGCCAGGGCCCCGGAGCCGGCCCCCGCGCCCCGGCCTCAGAGGGGCCGGAGGCCTTACTGGATCCAGGCCGGCAAGGCTGCCGAATTCCCTCCGGACGCCGGCCGCGTGGCGGACCTCGGAGGCCTCGTGCTGGCCGTCTTCAATTTGGGCGGGAGCTTCCACGTCCTGTCCAACGAATGCCCGCACCAGGGGGGACCCCTGGGACAGGGGAAGATCGAGGGGACGACGGTCGTGTGCCCCATGCACCAGTGGAAGTTCGACATCCCCACCGGGAAGGGGCTCTCCATCCCGGGGCCGTGCGCGCGGAGATATCCCTCGGAGGTCCTGGGGGAGGACCTCTACATCGGAATCTAGCGATTCCCGGCGGGTTGGTGTAGGATCGCCTCTGGAGGGGCATCGTGGGACTCATCGAAGGCAGGTTCGGCCGGAACATCCTCATCACGAGCGTCGACGCCGCGGTCAACTGGTCCCGGGCGTCGAGCCTCTGGCCGATGACGTTCGGCATCGCGTGCTGTGCCATCGAGATGATGGCCACCGGCGCGTCGCGGTACGACTGGGACCGGTTCGGCATGATCCCGCGCGCCACCCCCCGGCAGAGCGACCTGATGATCGTGGCCGGGACGGTGAACGCCAAGCTCGCCCTGGTGATCCGGAGGCTCTACGAGCAGATGGCCGAGCCGAGGTACGTGATCGCCATGGGCGCCTGCGTCCTCGGGGGCGGGCCCTACGCCAAGTTCGGGTACAACGTGGTCAAGGGGGTGGACAAGGTGATCCCGGTGGACGTCTACGTGCCGGGGTGCCCGCCCCGGCCGGAGGCGCTCCTGGACGGCATCCTCAAACTGCAGAAGAAGATCAAGGGCCAGACCCTGGCCAAGGACT
>CAYNDR010000461.1:4451-4706 GCA_964395295.1 uncultured Planctomycetales bacterium
CCGCCCGTTCGCCCCGCGCCGGGCGGGAGAGGCCAAGTGACCCGCAAGGCGCTCGAAACGCAGGACATGCTGCTCAACATGGGGCCCCAGCACCCCTCCACCCACGGGGTGCTCCGCCTCCTGGTGCGCACCGACGGCGAGCTGGTCAGCGAGGTGACGCCGGTGATCGGCTACCTCCACCGGTGCGCCGAAAAGATCGGCGAGAGCGTCCGGTACGACCAGTACATCCCCTACACGGACCGCCTCGACTACCTC
>CAYNDR010000462.1:0-4700 GCA_964395295.1 uncultured Planctomycetales bacterium
GGCGCTCCGTATCCCGCTCGCCGAACTCTTCCTGCCCTCCGAGAAGGACAAGGGACAGGGAGGGGAGATGATCGCCCTGATCCACGCCAAGCTCCTCGAAAAGGGCCGCACGACGGCCGAAATCCAGAGGGCAAAGGACGTGTTGTTCGCCCTCCTCAAAAGGTGAAAGGAAAGGGCCCGCGCCTGCCCTCCTCCGCCGCCTCCGGCGGCTGCGGAGGGCCGCCCGGCGCGGGCGCCTCGACCCGCCTCGGCAAGGGTAAGGGGGTGGGTACATTGTGAAGGGAAAAGGGCCCCCTCCCCCTCGCTCCGCTCGGGGGGCGGGGGAAGGGGAAATTCCGATCCCCGTCGCGATTTTTCGGTGAACCTTCCGAACGCAAAGGGGTTTATAATGGGTGGAAGGCAAACATCGACGCGGCTCACCGCCGCGTGAAGACACGGCGAAACGTGCAGCAATCCCAAGCATCGCCAGTGAAAATCAGCATTGCCGCGGCCAAGGTCCGCCGCGGCCCTAAAGGGTGGACGATGAAAGGTCCTTGCAAGGCCAAGCGCCCCATGGTATGGGCAATCATCAGCCGGCTGGCGACCGGGATCATGGTCCTGACCTGGCTGGCACGCGAAGGCGTGCGGCTCCTGCCGCGCGCCGTGGGGGGCGAAGGGGTGTACGCCTGGGCGGAATGGGCCGAACGGGCGTACCGGGCGACGAACCGATGAGAAGAATGGCGCGGGGCTTCCTGAACGCCGTGGCAGCGATCCTGGTCGCGTCGGCAGGGGCGCAGGGGCAGGATTCGGACGCCAGACTCGCCGACCGGGTGGCGAAGATCGACGCGAAGGCCCACAAGGCGCTGGCCCTCCTCGCCCGCCAGTACGACAAGGAAAAGGACCCGGAGGCGGCCCACTTCTTCGCCGAGTGCTTCCTGGGATTCGCCGGGAAGGACTCCCAGGTCGCGGCAATCAAAGGGGGCTACGAGATCGACCTCTACGTCGGCAAGCTCCGAGGAGGGGCGGTCATCAAGGCCGTCAATCCGATCAAGCGGGAACTCCAGGGGCCGGCGGCTGAATACAAGAAGGTCCTGGACGAGATTCTCGTGGCGCTGCGGGGGGGGCCGGGTGTGGCGGCCAGAGACCTCTCGGAGGCCGAGAAAAGGACCCTATTCGACGTGGCCGTGAAATACGAACTGGCCCGAGGGGCCCACGAGTACGTCCAGGCCATCCAGCGGTTCAACGAGCTTCGACGGGCGCTGGGGCTGCGGGCGATCCTGTGGGACTTCGAAGCCTCCCGGAAACTGATCCTGGTGGGCTGCTACATGGGGGAGACGGGGGACTACAAATCCAAGGAATGGATCGACAACAAAACGGGCGACAATCCCCAGAAGGACAACGTGTTCTGGGGGGACGTGGTGGACTTCGCCAAGGGTACGTGCTCAAGACTGCTCCAGCCGGACATCGCCGGGATCGCGGACAGCCTGCGCTGCTCGGCGCTGGTGAGAGAGGACATCCTGAACCTGGACGCCAGGAGGCTCTGGCTCGGCCGTTGGACCGAAGGCCGCAAGCTCCCCTACGTGACCCTTTACTGCATCCCGGTCGTCGAGTTCCGGGGCGACGTGCCGACGCCTTCGAAGCGGTACACGACCGACGTCCCGTTCACGGAACATCCCGGGTGGGTGGACACCGAGGAGACGGCGACCATCGGCGGCAAGAAGGTCCCTTACGTGCGTTACCCCTACGATGGCGAGCGGGACGCGCCCTTCAAATTCAGCGAGGAATACGGCTGGGCGGAATCGGAGGGCAAGTTCCTCGAAAAGGCGGGCGTCCCCATCATGCTCCGCATCTTCGCGCGACACGCCATGGCGGAAGCCTCGGCAATCCTGAAAGACAGCCAGGGCAGGGACATCCCCTGCCGGATCTACACCGACCAGGACAAGCGGGTCCAGTTCCACGTGCCCTGGCCCACCCTGCTGGCCATGCCCGAAAGGGAACTCGAAAGGGACAGGAAGCACACCGTCACCATGAGATGCACCCTGGACGGGGTGCCCTTCGAGAAGACCTGGTCGTTCCTCACGCGGTCGAAGTAGGGCCCTCGATCAGAACGTAAGCGCGGCGATACCCAGCTCCACCCGCGGCTCCCAGCGGTCGTAGTCGTAGGAGTCCACGTTGGACCGGTGGTCCACGAACGAGACCACGATGGCCGGGGCGTACCCGATCCATTCCTCCAGCTTCCGGATCGTGACCGTGATCGTGAGCGAAAGAATCCGGTCCTCACGGTCCTTCGAGAATCCCGTGAGGCTGTTGGGGTGCCGGTAATCGGACCAGGTGTAGGCCAGGGTCGTGGCGATCACGCAGCCGGCGACCATCCCCGTAGTGAGCCCCGCGCCCAGCGTCACGTCCCTGGAGTCGAAGTCGTCCCCGTCCGCGTCGTACCGGCCGTAGGTCGCCATCGGCCCCACGCTCCAGCCGTCGCCGAGGTCGATCCCCACGGTGAACCCCATTCGCTGGAGAACGCCGTCGCGGTCCTGCTCGGCCGGGATGTCGTCGTCGTAGTAGTCGGTGTCCATCCAATCCCCGAAGAGCCTGACCTGCCAGGCCGAGGCGGGGAACCAGATGAGGGCCGGGCCTGCCGAGCGGACCGTGCGGGCGTGGCCCTCGCTCCGGACGTAAGCCTCTCCCAGGGCCCCGCGGACCTCGAAGGCGAGCGTGTCGGCAAGCGGGTAGCGCCCCAGGATAGAAAGAGTGTTGTCCGTGTAGCCCAAGTCGGGCTCGTCGGCATAGTTCCGTTCCTGGCTGCGGGCCTCGAAGGCCAGGATGCGCTCGTCGCTCTTCACGAGATAGTATTTCGCCGCGAAGACCGCCCCGTAGTAGAAGCTGTCGCGTTCGAGGTCGTTGTCCCCCAGGGGGGCGTCCTTGTCGAGCCCCACGATGTTGGAGTCGAAGCCCATCTGTGGGGTGATCGTGAGCCGGAAATCGGCCTCCTTCCGGTGGGCCCGGCGCCATTCCTCGGAGAATTTCACCCGACGCTCGGGCTCCTTCTGGAGGAGCCGGTCGGCCTCCTGGTACTCCTGCTCGCTCTCCTGTTCACGGCCGAGGGCCCGCAGCGCAAGCGCCCGATCCAGGGCCAATTCCGGTGCCTTGAAGCCGCCCTTACGGGCGACGTCGAAGGCCACGAGGGCCTCGTCGAGACGCCCCAGCTTCCGGAGGGCCGCCCCGCGCCAGAAATGGAGTTCCGGGACGATCCCAGGGAGAGGCGACTTCTCGGCGAGGCTCCGGTCCACGAGGAGGACGGCCTCCAGGTAGCGGCCCTGGAGGTAGGCCGACCGGATGGGCTCGACCAGGCCACCGGAGACGCTGGCGGGCCCCAGAGGGCCCTGGGTGGCCCAGGCCGCGGCAGGAATCCCGAGGATGAAGAGAGCCAAGGAGGCGATCCCGATCTTTCCGATTTTCGTCGTCATGGTTTCTTCCTCGTTCAGCAATCAAGCCTGCCCGCGCCGACGCTTGAGCAGGCGCACGAGACCCAGGAGCGCCAGGAACTCGATCCCGAGCGCGCCGCAGTGCGGAGGCGGCACGGCAGGGATTCCGGCGACGCTCAAGACGCCCTGCACGAAGAGGTCGAGCTGGGGGCGTGAATCCAGCATGTCGAGGGTGTCGTTGAGGCTGCTCTGGGCGCGGCCGTAGTAGGCATTCAGGAAATCCTGGGTGTCCCTCTTCCTGAGGTCGAGGGCCATCGCCAAGACCTGCGGATTGAAGAGGCTGACCGGGAGCGCAAAAGTCGATCCTCCTCCCGGCGCGAGGTCGAGCGACGAAACGATGTTCGCGGAGAGGACCGAGAGATTGGGATCCACGACCGGAGAGGAAGCGGCGGACCCGAGGGGCTGCTGGAAAACGGCCGGGATGTTGGCCATGTCCAGGACCGGCCCTTCCCGGACCGTGAGGGTCGCATCGGCCGGGGCGCCCGGGGGGACGGACGGCGGCCGGATGCCGGGGCCGCCGCCGAACCCTCCGCCGCCGCCCGTGGGAGGTTTACCAGGGTCCTCCTTTGGCTTGTTCGGCGGAGGAGGTGGAGGAGGCGGCGGGCCCTTCTTGCCGAAGCAGGGGCCGAAGTGGACGGACACCTGATACCAGTCCTGGATCAGTTGGAAATTCACGCCCCAGTAGGAGACCCGGAGAACGCCGGCCAGCCCCGTCGCGCAGCAGGGGGTGGTGTCGGCGTGCGGGCCGAACCAGGCGAAGTCGCACGCCCCTGGGAAGGCGGGCGTCATGATCCCCATGAGGTCGCTCATGACCCAGAGGTGCGGCGGGCACTTGCAGTTGGCGGGATCCTCGCCGCAGGTCTTCGGCTTCCACGGGCACGAAAGGTTGACCGTGATGTTGCCCATGGCGGGCTTGGGCTTGTCCCTGTCGTCGTCTCCACCGCCCCCAGGGAATCCTCCACCGCCCGTCCCGGGCTGGCCCTCTCCCGGCGGCACGATGGGGGGAGGAGGCGGGACGCCGCCATCCGTCGGGGGACCGATGGGGGGCGGAGGGATGTTGGGCGAGGGGCCGTCCTCGGGACCCTTCTCGCGGGTGTATTCGTCCCAGATCTACGAATCCTTCCCGGCGACGCCCTTCGAATCGCCCATGAAGTGCAACCAATCGTAGTGCGAGGCGTGCTTCGGGGTGAGGACCCTCGCGTTGAGGCGCGGGAGGTCGCCCATCTCCGTATGTCTATC
>CAYNDR010000463.1:0-3637 GCA_964395295.1 uncultured Planctomycetales bacterium
TGGTGGAACCCCCGGCCGCGCCCGCGGCCCCGGCCGCGCCGGCCGCGCGCCCGGCCGTCCAGGAAGCCCCGGCCCGGCTCCAGCTGGCGGAGGAGGAGTCCCCCGCCCAGCTCGAGGGCGTGGAGGGCGTCCAGCCGCTGGCCGGCGAGGGCGAGTCGCTGGATCTCCCCGACAACATGGAGCAGGTGACCCTGGACGCGGCCTCGGTCGAGGCCCCGCTGGAGGACCAGCCGATCGTGGAGGAGCAGGAGGCGGCGCTCGGATCCGCGGAGCAGGGCGAGTTCAGCGCCGCGGCCGAGGCGGTCGCGGAACAGCCGGAGGCCCCCCCGGAGGAGGCGCCCGCCGAGGAGCAGGCCGCGGAGGAGGCCCCGCCCCCGGGCGCGGACCTCTACAACGTCTTCCTTTCCAAGATCACGGACAGCTCCAAGCGGGACAAGGCCGCCGAGCTCATCGCCAAGGTCAAGAAGTGCCAGATCAACGAGGCCAAGGACCTGACGGCGCGCCTCGTCATCCCCCTGGCCAAGAACGTCACCAGGGAGAAGGCCGAGGACATCCTCAACCAGTTCAAGAAGCTCAAGATCTTCGGCCGGATGACGAAGGTGAAGTAGCTATCCCTCCGCCGGCTCGATGACCGCGCTCATCGATCCCACGCAGCGCGGGATGCGCCAGTCGGCCCCGTAGCCGTGGATGAGGTCCCGCTTGAACTCGGCCTGCTCCAGGGATCCCGTGAAGACGATCGCGCGGCCCGTCGTGTCCACCGCGCGCGCCATCTCGTAGGCCTTCTGGCGGCCGTGGCCGAAGATCGTCCCCAGCATCTCGATCACGTACTCGTAGGTGTGGTACTGGTCGTCCAGCAGGACCACGTGGCAGGGCGGCTGGAGCCTCGTTTCCTCGGAGACGCCGACGGCGGGGAGGGTCTCGGTGGGCACTACTTCAGCTCTCCCAGTTTGTAGGCCGCGGCCTTCCGCGCCTGGCCGTACTTGCTGGTGTCGAACATGTTCCCGGAGACCTGGTTGGAGCGGTCGAACAGGGTCAGTCCCTCCGTGATCAGCCGCATCCCCTTCTCCAGGTCGGCGCGGAGCAGTTTCTTCTCCTCGTCGGTGAGACTGCCGCCGGTCATCCGGCCCTCGCACGACTGGATGGTCTTGAGCCCCGTGTCGCAGGAGGCCTGCCCCTCCTGTTCGAGGTCGGTGCAGAGGATCCGGATGCCGGCGTCGCGGAGGCGCGTGGGCTCGCCCACGGGGTAGCTCTTCCCCGACCGCGTCCTGGCCCGCTCGTAGGCGATGAGGCCCGCGTTGAGGAGCCGGAGCCCCCGTTCGAGGTCCGCGCGGACGTTCTCCTTCGGGGCATCGGCGTCGGGCTTGAGCCGGACCTGCACCAGGCGGGACCCCTCCTCGCACTTGAACTTGCCCTCCGCCTCCAGCTTCAGGATCTCGGGGTCGGCGGCCCTGGGGGCCTCGGAGAGGCGCGGCTTGGGGGATCCCCGGTCCGCCTGCTTGGGCGGTCCGCCGCCGGAGGAGGAGGCCAGGGCGATGATCAGGATGATGAGGAGGAGCCCCCCCCCGGCGGCGCCGAGGATCAGGGGGAGGGGGGGCTTCTTCGGGGGGGGAGCGGTGCGGAGGCGCACGGTGGGGGGGCGCCCCTCCGGGGTGGGTCTCCGCACGGTGGCCATCCGCTTACGAGGATATCGCCTCCCCCCCGCCATTGCAACCTGTTAACTCCGTCGAGTCGCCACTGCGTTAACAGGCTGTTAACCCCGTCGAGTCGCGACAGAGTTAACAGCTGCGGGCTCGGCGGGACAGGGACAGCGCCAGGGCCGCCAGCGCCCCGAGCGCGGACGGCAGGGACGCCCCGGAGGAGGCGCCCGCCAGGCAGTGGTCGTTGACCCAGTCATCCCCGTTGGGATGGTCCTCGTCCGGGGGGACGGCGCCGCCCCCGCCCCCCGCGGCATCGAGGACGAACTCCACCCAGTTGACGTTGAACCCGGGGGCATCCACGCAGAGCCGCATGACCTGCGTCCCGGCCTCCAGGGCGATCGGCCCCAGGCTCAACGTCGTCCAGGCCTGCCATCCCCCCGTCGAGGGGACCGGCTGGGACCCCGTTTTGTCCACCCCGCCGAACTCCAGGTGCAGCGCCCCGCCGCCGGCCTCGGAGGCCACCCGGACGTCGATGCGATAGCTCCCTGCCTGAGCCACGTTCACCGTGTACTCCAGCCATTCCCCCGCCTCCGTCCACCCCACGTTGGTCCCGCCTCCCGCGTCGGCGCAGGCCTCCAGATCGACGTCGGTCGAGCGGTACTGCCCCCCCGAGTTGCCGGGGGAGGTGTCGTGGAAGGCCGCGCCCTCCCCGCCCTCGTCGAAGTCCTCCGCCTGGATCGTGCCGGGGATCGCCCGGGCAACGCCGCCGTAGGGATCCTGAGTCGGGGGGGGCGTCCCGCCCACGGCGATCGACAGGGCGAACTTGTTGTTCGATTCGTCCGACTCGACGAACCGGTCGACATCGTCCACGTACGCCTCGATCGAATGAATCCCGTCCGGGATGACGAACGGCCCTCCATCGGTGCCGACGGTCGCCGAGGCCCCCACGGCCAGGGGGCCGTTCACGGACCCCCACGTCCGATATGTCCCGTCGACGGAGTAGCCGACCCCGATCACGACACCTGAAGGGGTCGGAGCGTCGCCCCGGTTCTCCACCGTGCAGGTGAACGTCCCGTTCGAATGGGAAAGCGACGTGACCACGACGTCCGGAAGGCCCGCGGGAGGGGGCGGCGGCGTTCCCGAGGAGGCCAGGGCCAGCCAGTCGAAGTCGCCGATCGATCCCGTCGCGCCCGCCGACTCCATGGAGAGACGAAGGACGCGCGTCCCCGCCGCGAGCGTGAGGCCCGTGGCGCTCACGGCCGTCCACGAGTCCCATCCCCCCGTGTTCGGCACGGCGAGGGGGCCCGTGACGTTCGTGCCGTCGACCTCGAGGTGAAACGTCCCCCCCGCGCCCGCCGAGGCGACGCGCACCGACAGGTCATAGGCGCCGGCCGCCGCCACGCTGACCGTGTATTCCATCCACTCGCCGGCCTCCGTCCAGCCGATCTTGTATCCGCCGCCGGCCGTGCCGGAGCCGCGGATGTCCGGGTGTTCCAGGCATCGGAAGGGATTCCACCAGGAGGCCTCGCCGAAGTTGTTGGTGTTGTCCTGGTAGGCGCGGCCCGTGCCGCCGTGGTCGAAGTGCTCGGCCTCGACCGTGCCGGGGACGGTCCACGGCGTCCCCCGGAAGGCGACCTGCCCCGCGGAGGGGCCCCACGCGGCCGCGTCCTTGAGGCGCGCCCACCACTCCGCGGTGGCCACCGTCCGGCTCCGGTCCCAGGCGGCCAGGACCCTGCCGCCGGCGTCGATGGCATAGACGGGGAAACTGCCGTCCCACCGGGCGAACTTGAGCCGCCGGGTCCCCGTGACGTAATCGCCCCGCGTGAAGGGGTGGAGCGGCTGGGCGTGGCGACCGTGGAAGAGGGGGCCGAGCTCCGCGAGGCGGGGATTGCGGTGCCCATTCTTCTATTGGGGGGAGTATTTCCGGAGGACCTGGAAGGGGCCGTCGCCTACGACCTGACCACCGTCGCGAATGGCGACGAACGTCGCAGCGCCGCCGT
>CAYNDR010000463.1:3647-4682 GCA_964395295.1 uncultured Planctomycetales bacterium
ACACCTGGCTCGTCTTTGCCCTTGGCTCCCTGGTGCTCCAGGTGGACCCGCAGTCGTACCGTTTCACGCTCATGTTGGTCCGGATCTTCGTGTCCGGGAGCTCCCCGAGGCGCGACTTCGGGGTGTCGGCCCACATCTGCGTCCCGCCCGGGAACATGATGACCCGGAGTTTCTCGAGCACGATGTAGGCGGACCAGGGATCGATCCACATGTTGTACTCGTTCCTCGATGTCATCTCACTGCCGGATTCGTTCCCGGCGGCCCAGGCCACGAGGACCTTGTCCGCAATGGAGGGATCGAGCAGATAGGCGTCCGCCACGGCGGTGCACTGCCCGCCCATGACGACGACGAGCGGCTTCGCGGCGGAGGCCTTCCGCGCCTCGTTCACGATGAGCCAGCTCCCCGGGGTCCCCAGCGACGGCGTGTCCTGGATCGCCCCCGAAGCGGGCCGCTTGAGGCTCACGCTCGGGCCCGCCGTGCAGTTGGGGATGTTGCGGAACCCGCTCCGGCGGCCCTTCTCGATGAACTCCTGCCGCTCGCGGACGAGGTCGGCCTCGGGGATCGGGGCGTTCCCGCGGTCCCACTCGCCGTACGAGCACGTCGTGAGGATGCCCTTGAGCGCGATCTTCCCGGCGCTCGCGAGGGCCATGACCTCGACGTCGGTGAAACCGGATTCCAGGGTCCCGTCGTTGTCGTAGATCACGGGGTTCGTCCCGTCGTAGCCGAGGGGCTCGTTCTGGAGCGCGAACGCCGGGACCGCCGCCAGCAGGACCAGAACGCCGGTGAGGGCGCCCTTTGGGCAGACCATGACCGCTCCTTTCTTTGGCTCGCTCGCCCCGAATGCGCCGGTCGCGGCGGGGCCCGCTACGGGGTCGCCCGCCTCACGACGAGGTAGCAAAGGATCGTGTCGCTGGACTCGTCGCCGGCGGCGCCGCCCCCGCCGACGACCATCGTGATCTCCCCGTCCTTCACCTCGACGGGTACGTCTTTGCGCTCCAGGAAAGCCCGGGGCTTCGTGACGAAGGCATTGACCAG
>CAYNDR010000464.1:0-4654 GCA_964395295.1 uncultured Planctomycetales bacterium
ACGGCGATGCCCATTCTATCACGCCCGAACGCGCGATAGAATGGACCGGTCCTTCGAGGGAGGCGACATGGTCCGAGCCCTGATCCTCGTGGCCGGGTGGGTGGGACAGGCCTTCGCCGGGTGGCTGGCGACGCTGAAGCGGCCCCTCGCCTCCGAGGTCGCCGCCCTGCGGGAAAGCATGGAGAAGCTCCGCGCCGAGAACGACCTCCTCCGCGCCCGCCTGGAGCGCGTCGATCCCCGCGTCCGGCCCCGCTACAAACCCTGGGAGCGCCTCCAGGTCCTCCTCCACCGGGCGCGCTACGGCCTTTCGATCGAGGCGGCCGCCAAGGCGTTCCTGGTGACCCCGACCACGATCCTGAACTGGCTCAAGGAGGTCCAGAGCGGCGCGGCGCGTCTGGTCCAGGCGCGCAAGCCCTTGAACGCCCTCCCCGATCTCGTCCGCGAGGTGGTCCATTTCCTCAAGCGCCAGTGGCCCCGCTGGGGGACGAGGCGGATCGCCGGGATCCTGGCGAGATTGGGGATGATGGCCTCCCGGACCTCCGTTCAGCGCCTGCTTCGAAAACCTCCTCCCTGGCGGGCGCCCGCGGCCCGGCGGGGCCGGGCGCATCCCCTCCCGGCTCGCCATGCCGGCCACGTCTGGATCGTGGACTTCACCCACGTGCGGAGGGTCTTCCACAACATCGTGGTCGGCGCGGTGCTCGACGCCTGGAGCCGCAAGGTCCTTTCCGTGCGGGTCTGGCCCAGCGAACCCGATGCCCTGGGGGCCGTCGGGCTCATCGGGGACGCCCTTCGTCGCCACGGGAAGCCTACGTGGATCGTCACGGACCTGGGGAGGCAGTTCCGAGCCCGGCGATTCAAGGCCTTCCTGGGCCGGCGAGGCATCCGGCGAAGATACGCGGCGGTGGGGGACCCCAACCTGGGCAGGCTCGACCGGTTCTGGAGGACGATGAAGGAAGAGTTCGCCCGGGGTCTTTTCCTCTTCCGCCCGCTCCGGACGGTCGAGCGCCAGATCCGGGATTACGTCCGCTGGTACGACAACGCACGGCCCCATGCGGGGCTGGGGTTTCGGACGCCCAGGGACGCCCACGCCGGCCGCCGGCCCCGCAGGGCCCGGCGCATCGAGTCCGGGTCTCTTGAGGTCCGTTACCTCGACAAGGAACGCCTTCTCCCGCTCTTTCGGATCCGCGAGGCGGCCTGAACCCGCCGTGCGGAACCGCGGCGCAGACCCTGCTTGCGAGATACTCCGGCCCTGGAGGCGTACCCAGTAAATTTCACGCCCTTCCTGGCAAGCCACAAGTCCCATCCCGTTCACATCCATGGCCTCAAGGCCGCCCTGGGCCGCTACCGCCTTTTCAGGCTGAGACTTCCGTGGATCCGACCGCATCGTAGCCCCGTTTTCGCGCGTATTTTCGTTGCCCGAACTCGATGGACCGGCACAGGAGATGGAGGTGAAGTTCCTCGCCGGCACAGGACCGGTAAACCTAACCTTAATTCCGCGCCGTTTTTCGGCCACTGAATTCGTTGGACCGGCACACACACCCTTCAAGACTTCAAGTATGGACAATTCCTACAAATCTCAGGGACCTTATTCGGGCTATGCCCCTGGCGAAAGGCTGTGGGGATTGCATTGAGCGTTTCAGGAACCATCAATGATTTTATCTCAACGCAGTGAGCTTCGCACGCCGTACCCAAGATGAGACATGGCCATTCATATTTACTTGCCGAATTTGCGTGATGAGCACATAAGTAGCATTTCTCCACACCTATGATTACTTGGAATCTTGGTAATATAGTAATAGCTTCCTCCCCTAATTCTATTTCCATGGCTCCGGAATTGCCGTGATCAATCTGAGTATACTTGTTCCGAAGTCGCGCTGCCATATTGTCGTTAGCCATCCCTGTACGCCATTGGGTCCAATAATCTTAACGGTTACTTCCCATTTCGTCCCGAATTGCGCGAGCCTCCCGGCATTCGTCTCTATAAATTCGGTTGTACGTATGAATAGGTCCCGGAGCATGTTGGAATTGGCTAACTTGTAACCGAAGCTTAGGAATCCCTTTGCCTTGCCTTCGTCTAGTTGCAGCAGGTAACGCAGCTTGTCTTGTGTCACTTCAATCGTACGAATTCCTATAGCGTATAGGGCCGCCGGAATTGAGGCGCCTGTTGCTGTCATGAGAGCGCCCATCTTAGCAACAAGAAGTCCTATCAGGATTACAGCCACCCCCACGACAACTCCAACGATTGCGCCCCCAACGCCTGCTGCCACTATCTGTGCGGGTGAGCCTCCGAGGGCTACAGCAAATAGTGCAAATATAAGGGCACCTATTAGGGCGGTTATCAGCAGATCTGTTAGGGTGCTTTGGCCGCTGGGATCACAATTGGCAATCGGATTCGCGGAAGCGTACAAGTATTTATGCAATGAGATCGGATCCTGCGCCAATCCATAGAATGGATCTTGAGATACAAATCGACCTTCTGCCGACACATAATACCTCGCCCTGAGGTAGTAGAACCCAACATTAGGGTCGTGCTGCTCCCCCGTGTAGAGGTAGTTATTGGCCGTCGAGCCGCTTGAGGCGAGCCTCACGCCAAAGGCATCGTACGTGTAGCTGTCGGTGACCTGAGCATTGGAATCGGTCAACTGGCGCGTGGAGAGCTGGCCGTCGTAGTGGTAGAAGCTGAACGCGCCCACCCCGCGCTCCTGGCTGATGAGGTCGTCCCCGTAGATATAGGCGACCTGGATGGTTCCCCCGGCGTCGCGCTCCTCCAGCACCTGCGCGTAGTCCCGGTTCTTGTCCACGACGAAATGAGTAACGGCTGTGTTCACGCTCTTGCCGACGCGGATGCCGTCCGCGTCGTAATCGAAGGTCATGTTCTCGGAGGGAGTGGCGGCCCCCACCATCCGACCTTCGTAGTCCCACTCGTAGGTGACCGCCCCGGACGACGAAGACTTCGAGGTCGTCTCCCCATTGTCGTTGTAGCCGTACGTGGTCAGGCCTTCCGGACCAGTCTCCGTGAGAAGCTCGTCATTGGCGTTATAGGTGTAGGCGGTCGTTTCCGCCGCCCCCACGGGCTTGGTCACGACCTTCTGGAGACGATTCCCCACCGCGTCCAGCACGTATCCGATCGTCGTGACCTGGCTCCCCTCCGTGATCTTCTCCTCCACAAGCCGCCTCAGGTTGTCGTAGGCGTACTCCACCTTCCGCCCGGTGTGTTCGATGACCTGGGTTCGCAAGCCCCGGGCGTCCACCGTGTAGGTGTAACTGGAGAAGACGCTCTCGATAACCGGCTCCAGGCCCCGCTTGGCGATGTCCGCGATCTCGGCGTCGGCCAGGGCGCGCGAGAAAAGCGCCATCTCGTCCAGCGTCCCCCGAGCCCCATAGGCCTCCCCCGTCTCCGGCGCCTTCCCGCTGTTGCCCACGACGAGGCGGTTCGCCGTCGAACTGGTCGCGCCGCCCGCGAACGGGTAGGCGATCGACGCGGCCGTGACCTGCACCCCATCCGAAAAACGGAAGATCTTGTTCGTCCCCGACGGCCCCGTGGCGGCCCAACGGTAGGCCACCATGTACGTCGTCCCCGCCTGCCAGCTCAACGGCCCGGTCTTCTTCGGCAGGTTAATGGAGGTGATGTACTCCCCCACCCCCAGCGCCCCGTTCGTCTCCCGCCGGAACTCGTGCTGCGTCTGGTTGGAGTCCAACACCCGGCGGGTGGACAGGAACTCCGCCGGATTGCCCGTCAACGCGGCCGAGTCGGGCTTGTAGAAGCCCACGAACGTCCCCTGCGCAGACGGGAACGGGTGGGAGTCCTGCGGCGACGGCGTCTCCGTCGCCAGGTAGGCCTGCCCAGATTCCCCGAAGTGCACGCCCCCGTCGAATTCCGCCGGGACCGAGGACGTGTCCGTTCCCTGGGCCGAGAGGGGGTTGTTGAGCCGCGTGTCCGTGAAGGGGGCGGATTGTTCGTTCAGCCGCCAGGCCGACACGAGCGCGGGGTCCAGCAGGTAGTTCACGTTCGTCGTGCCCTGCCGGAGCTTAAGGTTCTCGATCTTCAGGAGCTGGTTCTTCAGGTTGTAACTGAGCCTCTGCTGGGTGCCGTTGACGTAGCTCACGCTCTCGCGGTTGCCCACCTTGTCGTAGCTGTAGCGGGCCCACTCCACCTCCCCCTTGAACACCTGGTAGAGCTCGTTCCGCGGGGTGTAGGTGTAGGCGATCGTCTGGGAGGGGGTCGCCACGCTCGTCCGGTTCCCCGCAGAGTCGTAGGTCCAGGCGAGGACCGATCCGTCCGGGTTGGACTGCCCGGCGAGGCGGCCGCGGGTGTCATAGGAGAAGCCCGTGACCTTCGCGGATCCCGAAGGGGGCGTCTGGGTGACGCTCTCGCGCTGGCCCCCCGCGAAATAGGTGAACGAGACCGACCCCTGCGGGAAGAGTTTTTTCTTGAGCAGGTTGAGGCCGTCGTACTGGAAGGCCGTCACCCGCCCCATGAAGTCCGTCCGGGACTGGAGATTGCCCTGGGCGTCGTAGGCCATGGCCTCCTCTTCGCCCATCGGCCGCCGCCGGGTCACGAGCTCGCTCCGCTCGTTGTAGGTGAACTCCGTCCGCCGCCCCAGCGCGTCCACCTGCGCCGTCTTGCGCCCCAGCGAGTCGTACTCGAACGAGG
>CAYNDR010000465.1:0-4651 GCA_964395295.1 uncultured Planctomycetales bacterium
GCCCGGCCTTGGGGGCGGCGGCGACTTCCGAGCCCATGCGGTCGCGGTAAAGCGGCATCTCCTGGTATGTCTTCACCAGGGCCTTCTGCAGATCGGGATATTTCTCGCCCGCGTAGGTGTCGACCGCCTCGTTGTAGAGCTCCGCCACCTTTTTCAGGAGGGCCAATCCCTCCTTCAGCCTGGCGTTGGCGGCCTTCGCGTCGCCCTCCAGGCGGCCGGCCTCCTCGTAGAGCGCGCGGGCCCGGGCCCGCGTCTCTTCCGCCTCCTTCGCAATGGCCTCGGGACTGCGGACGATGCGATCGACGTCGCTCTTGGGAATCTCGACCGGTCCGTGCTCGGTCTTCAGCTCGTACCGGCCCCCCTTCTCGGCGAGTTCTCCCTCGATCCGCTGTCCGTTCTTGAGGAAGACGACGTCCGCCCCGGCGGGCAGGGCGCAGGCCAGGAAGGCCGCGAGCATCGATATCGTCCAGCGCCTCACGGTGTTGTCCTTTCTTCGGTCCGGACCAGGGCGAGAAACGATCCCGTCCGCCCGGCCATCATGGGATCAATCCTCGAAAGACCGGTTGTCGGCCAGTTCGAGGGCGCCCCCGACCAGCCGGAGGGACACGTCGTCCACCCAGACCTTCCCCTCCTTGACCAGGATGCCGATGTGCACGTTCACGAACTCGGTGCCCGCCGGGCAAAATCCCTTCACCCGGATCGGCGTCCACCATGGCTGGTCCGAAGGCAGGGGGGGACCGCACGTGGTCTCCCCGTTGTTGCCCTTCCAGAAGACGATGCTGAACTCGCCGCCCTCGTTGAACTCCGTCAATACCCAGGCCGTCGCGACGTACTCCTGCACGGCGCCCACCGGCCGGAAATCCGTCCGGACCCAGGCCTCCTGCGGCCCTGCCGAGAGACGGAGGGAGAATTGCCCCTCATGGGCGTAGAGGCGGTCGAGCGCGATCTGGCTCGGGGCCTCCCGGTTGCAGCGCCAGCCGTCGATCCCCCGGAAGGATGCCCCCTCCGCCGTGGGCGGTCCTTTCGCCATGACCGCCTTGAACCGGCCCCGCACCTTCTCCTTTTTCAGCCCTTTCAAATCCTTCCACCCCAGCTTGTACCAGTGGAGGGCCCGGTCCCGCCCTCCCTTCCGGATGCTCGGATTCTGCTTCTCCGAGAAGTCCCACCAGGCGTCCCCGACGCCCGCCTTTCCCTCCGCGTCCGCCGCCCCCGCCAGGTCCTTCTCCGCCGCCGCCTTGAGGACGGCGTCCGGTCCCTTGGCCAGCAGGGGCAGGCCGCCGTCCCAATCCCCCTTGACGAAGCAGCGGAACCGGCCCGCCGCGAGGTTCGCCGCGGGATCTTCGGGCTTTTCCGCGAGCGTCTTCAGGGAGCCCTTCACCTGGAAATATTCCTTCTGATAGTCCTGGGTCTCCTTCTGGCGTCCCTTGACCGCGTTCATGAGGGACGCTTCATTGGCCTTTTTCGCCGCCGCTTCCGCCGTGCCCAGCGCCCTCGAGGCCGAGTCGAAGTCGTCCTCCCGGACGAATTGGTCCGCGATCCTCAGGCACTCATTCGTGAGCGCCTTGCAGGCGTTCTCCGGCAAGGCCTTGGAAACCGCCGCGATCGTGGCCAACCGCCACGACTTGGCGTCCCCGGCGAATCCCTCTTCCATGAGCGTCAGGGCCAGGAATGCCAGGTCCAGGGCGCCGGCCTGGGCCGCCAGATCGCGGGCCTCGCGCAGAAGGACGAACTTCGTCGCCGCGTCATCATGACTCTGCGCGGCGTCCTTGATCAGCCGGGACGCCAGCGACCTCAGCTCCCCTTGAGTCCGCTTGGCATAGTCCTCCTTGAAGAGGTCCCGGACAACCTTCTCCGCCTTCTTCTGGTCCGCGGCGGGAGGCTCCGGGACCCGCGCCCCGGGCGGGACGGGAGTCGGCGCCGCGGCCGGCCGCGCCGCGGCCACCGGCGCCCCCGCGGCCTTGAAGCCCGTGGGATCGTGGAAAAGGGACGCGGGATCGAGGGGCCGGATGGGCCCCTGCCCCTCCCGGAAGAAGAGCCCGATCTGGGCGCCCCCCTCCATCTTCATGGACTCCAGGACGATCCTGTGAAGGCCCTGCTCCAGGAAGCACGCGGCCCGATGCCGCCGGCGGGGCCCGGCGGGCCAGGCGTCCAGGCAGGGACGCCCCCCCACGAAGAGCGTGAACCCGTTTTCCGCCTCGACCTCGAAGGCGTGCTCGCCGCCCCGCCGGACGTTCAGGTATCCTTCCCACCGGGCCGAGGTCTCTCCCGCCGAGACGGACTTCAGGGCGGGACCGGCCAGCGACACGCCCCGGAACTGCGCGGAGCAAAGGACCCCGTTGTTGTGGGAAGAGACGCACATCCCCGCGAGCACCGGGTCCCTTCCCGAAAACATCACCGACTCGACTTCTTGCCAGGCGCTCCCCGCCGCGTCCCGGGCCACGAATCCCGTCACTTTCTGGCCGGCACGGACGAGCCGGACCCAGCTGTGGGGGAAAGACGCGTTCCCCCCGCCGGTGCTCAAGGAGATCGCCCCCGAGGAAGTCCTTCTCTGGAAGGCGAATCCGCTCTCGGGGGTGACGACCATCGTGGCGTGCATGGCGCCGGGATCGGTCGACTGCCGGACCATCACGCCGGCCTTGGCCCAAGGATCAGTTCTGGAAACCGATGCGACGCATGCCCGGAGGTCAAAATCGCCGGAGAGTCGCCTGTAGACGAATCGGAAGCCGTCGGCCGTTTCCCAGATGTCCACGCCGCTCCCCTGGATCGTGAAGCCCCCGGCTCCGGCCGGCGCGGTCGTCCCGGCGACGCCGGTGTTGATGTCGGCGGAGACCCACGAGGACGAGGTGTCCGCGGGATCGAGCGCGATGCAGGGCTCGATTCTCCGCGAGACCAGCGCCTGGAAGTGGGGTCCGCTGTAGGTCTCCGCCACGAGCCCCGGCTTCAGCAGGCCGGGTTGGACGGCCGCGGCCTTGATCGGCGCGTCGGGGTCCCCTGCCGGGTCCGCGGGCATTTCCGGATACGACCTGGTTTGGGAGGTCGGCGCCGGCGCCTCGGGGCCGTGGAAGAGACATCCGGAGTCGATCACCGCCGGCAGGCCGTCTCCCTTCCGCCAGCACAGGTCGATCCTGGCTTCTCCCTCCCGCTCGGAATGCTCCAGCAGGATCTTGTGGTATCCCTTCTCGAGCGTGACGGACCGGGAAATCCGGCGGGCCGGGCCGTCCCTCCAATCATCCAGGATCCGAAGGCCGTCCAGGCAAAGGACGGTGCCGTCGTCGGCGAACAGCTCGAACGAACAGGGTCCCGCCTCGGGCACCAGGAGGTATCCCCACCACCGGATCGAGAAGCCGTCGGACGGCCCCCCGGCCCATCCCGGGCCGGCCTTCCAGTCGAAGGAGACGCGGGGGTCCACCCGCCGGAGGAGGGGCGAATCGAAATCGCGGCCCGCATGGCATTCCGCCGCGAGGCCGGGCTTGAGGATCTTGGCGTCCAAAGAAACGGCCTTGAGCGCGGAGACTCGCGGGGTTGCGGGCTCGGGCTCGGCGGCCGTCTTCTCCTCGGGCTTCTTCGGGGCGGGTTCCAGCGCCTCCTTCGGGGCTTTGGCCATCCCGCGCCGCTCTTCCAGGCCCTTCGAGAGATCCTCCAGCGCCCGGCGATGGCGCGGATCCAGGAAATCCTGCTTCTCCCCCTTGAGGCAGGTGACGGCGGCCCGGAGTTCCTCGATCTTCCGGGCGGCGCCGTCGAAGTCCCCGGAGTGCGTCAGCCTGGCCGCCGCCTCCCCGCCTTCGCGAAGGACCTGATCCAGCCGGCGTTCGAGATCGGACCTTTTCTCCGCCGCCGCGGCCGCGGCCTTCGTCCCGGAGAAACCCTCAGGATATTTCCTCAGCGCCGCGGCGGCCTCCGCAAGACGTCCCCTGGCCATCGCGATTTCGGACTCGCGGAGGAGCGTTTCCTTCATCCCCTCCGTTTCCCACTCGATCCGCTCCTCGAATTCCAGCATGGGGCCCGCCACGAGACCGTGGCTCGGGGTCCGGCGGTATCGCCCTTCCAGCTCCTTCCACCTGGACCGGAGGAGGGGGATCTGGGACGGATTGCCCTTGGAGCCCGCTTCGAGGTCCCGCATCCGCTGGAGATGCGTCCGGACTTCCTGCTCGGCCGGATCGGCGGCCGCCGCCTCCGTCCCGGTCTGGGAACGAGATGGCTTGGAGGAGGACAGGACGACGGCCAGGAGGACGGCGGCCAGGACGAGGGGGCCTCCGATCAGGGCGGGCAGGATCCATCCGGGACGGGCGGGCCGGACGTCCACCGCGCGGGCGGTCTTGGTTTTCGGGGCGCGGGGCTTCTCGATGGAATCGATCGCCTCCAGCATTTCATCGTAGGTCGAGAATCGTCCCTGCGGCTTCTTCCGCAGAAGGCGGAGGACGAACTGGTTGACTTCGAGGGAGATGGCGGGGACCAGGTCGCGGGGCGCGGGGGGAGCCTGGGTCACGTGCTGGACGAAGAGCGCGCTGGGAACGTCCGCCGTGAAGGGAAGCCGGCCCGTGAGCATCTCGAAGAGCGTCACGCCCAGCGAGTACATGTCGCTGCGGTGGTCCAGGTCGCGCTGGGCCCGGCACTGCTCGGGGGACGCATACGCCGGACTCGACCGCACGAA
>CAYNDR010000466.1:0-4607 GCA_964395295.1 uncultured Planctomycetales bacterium
CAGGAACTTTCCGATGTAGGAGAACGTCACCGAGCTGTAGAGCACGAGGTCCCGGGCACGGTCGCGGCGGAGGAGACCGGCCATGGCTCCCAGGGCCAGGAGGAAAAGGCCCAGGGGGATCAGCCGCTGGGCCAACGTGATCCGGAGGGCGGTCGCGCGGACGAGGGTCTTTTCCACGGAGCCGGCCTGCCGGGACAGCACCCGGCCGATCGGGGCGAGAGCACGCTCCCATCGGGCGGCCTCGGCGCTGGCGGACTCCCGGGCCACGGGATCATACACCGTCTCCAGGGCCGTCTCCGCCGAGGCAAGCGCCTGGGCGGCCTTGGCCTCGTAACGGCCGCCCACGAGGTAGAGGCCGATGGATATCCCAAACGCGATGAGGAGCGCGACGAAGAGGTTGAGAGTCAATGTCATGCCGTCTCCTCTCCCGGGTCTCCACCGTTCTCCTGAGTCGACTGATTCTCGGGGGTGGGTATGTCATGTTTTCCTTCGTGTCTTCGGGCCCGCTTCCGGGCGTACCACTCCTCGACGTCGCGGTACGCCTTGCGGAAGTAGGCATCCACGGCCTCGTAAGGGGCCTTCATGCCGCCGTTCGGAAGATCCTCGTAGGTGCGGTCCACGAATCGCTTGAGCAGGTTGAGATGGGCGATGTCTGGATTTGTCCAGAAGCCGGTGCGGCTCCGCTTCGCGATGAACATGGCGCAATTGCGGATGTGGATGCGGGCTTTGAACGTAAGCTGTCGGATGGCCTCAGCCGGTTCCTGCCGTGCCGGAAACGTCTCGTCCGGCGGTGTCAGGAGGTCGAGATTCTCCCGCCACATATGGCTTCCCATGTACACGGCATCCTCCCGGTCGATGCCGGGGTGACCCCGAGTGGGCCAAGAACGTTCACGATGTCGTTTCATGCCGCCCCCCTTTGCAAGTCCGCCGCGTAGGTGCAGGTCGGGTCATCCAGGAGCGGGATGCGGGCCTTGTAGATCCGCCCCCCGATCCGGGCGAAATAGTGAAAAGTCGGGAGCTGCGCGATGGCCCACGGCGGCACCAGCGGCGCCTCCCGGTAGCTGATGTTCTGGGTGAACTGCGCCCGGAAGTCCTCGACGCTCCTGAAGCCGGAGGAGAAGAAAGCCGGCTCGTAGCGGTGGGACTCGCCGATGACCCTCATCTCCCGCTCGCCCGCCAGGTCCGAGAAGTCCTTGGACTCGCGAGGATTGCGGGACTGGAATTGGACGCAGAGGAAGTTCTGGGTCACGATCTCGTCCACCGCCGCCCGGGAGCCGAAGACCTGCTCGAACTGGGCCGTGGTCTGGGTGGAGAGGGTCACGGCCACGTCCGCCCCCCGCGCCTCCGCCAGGATGTGCAGGAACGTCCGGCTCACCAGATGGTGCGCCTCGTCCACGAAGAGCGAGATCCGGCGGTTCCGGGCGTCGGGGTCGTAGGAGTACCGGCTGGCGATGTACGCCTCGAAGTCGAGGAGGAGCATCTTCCCGACGGCGTTGGCGCTCTCCTCCCCGTGGAGGCTCCCCAGGTAGAAGTAGACGACCTGCCGCTGGCGGTCGATCGCCTCCCAAGTGAGGGGACTCCGGGGGGAATCCGGCTCCGGGGAGAGGAGGTCCTGCTTGACCCCTGCCGCGAGGCGCTCCAGTTGTGGGAGGAGCGAGGCGACCATCTTGTGGTAGTGGTCGGGCTTGTACTCGGTGACGTAGTGGAGGAGGTCGCCGAACTCCTTCGACTTGGGCTGCGCGCCGCTCTGGACCATCGCCTGGTAGCGGCTGACGGCCGTCTGGAGGTCGAGCCGGGCCAGTTCCGGCACGCGCCGGGCCATGGCCTCCAGGAAGAGCTGGCCGGGTTTGCGGAGGTACCGGAGGATGCGGTGGATCGTGATGGGGATGCCGCACATGTAGAGGATCTGCACCACCGCGTTCGTCGCGCCCCACTGGAAGCCGCGGAAGCTCTCCGCCTCGCCGGTCGCGGGCGGGAAGATGCCGATGATCCGGTCGGTGATCTCGCTCGGGACCGAGAAGTTGGCCAGGGGGTTGTAGGCGCAGGACGCCATCGGCCAGGGCAGGGCCGCGAGGCGAAAGGCATTCCCCCGCCCGGTCTCGTCGCAGACCTGCTTGACGGTGTTGATGAGCCGCTTGTCCCCCTTGGGATCGACGATCACCACCACGTCGCCCTTCTCGATGAGCTGGCGGATGACGAGCTCGATGAACCGGGTCTTCCCCTCGCCGGGGGATCCCAGGACGAGGGTGTGATGGGTCCGGCGGACGTCGCTGATGAAGAGCGGCTTCTCCGCGAGCATCCCCAGGCCGTGGAGGAGCGTGTTGCCCCCGAACCGGACCTGCTGCTCCTCGGGGGGCTCGATGCCCCGGGCCACGCAGTAGTACAGCCGCTCCGCGTGTTCCCGCCGCCAGAGGAAGGCGTAGCCGAGGAAGGCGTGGTCCCGGCGGGTGGGCAGGTCCCCGGGGCTCAACCGCAAGAGGGCCCCCGTGAGGAGCGCCCGCGCCACCCCGTGCGCCCGGAGCCATCCCCATCCCGCTCCGAGCGCGAGGATCAGGCTCCCTGCCAGCATCCAGGGCGCGAGACTGCCATACGGCAGCGTCGGGGCTTCGATCGCGACCAGCACCCCGAACGCATTGAGCCCGAGGAAGAGCCCTAGCATCAGGACTCGGGAGCCGGCGCTAGTCATCGGACGCCTCCCCCGGAAGCAGGGCATCGCCGGGCTTCCAGTCCTGGGGCAGCTCGATGATCCGATCCCAGTTCTTCCAAAGTCCCACGCGATCCCGGATCTCCTGGGACTTGAAGAGGCCCAGGGTGTCGAACTTGATGACCTTGAGGGGACGTTCCGATTCCGGCCCGAGGAAGATCGGGTACACGATCCGGTTCGTCATCGACTTGCGCACGAAGCCAAGGCTCGCCAGGGCCCTGAGGTAGGGGCTCCTCAGGTCTTGCGGATCGAACTCGGGATAGAGGCCCCTCTCGCGCATCCTGAGGAACACGGCGGGCGTGATGACGAAAGTCAGGCGCGGACTCACGTACACCTGCGCCTGCCACATGTTCGTGGGAATCCATCCTCCGAGGATGCCCTCGACCAGATCCCGCACGAGGGCCTCGGGGGCGATTCCCCCCTGCGGCACGTTGGTCGCCGGCGGCTTGGGATCGGCCGGAACCGGCGGGGTCGCCGGCGGCGGGGCGGGCTGTGGCGAAGGTTCGGGCGGCGGCGCGGCCGGCTTGGGGGCCGGCGCGACATTGGGCGTAGCCGCCCGGAAATCGTCGATGACCACTTCCGAGCCGTCGGCGGTCCGGTGGAAGGCGATGCTCCCGGGAAATGGGGCCGATGTCCCCGGCGCCAGTCCCAGGTGCGCCATGGGGATGAGGACGCCTTCCTGGACGTCCGATGATCCTCCCTGCTGGATCGTCGCCTTGAGCTTCCAGAGGCCCGTGGAGGGATCGGTGAAGAGGCCCTCATCTGCCTTGAGCTTGGCCAGGAAGAACCGCGCGCCGCCCTCGTCTTCCGCCAGCATCCGCGCCGCCATGTCGGAGGGCCCGAAGCCCTCTTTGACCAGCGACAGGAGTTTCAGCACCGCCGCCGGGAAGCTGAAAAAGGCGAAGCGGTGCCCGAGGAGGACGTCGCCCCCGAAGACGTTCACCGCGAGTCGGTTCTGCCGCGTCCCTTCGGCGAAGGATTTCGCCAAGTAGGCCACGAGGGAGCCCGAGGCGTAGGCCGGACCGGCGGGATTGGCCTTGGCCTCGGCCTGGCGGCGGTCCTGGCAGACCGAATTCTTGTCCGCCTCGACGATGATCTCGTGGACCTCCACGGCCCCCGTTGTCTTTTTCTCAAGGATCTCCGCGAGGGTACCGGGACCGATATAAGCCGCCGCAGCCCGCGGCAGGATGCGGCCCACGAGGTACGGCGTCAACCGGACGTGATCCTCCAGGTCCCGCCCCTCCCGCCACTGGAGGCTGCACTGTTCCCGCCCATGGCGGTCGTAGAAGGCCCCGAGCGGCTCGACAAAGGGGTTGTGCAGGGCACGGTCTGGGCCCAGGACGCGAGCCTGGAGGGCTTTCCCCGCGTCGTGGTAGAGCGCGAGAAGGAAGCAGGCGTACCGCATCCTCGGCAGGCGGTGCGCCTCTTCTTCCGGGTTCGGCGCCGCGTGCCCCACGAAGTGGCGGGACCGGGCGACCCGGATTGCACCGACGGCCACTTCGAGGGAGTGGCGGGCCAGTCCCCAGGGCCCGGCATGGTGGTACGATTCGCTCGCCCCCAGGTCCATCACCTCGAAGAAGAATTGCTCGAGGACCTCGTGAACGAGGATTTGGGCCTGGTCGGGCTCGAATTCCGAGAAGCGCTCCAGGGCGTCGCGGATGAGGGAAGCGCAGGCCTCGGAAGCGATCTGTTCCCGTACCGCCGCGCGGGAAGGGCTCTCGTCCTTCGGCCCTTGCGCGTCGCGTTTCCGTTGGAACCAGAGGATTTTCATGGCTATCCCGTAGGTGGTCTCGGCTCGACAAGGTGGACCGGCAGGCAGCCGCGGCACTCCCGGAAGATCCAACCCGGGGGGGATGCTCCGCGAGAACCTGAAGTACAGCCAGGTCCAGCAGTTCATCGCCAG
>CAYNDR010000467.1:0-4595 GCA_964395295.1 uncultured Planctomycetales bacterium
ACCACGGCGTTGCCGGCGGCGGTGAGGCAGGGCCCATCGACCACGAGGCGGCATTGGCCGGCATTGTCATTGCGGCCCAGCCACGGAGGGTGTATATTCCCCGAACTCAATCGATGGGCCCTGCGCCCCTATGACAGTCAAGACCATCATAGGAATCGTCTGCATCCTCGGGGTCATTGTCTGGCTCGTCTGGCTCCTGATCTACGGCAAGACCTCGAAGCCCCTCCGGATTTGCAGCCTCCACGGGGGCGACTCGTTCGCCCGATGCGAGAAGTGCCGCCGGGTCTACTGCTACAAATGCTGGCCCGACGAAGGCGACTGCGCCCCCCACCTCGGCGACGAGGCGTGGAAGAAAAGGGATAATTGAACCCCGGCCCAGATCCTGGACCTTGACTTGCCGCAAGGCTTGTTTACAATTATCTTTCCGCGGCCGGGGGATGGTAGGAGTCGGGGGGAATCCGGGTGAAAGGATTTGTACATCACCATGACCGTGACCCTGGAAAAGGACGCCGCCCCCGGGGAAACGAGCAGGACTGAGCACGCCCTGCTTCAATCCCGCCCCGTCTCCCTCCGGGGAAACCCCCGCCCATGAGAGTTTCAAGAAAAGCCATACTCTTCCTCCTGGGCGATCTTTCCGTCCTCTTCGGCTCCATCCTCCTGGCCTACCAACTCCGCGTCCCTGGAGAGGCAAAGGCCCTTGGGGGATTGCAGGGCATCCTTCGGAATCGGACCGGGGCTTCGACCATCTTCATCCTGGCGACCCTGCTGGCCCTCTACATCTTCGACAACTACGAACCTCGCCGTTCGTGGAAGCGGATCAGGTCCTACTGGACCATCCTGGCCGCCGTGGCCTCCTCCTCGCTCGCCGCCGCGGCCCTTTTCTACATCTCCGCCGTCTGGAAGTTCGGCCGGGGCGTCCTGGCCATGGAGGCCGGCTTCTCCGTCGTGGGGATCTGCCTCGTCCGATGGGGCGTCAGTCTCCTGGCCCGTCGGGCCCACATGAAGCGCAACGTCCTGGTCGTAGGCTCCCCGGCCGCCGCCCGCGCCGTGGCCTCAGCCTGCGCCTCGGGGGGCACGGACTACAGGGTCGTCTGCTGCCTGGACGCTGGGGGTGGATCAGCCCCCGCCCAGCCGATCGAGAGCGTTGCCATCCGGCCGCTCCCGGCCTCCGTTCCCTCGCTCGTCAAGGAGGTGGACGCCGACACGATCGTGGTAGCCTTGAGCAACGGCCACGCCTCGGACTCCGATCTCATCCGGGACCTGATGGGCTGTAAAATCTCGGGCATCCCGGTGAGGGAATTCGCCGGTTTCTACAAGGGCCTCACCGGCCGAGTCCCGATCGACCATGTCGATGAGCATTGGTTCTTGGTGGGCGGCGGCTTCGATGTCCCCACCAGGCCCCTTCTCCGCAATTTCCTTCGCCTGATGGACGTCGGTTGCGCAAGCCTGGGGCTGGCCCTGTCACTTCCCTTCTGGCCCCTGATCGCGCTCCTTGTCAAACTCAGTTCCCCGGGAACGGTCTTCTACTCACAGGTCCGCCTGGGAGAGGGTCGGAAGCCCTTCAACCTCGTCAAATTCAGGACGATGCGACATGACGCCGAGAAGGATGGCGCCGTCTGGTCCCAGGGATCACATGATCCGCGGGTGACTCTGCTAGGGCGATTCCTCCGGAGGACGCGCCTTGACGAACTGCCCCAGCTCTGGGCCATCCTGAAGGGCGTAATGAGCTTCATCGGACCGCGACCCGAGCGGCCGGAGTTCGTGGAAGAACTGGAACGTAAAATCCCCTTCTACGGGCTCCGTTTCGCGGTCCGCCCCGGCCTAACAGGATGGGCCCAAGTCAATTACCGATATGGCTCTTCCGTCGGGGATGCAGCGTTAAAACTTCAGTACGAACTATATTACCTCCAGGAAAATTCTATCTTGCTAAATATTAACATACTTCTTCGTACTGTCCGGACGGTGCTGCTGAGGAATGGATCGTGATTTTTTAGGAATCAATTACGTAATGTAACTCTCTGATTTCGCTCCAGAGGGGCATTTATTTGATTCAATTACCGACCATCTATTGGGGCCCCACTGACCCGCGCGGTCCTTGCCTGACGGCCGGTGGTCCCTCGGTCGGTCTGGGAGTCACATCATGTGAGGCGCGCGAGCGTATGCATCCCAACGAGATAGATGCTGGGGCCTCCGCGCGGAGGTGAGGAATCGGGCTGGCCGGGCGTGCGACTCCGCGCGGAAAGCTCGCGGGTCGCCCGGGTGAGTAGGCAGGATGCGGCCCCCGTGGAGGGCGGTCGCGGGGGCGGGAGGGGGATGGCGCTACTCGCCGTCGAGCGGCGCGCCGTGGATGTCGCGAGGCTGGCGGTAGGGTTTTCCGCTGAAACGCAGGACCGTGGCGTCGTCGAGGAGACGGTCGACGATCGCGACCGCCAATCCCGGCGACGGCAGGAGCTCCGCCCACTGCTTGAACGGCAGGTTCGAGACGAGGATCGTCGAGCGCTGGCGATGGCGCTCGCGCACGACCTTGAAGAGCTCGTTGGCGTTCTGGGGGTCGAGTTCGCCGAACCCGGCGTCGTCAATGACGAGGAGCGAGGACTGAGCCACGCGCCGGAAGACCTTCCGGTAGGTGCCGTCGGCCCGCGCGGCGTGGAGCGCCGCGAGCATCTCCGCCATGGGGGTGTAGTAGACCGACATCCCGCGCTCGCACGCGGCGCGGCCGAGGATCTTGGCGATCGAGGTCTTCCCGGTGGAGGGTCGGCCCACAAGGATGACGTTCCGGCGCTCCTCGAGGAAGCGGCAGGTCGCCAGTTCCTTCACGACCGCCACGGAGAGCTGCGGCCGTGCCGCGAAGTCGAAGTCCGAAAGCGGGATCGTCGCTCCCAGCCGGCTCCAGCGGAGGCGGCGCTGGATCTTTCGCTCCCGCCGGGCGGCCTGCTCGATTTCGAGCGCCTGGCGCAGGAACTCGGAGAAGCTCGGGGGTGAGCCCTCGGCGCGCGCGAGGAGGGCCGAGAGCTCCCGGGCGATCGTCGTGAGGTTGAGCTGGAGGAGGAGCGCGCGCAGTATCTCCAGCGGATCGGATTCAGGCGTCTTGGCCATCGGCGTCCTCCTTCGTCGGGGGTTGGGAGTCGATCGTGTAGTCCCGGGGCGACCCGGGATCGACGTCGTCGAGCGCGCCGAAGGCCGTGGGATTCGCGACGAGCGGGATCATCAGCGGAAGCGGGACCACGTGGGGATAGGCCGTCTCGAGGATGCGCGTGACGGCGAGCGCGTTGAAGTTCCGGTACTGCTGGGCGCGATCGATGGCGACGCGCACGGCGGCCTCGCCGTAGAGATCCACCAGGCGGGCGATCTGCTTGAGATGGATGGGGAGCAGCGCCTTCATGCGGTGGTGCAGGCCGTCGAGGAAGTCCTGGGCCTTGGGGAAGCGCCCCAGGAACGCGGTCTCCATCGCCGTCCGCGAGACCGAAGCGGTGCGCGCCGGAAGCGCATCAGCGGGGACCCGAAGCCGGGTCGGCCGGTCGGGAATCTTGTGCGTCACGGAGGCCTTCCCGGCGCCGTCCAGGACTTCCAGGTGATGCGGATAGATCCGCAGTGTCACGTACTGCCCGACGAGATGGGCCGGGACAGGGAAGTAGGAGCCGTCGACCGCGACCGTTCCGTCGGTGCCGACCTTGCGCGTCTCCCGGCGGTCCGTCGGATACGGGAGCGACGGCAGCGCGATGAGGAGCGGCTTCTCCTCGGCGAACATCTCGTCGACGCGGCGGCGCGTGGTGGAGTGGACGCGGACGTTGGCGACCGTGTCGAGCCAGACGCGCGCCTTGGCGTTCACGTCATCCCAGGAGTCGAAGCTCGCGCCCTTGAGAAGGTCCGTGTAGATCCAGGCGAACGGCCGCTCTCCCTTCCCGCGGCGGTTGGGATCGCGCGGGCGGCAGACGCGGGGCTCGAAGCCGTAGTGCTTGGCGAACTCGAGGAACGCCGGATTCCAGATCGGCTTGCCGCCCGCGCGGCCGAGCGTCACCTGCGTCATGTTGTCGTAGAGGACCGTTGCGGGGCATCCGCCCATGTAGTCCAACGCCTCAACGTGGGCCTGGAGGAGCGAGGGCAGGCGCTCGTTGCGGAAGAACCCGATCCAGAGCCTCCTGGAGTACGCCATCACGAGGCTGAAGCAGTGGATCGTCGTCTCCTGGCCGGCGAGCGGGACGCGGTAGGGGGACCAATCGGCCTGGGCCTCCTTCGCCGGAGACGTTTCGAAGCGCCGGAAGACTTTCCGCTCCTTCTTGGTGGACGGACGGATCGTCCGGACGAACGCGTTGAGGATGGACCGACCCCCGGCGTAGCCGATCGCCCGGAGCTCGCGGAGGATCCGCGGGCCGGTCAGCCCCTGCCGGACGAGTTCGCGGATCTTCTCCTTGAACGGCTCCAGCCTCGAGGGCGGCGGCGGCGTGGGGGCGATCCCCAGCGCGTCGCGGATCGTCTTGCGGTCGCGGCCGAGCTTCTTCGCGATCGCCCGGATCGACATCCCCTGCTCGGCCAGGGCGCGGACTTCCTGGATCTCCTCGGGATTCATCGAGAGCCTCCTTGAGAAGGGTGAGTCT
>CAYNDR010000468.1:0-4593 GCA_964395295.1 uncultured Planctomycetales bacterium
GGCCGTGGCTGTTGTAGGGCTTGTGGAGGTGGCCGAGCCCCGCGCGCGCCTCGCCGCTCTGCCAGGCGTCCGTGGCGCGGCGGAGCATGACGGCGCGGACCTTCGCCCGGTCTTCCTCGGTGAGCGCGTCGTAGCCCCAATCGTAGGCGCGGGGGAGGCGGTAAACCAGGGGCTTGGCGGCCTCGCAGTTGAGGGCGAAGTTGGTGGGGCCGTCCGGGTCCCACGAGGCGAGGTGCAGGACGTGCCGCCGCGCCGCCTCGGCGCAGCGCTTGTCGCCCGTGAGGCGGTACGTCAAGGCCACGACCTCCGCCTCCTGGCAGGCCTTCTGGGTCTGCTCGCGGTTGGACCACCAGTGGGAGCGGGTCTTGGGGTCTCGGGCGCTGGCGCGGACGGCGGGCTCGGGAGTGGGTGCGCCCTCGGCCAGCTTGTCGGCCGCCTTGCGGAGCTTTTCGAAGGCCTCGCGGCCGTCCCCTTTAATCCACTCGCGCAGTTTCGGCAGGTCCTCGGGCCTGAGGAAGAGGCGGGGGTGGTCTTTCGGGACGCGGCGGCGGATCTCCTCGATCGCGGGCTTGGGGAAGGGGACGGCGTCCGCCGGGACGGTGAACCGGCGCGCGCGGCTCCACGGGGAAGGCCCGTCCTTCAGGATCTCCCGGTAGCGCCAGGCGTAGGCGCCGGGCTTCAGCGGCTCACGATGGGTGTAGACGCACCAGCGGGTCTCGGCGCCGCGGGCGTCGGAGAAGTCCTCGCGCGCGGCCCACTGGACCTCGTACCGGAGGGCCTTGGGCTCGTGGACCCAGGTGAGCGACGGCGGGTTGACGGGCACGGAGGCGCCGTCGGCGGGCCGGTAGCCCCACTCTTCCGGCGCGGGCTCGCGGTCCACGGCCGGCGAGGCGGCCAGGAGAAGGGTCAGTCCGATCGCTCTCACCACGGTTCCCTCCCCGGATCAAGGTCCCGTACATCTAAACGCGGGGGGCGTCCCGTCGTGGCGAAGGGAGCGAAAGCCCATGGAGGAATCCGGCAACGGGGGGGCGCGTGTGGGGGGATTCTCAGCCTCTCCAGCGGAATTCCGTCACGCGATCCCTGAACGGAAAGCGAATGGATTCGGCGGAGGGAGGGATCATGGAGGGCGGTCAGAGCAGGAGCATGTCCTCCTTGATCACTTCCTTGCCGGGGAAGAGCTGCCGGGCCTGGGCGAAGACCCTTTCAGGATGTTTCCCGCTGGCTGCGACTCGGCGATCGACGATGGCTACATGCTTGCCTTCGTACGCCCTCAGGTCGGCGCGGCTGAACCACGTGAGGGTCGGATCCTCCTTGCGGGCGGCCTTCATGATTTCCATTCTACTTCGGAGCGCTTTCGGCCGGCAATGAAATCCCTCAGCCCCTTCTGTCCCCGGTTCGACTTAATCCGGCATGGCCTGTAACAACCTTCCGGGAGTGTGTTATGTTAAGGTAACCGGGGACGAGCAACATGGACGAATCCTCGATCATCCAGAAGGTGCAGGAGGGCGACCTCGACGCCTTCTCCAGCCTCATGGACCTGCACCTGCGGCGCCTCCGCGCGTTCGTGGCCCTCAACGCGCCGGTCCCGCACCTCATCGACGAGATCTGCCACGAGGCCTTCGTCTTCGCCTACCGGCGCGTCGGGGAGTTCCAGCGCGGGACCTCCTTCTTCGCGTGGCTGAAGTCGATCGCCTGGAACCTGCTCCGCGCCGAGGTCCAGCGCTTCAGCCGCGAGCAGGCCAACCAGCTCAAGTACGCCGAGAAGCGCGTCTTCGAGGTCGTTCCCCAGAAGCCCGTGGAGAAGTCCGACCGGGAGCTCGACGGCCTCGAGGCCTGCCTCGAGAAGGTGCCCCCGCGGATGCGCGACCTCCTCCGGATGCGGTACACGATGGGCCTGTCCACCAACGAGATCTCGGAACGGTTCGGCCAGAGCGCCGCGTGGGTGCGCACCACCCTCTTCCGGCTCCGGCGTCAGCTCAAGAGCTGCCTGGAGCAGAGGCTGGCCGCGGAGAAGGCATGACCGACCAGGAACTTCTCGAGGCGTTCCTCGACGGCGAGCTCGACGAGGCGGGCTGGGCCGAGATGGAGGTCCTCGTCTCCTCCATGCCCCAGGTCCTCCACGAGCTGGCGGCCCTGCGGACCCAGGGCCAGGCCCTGGGCGTGATCCTGGGGGACGGCTCCGGCGACGAGCGGGTCAAGCGCGCCGTCCTGGGCGACCTCCGCGGCAAGTCCCCGGAGGAATTCAAGACCGGCCTCCTGGAGAAGGTCCGCGCGGAGGAGCTGAGACAGCAGAGGGCGGAGGAGGCGGCGCGCCCCGCGCTGGCGGAGGCCCCGCGCCCGGCGAACGGCCCCGCCCGCGAGGCCCTGCGCCCCCCGCGCCGCCGCTGGCCCTGGGCCGCCGCGGCCCTCGCCGCCGGCCTCGCCGTCGCCGCCGCGCTCTTCTTCCTGGCCGCGCCCTCCTCCGGGGGGCCGGAGTTCACCGCCGCCTACCTCCTGGCGACCGCCCCCGGCGTCCGGGTCCAGCGCGCCGGGGAGGTCCTCCCCGCCCGGACGGACATGGTCCTCGAGACGGGCGACCGCATCCTGGCCGACGGGGGCGGAGAGGCCCGGATCGGCTTCACGATCGATCCCACGCGCCTCGTGCTCAAGGGGCCCGCCGAGCTCTGCCTCGCGCGCGGCGGCCGGCAGAAGCGCGCGGAGCTCGCCCGGGGCGAGGTCGAGGTCATCGTGGCGCCGGGGACGGAAGGCGGCCCGCTCGTCCTGGCCACGCCGGTCTCCGAGACGCGCGTCGAGCACGGCCACGTGAAGCTCTCCTGCTCCAACGGCTCCGCGCGGCTGGAGGTCCGGAGGGGCTGGGCCACGCTCCGCCGGTCGCGGGACGGCGAGGCCGTGCGCGTGGGCGCGGAGCATTACGCGGTGGCGGGCGAGGGGGTGCCCCTCGTGGCGCTCGCGGTCCGCGCGGAGGAGAGGCCCGAGGCGGCGCCCTCCCGGCCGGTCGTGGCCGCCCTCGTGCGGGTCCAGGGGGACGTCTACCTCCTCACGCGCTCCTCCCCCGAGCGGAGGCGCGCGGAGCCGGGCCAGCGGCTGACGGCGGACCAGGGGCTCCAGACCGCGGGGGCGGCGAGCCTGGCGGCGGTGGAGTACCCCGACGCGACGCGCGTCGAGGTCGGGGCGGACACGACGATCCGGGGGTTCGCGCCCGAGGACGGCCCCCGCCGGAAGCTCGTGGCGCTCGACCAGGGGATCCTGACGGCGGACGTGGTGAAGCAGGCGGGCGACCAGCCCATGGAGCTGGTGACGCCCCACGCCGCCGTGCGGGTGCTGGGGACCCGCTTCGTCCTGGTCGGCGAGAAGGACACCACGCGCGTCCAGGTCGAGGAAGGCGCGGTGCGCTTCACCCGGAAGGGCGACTCGCGGTCGATCGAGGTCCGCTCCGGCTACTTCGCCGTGGCGGGCGAGGGGATCCTCCAGATGCTGCCGATCCCGGGCGGGGCGCGGTACCTGGAGATCGACCTGGCCTCGGGCCGCCAGGACGGGGACGGCGCCTGGAGCGTGGACGGCCGCTCCGTGCGGCAGGCCAACCCGAGGACGCCGGGGTCCGGCAACCTCTTCAAGGTCTCCGCCGACAAGGGGATCCTCGTCGAGACCACGGTCCGCCTGGACCCCGTGGCGGGGGAGGAGGCCTGGGGCTTCGGCCTGGCGGTGGGATTCGGCCCGCGCCGCCTCGTCCTGCGTTCCCTCCAGGGCGGGGCCGGCGGCTCGGTCTTCGAGTTCCAGGACGTCAACTCGCTCCCCTTCGAGCACGGCCGGGAGGGCCTCTACCGCCTGAAGCTCCAGGTGGAGCGGCGGCGGGAGGGCCCCGCGCTCCTGCGG
Organism: uncultured Planctomycetales bacterium; assembly: GCA_964395295.1. Taxonomy (GTDB): domain Bacteria; phylum Planctomycetota; class MHYJ01; order MHYJ01; family JACPRB01; genus CAYNDR01. Next base: position 3,874 of record CAYNDR010000468.1, read on the forward strand.
GGCAAGGTCTGGCAGGGGGAACGGGAGCCGGACGGCTGGATGATCGAGCACGAGGTGACCCTCGATGGGCCGCTGACGGAGGTGGGGTTCCAGGCCGTCCGCTGTGCGTGCACCTTCTCGCGGTTCCGGGTCGAGGTCCTGAGGGGCGAGGCCCACTGATAAGGAGAACGGATCCCATGGCCGATGCCGACAAGCCCTTCCAGACGATCAACGAGGGGGCCGCCGCTTCGAAGGCCCCGGCCCCGAAGGCCGCCGCGCCGAAGGCGGCGCCGCCGAAGGCCGCCGCGCCCGCCGAGCCCCTGCCCGAGGACGCCCGGCGCGCGAGGCACCTGGTCGAGGTCTACCGCCGGATCGTCCAGGAGGTGGCCCACATCATCGTGGGCCAGAACGAGGTGATCGAACAGCTCCTCGTGGCGGTCCTGGCGCGGGGCCACTGCCTGCTGGAGGGCGTGCCCGGGATCGCCAAGACGCTGATGATCCGGACCCTCTCGCGGGTCATGAAGCTCTCCTTCCGGCGCGTCCAGTTCACGCCGGACCTCATGCCCGCGGACATCACCGGGACCGACATCATCCAGGAGGACCCCTCCTCGGGCCGCCGCGAGCTGATCTTCCAGCGCGGCCCCATCTTCGCCCAGATGATCCTGGCCGACGAGATCAACCGCACCCCGCCCAAGACCCAGGCGGCGCTCCTCCAGGCCATGCAGGAGTACCAGGTGACCT
>CAYNDR010000469.1:0-4537 GCA_964395295.1 uncultured Planctomycetales bacterium
AAGATCGGCACCTTCGGGCTGGCCATCCTCTGTCGCGAGTTCGGCATCCCCTTCTACGTGGCCGCGCCCGTCTCCACGATCGACCTCGACTGCCCCGACGGCTCCCGGATCCCCATCGAGGAGCGGTCCGGGAGCGAGATCTCCGACCGGTTCCCCGCCTACAATCCCGCCTTCGACGTGACGCCCGCCCGCTACATCACCGCGTTCATCACCGACCGGGGTATACTGAAGCCGGGCGAGATCAAGTCCATTTAACAGGTCCGAGGATGACGCCGGACATCCCCCGGGAAACCCTTCTGCGGGCCCGGATGGGCGACCGCGCCGCCTTCCGCGCGGTCCTCGAGGCCACCCAGAAGCTCGCCTTCAACATCGCCTACCGGCTCGCCTGGAACTCCACGGACGCGGAGGACGCCTCCCAGGAAATCTACCTGAGGCTCTACCGCAACTTCGCCCAGTACGATCCCGGCCAGCCCTTCCTCCCCTGGTTCCGCCGCCTCGCCACGAACTGCGTCCTCAACTGGAAGGAGAAACAGCGCCCGGCCGGGGAACTGCCGGAGAACCTGGCCGCCCGCGGAGAAGCGCCGCGCGACCCCAACGCCCGCCTCCAGAAGGCCATCCGCGAACTCCCCCCCGAGTACCAGGCCTGCGTGACGCTGAAGTACCTGGAGGACCTGGGCGTCCGCGAGATCGCCGATTCCCTCCAGGTGCCCGTGGGGACCGTCAAGACCTGGCTCTTCCGGGCGCGCGAATTATTGATGCAAAAGCTGAAACCCTACGTGGACACCCTCCTGTAGACGGGGGTAGACATGAACTGCGACGAGGCCCGCGAACACCTGGAGTCCTGCGGCGAGTGCCGCCTGCACGTGGCCGTGGAGGCGCGCCTCCGCACCCAGCCGGTCCTGGAGCCCCCGCCCGGCCTGGCGGCCCGGGTCATGAAGGCCCTGCCCCGCGCGGTCCCGCTGGGACGGGAGTTCGCGCGCCTGGCGGCCGCCGCGGCGATCCTGCTCGGGCTCGTGGGGGCCCTCTTCATCACGGGCCTGGACCGCCACCAGGCGGCCATGGACGCCCGGTCCCAGGGGGCGCAAATCCTCCAGTCGATGGTGTCCACGCTGAATCCTTTGAGGAGTGACCTGCCATGGAAACGCTGATGCTGAGCCTCCAGGAGGGCCACGAGCTCCGCAACGTCCAGCACGCCTTCTTCGCGGCGGGCTCCGGGGTCTTCGCGTTCGGGTTCGGGGCCGCGCTGATCGTCTCCCTGCTCGGGATCCTCTACATGACGATCGTCGTGGCGCCCAACCTCACCCAGCGCTGTTCGACCGCGCTCCGCGAGAGGAACTTCCTGTCGTTCGTGGCGGGCGTCCCCGTCACCGGCGTATTCCTCCTCGCCGGGGCCGTCTTCCACAAGGTGCGGGTGCTGGCCGCCCTGGCCCGCGCGGTCCCCGTGGTCCCGCTGTTCGTGCGCCTCGCGGCCGCCGCGGAGGACATCGGCCGGCGCCTCTACTGGGCGGGCGGCAAGGAGGGCTCCCGCGCGGCGCACCTGGCGTCGGGCTGGCTCATCTTCGCCTTCGGCGCGCTCTTCCCGGTGATCGGCTGGTTCGTGATCCTGCCCTACGTGAGCCTCTCGGGGCTAGGGTCGCTGGCCGTGGGCGCGTTCTCCTCCCGCAAGCCCGAAGCCGCCGCCGCAGCCCCCGCGAAGGACATCGAGTACACGAAGGATTGAGCCCCGTCAGGGCACGTCGCGCCATTCGTGCCTGGGGTACTTCCGCTGGAGCTCCCTCTTCACCCGCGGGTAGTGGTCCCGCCAGAAACCCGCGAGGTCCTGCGTGATCTGCACCGGCCTCTGGTTCGGGGCCAGGACGTGGAGGAGCGGCCGGACCCGGCCGAGAGCGATCGCCGGGACGCGGTCCATCCCGTAGAGGTCCTGGATCCGCGCCGATATCCACGGCGGCGCCCCGGCCGCGTAGGTCACCTTCGCGCGGCGGCCCCCGGCCAGATCGATCCGCTCCGGCGCGTGCCGCTCCACGAGGTCCCGCCCCGCCGGGCCGATCCGCGCGAGCACCGCGGGCAGGACGGGGCGGTCCTTGATCTCCTTGTAGCTCACGGCCCCCGCGCAGAGGCCCTCCACGATCGCGCGGCGCTCCGCGTCGCCGATCGGCCCGAATCCCAGCTCCGGGCACTCCCGCGCGAGCAGGTTCGCCCGGAAGATCCACTGGTCCGCCGCCGCGTCCCAGCCCTCGGGCCGGAGCCTCCCCTCCAGGACCTCCGCCGCCAGGAGCCGGGCCGCCTCCCCCGCGGGCGGCGTCTCGACGCGCCGGGACTCGAACGCCAGTCCGCGGAAGCAGGCCTGCTCCTCCGCCACCACGCGACGCGCGCCGGAGTCGTACTCCACGCGCAGGCGCGACGAGACGTCCCCCGGGAAGAGATCCCCGAGCCACGCGGGCTCGATCGCCGTGGCAAGGCTGAGGATCGTCTCGACCTCGCCGCCCTTCCCCCCCACCTCCCGCACCTCGGCGGCGACGATGAGGGGGCTCCCGCGGACCGCGCTCTCCCGCGCCAGCGTCCCCCGCCGGCCGCGGACCAGCTCGCACCGGAGCGTCCCCCCGTCCAGCCGCCGGGCCACCCGGTCGGAGAAGCCCAGGAGGAGGCATTTCCGCAGTCCCTCGCCCGATCCCGATCCCCCGCCGGAACGGACATCCATCCCCTCCCTTTCCGCGATCCGTAGGAACTGCTGGAAAATCGGCCCCACCTGCCTCGCGGTGACCGCGTGGAGCCCGGCGCGGACGCAGTCCTCCATCCGGAAATCCCGCTCCGCGGCCCACGTCCACGCCTTCATGAGGTGCTGGAAGTCCGAGTCCACGCGGCCCCCGAACCGCTCCTCGCGGAAGTCCTTCGTCTCCCCGCCCACGCGCCTGAGGAGCAGGTCGCGCCCCTGGGTGAGCGCCGCGGCCAGCGCCGCCTCCCGCACGCACCCGTATTCCTGCGCCGCCAACAGCATCCTCGCATAGCGGGGATGGGCCGGGAAGGCGAGCATCCGGCGGCCCGCCTCCGTGATCGCGCCCCCCCTCACCGCCCCGAGGTCCTCCAGAAGCTCCTCCGCCCGCTCCAGCGCCTTCCCGTCGGGCGGCTCCAGCCAGCGGAAGGCCTTGAGGTCCGCCACGCCCGCGGATTTGAGCGAGAGCGCGACCTCGGCGAGGTCGAGCCGCTTCACCTCGGGGAGCTCCCGCGCCGGCCGCGCCTCGCGCTCCGGCCAGAGGCGGACGCACGTCCCCGGCGCGGTCCGCCCCGCGCGGCCCGCCCGCTGGTCGGCCGACGCGCGGCTGATCTTCTCCACCAGGAGCGTGTTGATCCCGCGGCGGGGATCGTGGCGCGGGATGCGCGCCAGGCCGCTGTCGATCACGAGCCGCACGCCGTCGATGGTGAGCGACGTCTCCGCCACGTTCGTCGAGACCACCACCTTCGGCCGGCCGTGCCGCGCCACCGCCGCGTCCTGGTCCCGCGGGGAGAGCTCGCCGTGGAGGGGCAGGAAGAGGCGCCCCTTCGATTCCGGCCGCGCGCGCACCGCCTCGATCGTGCGCGCGATCTCGTACGCCCCGGGCATGAAGACGAGGACGTCCCCTTCCCCGCCCTCCATCGACCACCGGGCGAACGCGTCCGCCGCCTGCTCCCAGACGGGCGCCTCGCTGTCGGGGGCGTATTCGATCCGGATGGGGAACACCCGCCCCTCCGAGGACAGCCGCGCGCAGGGCGCCAGGTACTTCTCCAGGAGGTCGCCGTCCAGCGTGGCGGACATGACCAGGACCTTGAGGTCCGGCCTCCTCCCCTGGAGGTCCAGGGCGCGGGCGAGCGTGACGTCCCCGTAGAGGTGCCGCTCGTGGAACTCGTCGAAGACGACCGCCGCGACCCCGGCCAGCGCGGGATCGTCGATCATCCGCCGGAGGAGGATGCCCTCGGTCACGAAGAGGATCTTCGTGGAGGGGCCGGAGGCGCCCTCGAAGCGGACCTGGTATCCCACATCGCCGCCCAGCGGGACGCCCAGCTCCTCGGCCACGCGGGCCGCCAGGAGCCGCGCGGCGATGCGCCGCGGCTGGAGGACCACGACGGCGCCCTTCTCGAGGAAGCCGTGCCGGAGCAGGATCTGGGGGACCTGGGTGGATTTCCCCGAGCCCGTGGGGGCGGACAGGACGATCCTCGAATGGTCCTTCAGCCGCGCGACGAGGCCCTCTTCGAGCTCATAGATGGGCAGGCAATCCGCCATGGGCGTGCCATTCTAACATGATGTCCTCAAGGCTCTCCAGACAGCGCTTCTCCGCAGGTGGCCGAGGCTGTCCTGCGTCCATTGTCGCCTACGGTGCCGTAGATTCCCCTCTTTTCCCGGCACGACATCCTCCCCTCGACGCTCCCGATTCCCCCTCCCCCTCTGCCCGCCCGGAGTATAATGGGAGGCAAAGGGGGTTTTGAACGCCACACCCCGGAAGATCCGGGGCGGCGCTTAGATGAGTTGACCTGAAGGAGGGGCCCCCGTGACCTTCCTCGTCTT
>CAYNDR010000470.1:0-1071 GCA_964395295.1 uncultured Planctomycetales bacterium
AAGGAAGTCGAAGACCCGATCGAGCTTGATCCCCGTCTCGCCCGAGGCATCGATCGGCGTTCGCGAAGGAAGAAGCTCATCAGCATCCGCCTGGAGAACTGGCAGATTCGGCTGGCGAAAGCGACGGCAAGCCGGGAGAAGATCCCCTACCACACGGTCATCCGCCGATGGATCGACGAGGGGATCCGGAAGCGACGGGCGACGTCATAGCCCCCTTCCACAGATGGAAGTGACGCGATTAAAAGCCCCCTGAGCACGCTGTCCCCTCCGGTTTATTTGAAGGCCAGCCTCACCTCGTCCGCGGCGCCGCCGGCCTTGTCCAGGTGGGGCTGGGCGCGCTCCCTCTCCCCCAGCGCCAGCAGGTAGAAGGCCGCCAGCGCGTGGTCCGCCGCCCGCCCGTTGCGGATCAGCGCCACCGCGAGGTTCCGGCGGTCCGCCAGGGAGATCGCGCTCCACGCCACCAGCGCGGCCCCTTCCCTCCCCTGCACGCGGAGGTCCTCCTTCGGGCCCACCTCCAGGATGTCCGCCCAGTCCCCCACGGCGGTCCAGTGGAACCGGGGCTTCCGGCCGGCCTGGATCTCCTCCCTCACCCGCGCCAGGAGCTTCGCGTCCCAGGCCGCCACCGCCTCCGGACGGACGGGGCTCCGCTTCTCCGCCGCGGCCTTCGTCGAAATCCCCGGCTTCCTCCCGGGCAGGTGGACGTACTGCGGGCCGCCGCCCAGGACGAGGGTGATCGCGCCGTCCGACACCGCGACCGATCCCGTCTTCCCGAAGACGTCGCACGCGGGCAGCGCGTCGAGCGAGGTCCCCACGGGGATCCGGACCTCGTGCGGCTTCGCCTTCTCGGGCGTGTCGTCCCGCCCCGGCGGCGTGGTCCAGGCGACCACCTTCTTGTCCCCCGACTCTTTCTCGAAGAGGAGCAGGAAGTCCAGCTCCGATCCCTGGCCGATGGCGAAGACGAGCGTGTCGCACTTGAGCACCTGGTAGTTCTCGCAGAAGGTGGGCGAGAAGCGTCCCTGCTCGTCGAAGACGCTCGTGCATTCCTGCACCTTGAGGCCCTTGACCCTGCCT
>CAYNDR010000470.1:1081-4519 GCA_964395295.1 uncultured Planctomycetales bacterium
GATCCCGAAGGCAGCCTCTTCGTGATACGATACCCTTCCAGCTGGGCGGCCAGGGTTCGGCACGCGGTGGTGACGGGCAGGTCCGTCATGTCGGGATTGACGATCCGGAACCCGGGATCGTCGTTCCAGTTGTACCAGATGCTCAGCCGGATGTCGCACAGGAGGTCCACCAGGTGCTGGCGCGCGAAGTGCCACGCCTGGTGCTGGGGCCGGAGTTCCTGGGGCCCCAGGTATTTCTCCTTGACGTCGCAGCCCACCTCGCTGTTGAGGACGGGGAAATCCTTGCGGGCGCCGCTCGCGTCCATCATCTCGCGCAGGCGGCCGTAGCCCTCCTTGATGCACAGCTCGGGCCGCGCGAAGCCGTACGGATGGACCGACAGCGCGTCGATGCCGGACTGGAGCAGGCCCTGCTTGAAACATCGGTCCAGCCACTTGAAGGACATGGACCACAGGCAGGACGTGGCCCCGCCTAGGATGTAACAGTTGGGATCGGCCGCGCGCATCGCCGGGACCGCCTTCTTGACCAGCGCCACGTACTGGTCGGCGAACTCGTCGGAGTTGTGGTCCCCCGGCCCCTTCCAGAAGTGCTTCACGTTGGGCTCGTTCCAGAGCTCCCAGAGCACGTTGCGGCCCTTGAACCGCCGGGCCGCCTCCGCGGCGAACCGCGCGTAGGCCTCGCGCCCCTCCTCCGTGTCCTCGGCCTTCGTGTAGAGTTCGTTGCCGTAGCACAGGATGAAGAGCGCGCGGATCCCCCGCTTCTCCAGGTTCTCCAGAAGCCGTTCGAACCCGCCGAAGTCGTACTTCCCCTTGCTGCGCTCGACGTGGTTCCAGAACATGTCCTTGCGGATGAACTTGACCCCCGTGTCCCGGATCGCATCCAGGTCCCGGTCCGGTCCCATGATGTGGATGTTGAATCCCAGGGCGCGCGGGACCGTGCGCTCGGGAAGCGAATCCGCCCCCTGGAGAAGCGCCCCCAGCAGGAACAGAATGCTCATCCCTCGCCTCCTTCCTGTCACTTCCCGGGCCGGACGCGCCGGACGACGACCTCCTTCACCCAGAGGTCGCCCGGCGAGCTCACCGTGCTGACGCGGAAGTTCCACCCCCAGTTGTTCGAGAAGTACGCGTCGGAAAGGCGGAACGTGTGCGCGTGCCACCCCGGCCCCTCGGGGACCGTCCACCACTCGTCGGTCTGGCGGTAGCCTCGATCCGACTCGACCGTGAGGTTGCACCCGCCGTTCCGGGCCGGGTCCGCCCTCCGGGCCGTGACCGTGACCTCGACCTCGTTGTCGCCGATCGAGGCATAGCTGTCGTCCACGTCGAAGTGCAGGTAGAACACGCGCCCGGCCACGTCGGTCCGCCTCGCGGCATCCCCGTCTACGGTTCCGGCCGCGATCCGGTCCTCCCCGACCTCCACGAGGTCCAGGCCCTTCGACTCGCCGGACCGCCAGAAGACCGACTCGGCCCGGCTGAAATCCTTCAGCCACGGGAGCGGCCGGTCCCGGTTGGCGCGCGCCTCGGCCGCCAGCCTCTCGGGCAGGTCGGCGACGAAGACAGGCGACCGGGTCAGGGCCAGATCCTGGTCGGCCTTCACCTCGGAGGCCCTCCCCGCCAGGTCGGTCGCCTGGACCGGGACTCCCAGGCGCAGGGTGTCGCCCCGGTCGTCCGCGGCCCAGGCCGCCAGCACGAGGCCCGCCGCCCCCTGGAAGACGAATCCGCGGCTCCGGCCGCCGGGACTGAACCAGCCGAGGTACTCGGGGCGCGGTCCCAGGAGGTCCGTCAGCGCGCCCATGGCCTCGAACGAGGGCCGCCGCGTCCAGTCCTTCCGCTCGAACCAGAAGACGCGCTCGAAGCCCTGCGCCAGGGAGAGGATGAAGGCTTTCGCGGCCGCCTCCGCCTGCCTCCGGTCATCGTCCGCGACGCCGATCTCGCTCACCCAGAGGCCGATGTCCGGGCGCTGGCGCGTCCGGGCCAGCATCGCGCGCAGGTTCGCGGCGGTCCGGAGGAACACCGCCTCCCGTCCCGCCATCACCGCGCCCATCAGCGCGTAGGGACGCACGCATACGAAGTCGAAGTGTCCTCCGGCGCCCTCGACGACCGCCCGTTCCAGGAAGCTGATGTCCGTGTCGGAGCAGCTGATCCCGATCCGGCACTCGGGATCGGCCGCGCGGGCGGCCTCCCGGGCGGCGCGGACCTGCTCCGCGTAGTCCTTCGCGTCGGCGCTGGACTCGCTGGAGACCTCCCAGTGCCGGATGTCCTTTGAATAGCGGGAGACCACGGCGTGGACGTGGTCCCGCCACGCCTGCAGGTCCCGGACCGGGGAGAGCAATCCGGAAATCTCGATGCCGTTCCGCCGGGCGCTCTCCACGAGCGCGTCGGCGACCGACCCGTCCCTCCACGTGGGGGAGAGGCGCGCCCGGGCGGCCCCCGCCTCGCGGAGCCCGGCGGAGAGGCGCGCGTGGTCTCCGAGCGACTCGTGGCCCGGGGCGATCCCGTACGGTCCCCCCAGGAGCGGGCGCGCGGCGAGGTCCGTCCCCTCCGCGGCCGCGGCGAAGTGTCCCGCCGCGACGTCCACCGACCGGCCGTCCGAGAGCCGGCGCAGACGCGCGGCCCCTTCGGAGACGTCGAGGCGGGTGGCCGCGCCCGATACCCGGACCCGGATCGTGGTGCCGATCACGGTGATCTCGCCGTGGGGCGTCTCGACCGCGAATGGCCTTCCGGGGGTCCGAGGCGAGACGTGCGCCGCCAGGTCGCCCCGCGCAACCGTCAGCCGGTTGCCGCGGACGCCTCCCACGGCGGTGGAGCCCCGGAGGCGCAGTCGGGTGCCGTCGGGGAAAGCGATATCGGCCGAGGCAGCCGCGGCCGTTTCGAGGCCGTGGCCTTCGGGGAGCGGCATCCCATTCCGGGCGGGCGCGCGACCGGCGGGGGAGACGAGGAACGCCTCGCCCCTCACCGCGCGGACGACCGCCGCGGGGACAGGGTCCGGCCGCCGGAGGAGGATCGCGCCCAGCGCGAGGAGGATCGCGGCCGCGGCCGCCGCCGCGAGGGCCTTCCACCGCGGCGCACGAGGCCGCGCGGCCCTGGCTTCCAGGATGGACTCGGCGATCGCGGCGGTGAGCAGGCACTCCTCGGCCAGGAGGTCCTGCGCCTCGGGGTCCCCGATCCGGCGGAGGAGTTCGTCCATCTCCCCGTCGGGAAGGTCCCCGTGCCGCCATGCCACCAGCAGCCGGCTCAGGCGGTCCCGGTCCGCTTCGTTCACGCGTCCGCCCCCTTCAGCCGAAGCTTCCGCCGCATGCACTCCAGGAGGGCCTGGCGCAGGCGGGTCAGCGCCGTGGCGATGCTCCCGTAGGTGGCCCCCGCGGCCCTGGCGATCTCGTCGAGGCTGCGGGAACGTTCGTAGGAGAGGCGGATCAGCCGCCTCGACCGCCCTGGCAGCTCGGA
>CAYNDR010000471.1:0-4482 GCA_964395295.1 uncultured Planctomycetales bacterium
GTCTCCGGGCACAGCCAGATGATGGCGATCCCAACCACGTAGACGAGGCTCGTCACCGCGCACATCTTGGGATAATCCTCCTTCCCGCCGTAGGCGAGCGCCACGGTGATCGCGCCCGCGGCGGCCAGGATCCGGCCGGAGTTGAACGTGAATCCGGACCCCGTGGCCCGCACCCGCGTGGGGAAGAGCTCCGGGAAGTAGAGCGGGAGCCACCCGTAGAACGCCGCGGTGAGCCCGTTGGCCACCGTGAGCGTGAGGAGGAAGAGGCCGCCGTAGGAGCTGATCCCCCGGAAGAGGTACTGGCAGACCCCGAGCGAGAGGACGCAGAGCCCGAAGTAGACGATCCGGCGGTTCAGCTTGTCCGCCATCAAGGCGGCGGCGATCGTCCCGATGATCGCCCCCACCGCGGCGCTGATCTGGGCCCAGGCGGTGGCCTGCGGGGGATTCAATCCCTGCTGGCTCGCCATCTTCGCGGCCCACGGCACCGCCTGCTGGACCGAGCCCCAGGTCCCCAGGAGCGCGACGCCCGCCAGGCATGCCCCCAGCACCGTGAGCCGGGCGAGCCCGCCGCTGAAGATGTCCTTCACCTTCGCCTTCGGGCCGGACGCGGCCGCGTGCTTCCACTTCTCCGACTCCGGGACGAAGAGCCGGATGAAGAACGTCAGCAGGGCCGGCATCGCACCGAGGAAGAGGAGGAACCGCCAGCTCGACTCCTTGAACCACTTGTCGGGGAAGAGCCAGGCGAGGTGGGTCCCCAGCCAGCCCATGAAGCCGGGCTGGCTGAGCGCCAGGGCCAGGCACCCGATGAGGAGGAACCCCACGTTGGCCGCGGCGCCGATCAGCCCCGCCAGGAGCGGCCGCGAGCGCGAGGGCCAGATCTCCATGACGAGCGAGACGCCCAGGGCCCACTCGCCGCCCATGCCGAGCGCCGAGCAGAAGCGCAGGGCCCCGAGCTGCCACGGCGCCGCCGCGAACGCGCAGAGGCCGCTGAAGACCGAGTAGGTCAGCACGCTCCAGACCATCGCCTTCACGCGGCCCACGCGGTCGCCCAGCCAGCCGAAAAGCACCCCGCCGCACGCCGCGCCCACCAGGAACGTGGCCGTCACCGCCACGATCCAGGTGATGATCGCCTTCCCGGCCTGCGGCCCGACGAGCTCCATCATCGCCGGGCGCGCCACGAGCGGGAAGAGGCCGATCTCCAGGCCGTCGAACATCCACCCCAGGAAGGCCGCCAGGAGGGCCATCCATTTGCCCTTGGAGGATTCGGCGGCGGGCGGTCCGGGCGTCGGATTCAAAGGAGCCTCCCTTCTTGGATCAGTCCAGCGGCTTGTATTGCGGGACCTTCATCAGCTCGCCGCCCTTCAGGGCCGACTGGTGGGCCACGACGCCGGAGACGGTCATGTTCAGCGCCATCGACACGTCCACCCGCGGCCGGCGGTTCTCCAGGATCGCCGTGACGAACTCGTTCATGAGATAGCCGTGGGAGCCCCCGTGGCCGCCCGCCTCCACCTTGGGCGGCAGGGGCGGGCGCTTCGTGTTCGGCAGGTTCTTCTCGAGCCCCTGGTAGCGGCCGTAGAAGGACCCCCGCTGGCCGCGGATCCGGCCCCGTTCCCCGCTGTCGCCGGGCGTGTCCCAGCTGACCGCCATCCGCGCCGTCCCGCCTTCGCTGGTGCGGAAGAGGGCGATCTCGGTGCCGAAGGGGTTCTTGTAGCGGTTGTTCTCCGGCTGAAGCTGTTTGACCACGCTCGGCATGCCCATGCACGAGACCTCGGTGAAGCTCCCCCCGCCCACGCCCACGTAGTAGGCGTTCGAGTGCGTCGGGTACCACTGCGGCGGCAGGCCCACGCGCCACTCCTTGTACGACGGGAGCGGCTCCTCCATGTAGTGGTAGTACTCCCCCTCGGAATGGACGAGCTTGCCCAGGCCGCCCGCCTTGAAGATCTCCCCCATGGCGTAGAGGTCGTCATGGTAGCAGGAGGTCTCGAACATCATGTACTTCAGGCCGCGGTTCTTCTTCACGGCCTCCATGAGCTGGTCGGCCTCCTCGAGGGAGCCGAAGACCGCCGGCACGGCCGAGGCCGCGTGCTTGCCGTGGTTGAGGACCTCGATGCAGTGCCGGGCATGGCCGGGGGCGTCGGTGGCCACGAAGACGGCCTCGATCCGGTCGTCCTTGACCATCTCCTCGAGGGACGGGTACGTCTTCTCGCAGCGGCAGGCCTTGGCCAGGCCGGCGCACCGCTCCGGGATCAGGTCGCTGACCGCGGCCACCTCGACGTTCGGGTGGTCCTGGAAGCTGAAGGCCGCGCCGAACCGGCACAGTCCGTAGCCCGCGATGCCCACGCGGAGGCGGCGGTCGGACACGGGTTTCCACCCTTTGGAGGCGTTCGGGTCGGCGGGCCCTTTTTCGAAGCCCTGGATGGGCTTCTCCTCCTGGCCTGCGGCGGTCAGGCCGGCCGCGGCGGCGCCGAGGCCGACGGCCTTCAGGAACGAGCGTCGCGTGGCGGCGTCGCGCATGGCGGCTCCCTCCTAAAGCGGATCGGGGCACGGAGGAACGGCCCCCAGGCCGGGGCCGTCCAGGCACGAGGTGTCCATCGCCCCGTCCCGGATGATGAAGATCCCGGGGAAGCGGGCCTCCCAGGGCTTGTTGGCGGCGGGGAAGTACTGCCGGGCGTTGGCCTCGATCGCGGCCACCCCCGGCACGTGGGCGGCGATCCCCGCGGAGTGGAGGAGCGAGGCGCCCGGACACGTGAGGTCCTGCACGCAGAGGAACATCCCGTGCTTCTGCGCGGCGGCGGCCATGAGCAGTGCCTGGCTCTGCCCCTTGCAGGCCTTGAGCGCGGCCCCCGAGTAGCCCATCTCCCGCGCCGCGTGCAGGCTCTCCAGGTCCGTGAGCGACTCGTCGATCACCACCGGGCGGAGCCTCGCCGCCTCGTGCATGACGTTCGCGCGGTCGGCCTTGAGGTCGCGCTTCGTGGGCTGTTCGATGTACTGGATGCGGTCGAACGCCGCGGGGGCGCGCTCGCGGACCTGGCGGAGGAAGTCGAGGAGGTATCCGACGTTCGGGCACTTCTCGTTGAAGTCGAGCGAGTACCGCATCGGCTCCCCCGTCGTCTCGGAGGCGGCGCGGTCCACCCCCAGGACGCGATCCACGTCCCACCGGAGGTCCTCGCCGTTGAGCTTGACCTTGAGGTGGGTGAGGCCGTTGAAGCGGATCCACCCGGGCAGGGTCTCCGGCAGGCCGTCCCCCACGGGCTTGCGGACGTCCGCCTCCGTGATCGGGTCCACCGCCCCCACCAGGTGGTAAAGGGGCATCCGCGGCTTGGCCAGCGGGAGGACGTACCGCTCCAGGAACTCCCCCTTGAACTCGGGCCCCAGGTATCGCGAGAGGTCGTGCGGCATGAACTCCCGCCCGTAGGTGCGGCAGCAGTTGAGCCCGTGGGCCTTCCCGAAGGCGTCGTGGATCGCGGCGTCGAAGGGGCTGGCGACGACGAGGGCGCAGAGCTTGGGGATCGGTTCGGCGAGCCCCCGGGAGACCTCCGACGCGGCCTTGAGGTACTCGGGCTCGAGGGCGTGGTTGATGTCGACGGGGTGGCCGGGCTCGCGGTGGCCGGCGGTGATGCGGGCGATGCGCGCGGCCAGCGCCTTCATGGCGCCGAGCGTGGCCTCGTAGGGCATGGACTTCGAGGGGAAGGACCAGACGTTCCCCAGGGGCATCGAGCCGAAGCCGCGGGCCGGCTTGCCTCCCGCGGTGCGCGCCCGCACCGTCGCGTTGAGGAGGGTGGCGCGGTCGAGGACCGTCCCCCCGAACTTGATGGGGGTGCGGTAGAGGAAGTCCTCCGTCTCGAACGTCGCGTCCTCGATGATGAGGCCGAAGTCCTGCGGGGCCATGGTCCCTGGATTCTATCAAAACGACAAAATGGACCGTCCATATTGTCGTGAAATACGACAAAGTGGACGGTCTGTTTTGTCGTCCGGAATTCGTGGCGTTCGGCGATCCCGCTCATTAAAATGGCCGCCCGGAACGGTCACCGAAGGAGAGCATCCATGAAGGCGCGATTCATCCGCTCGACCGGGACGGCGATCCTGGCGGTCGTGCTCCAGGCGTGCGCGGGGAAGCCGTCGGCGGCCGCCGGCCAGGCCGACCGGGTCGAGGAGACGGTCCAGATCCCCGACACGGACGTCAAGTTCCGGGTGGTCTCCCTCCCGGGAGGCGCGTTCAAGATGGGCAGTCCCGAGAACGAGCCCGGCCGGGAGGCGGACGAGGGGACGGTCCGCGAAGCGACGCTCCAGCCTTTCTGGATCGGCGCGTGCGAGGTCTCCTGGGCCGAGTATTCCCTCTACTACGAAGGCTGGAAGCAGGGCAAGGTTGACGGGATCACGCGCCCCACCCAGCCGGACGTGATCGATCCCCGCGAGCCGTTCCCGGGCGGCGGGGAGCAGACGAACAGGCGCCCGGCGATCGGGCTCGGGTGGTTCGGCGTG
>CAYNDR010000472.1:0-4479 GCA_964395295.1 uncultured Planctomycetales bacterium
GGGCGGTGAGGCCGGGGGCCTGCGCGGGGTGCGTGGGGTTCTGTTTCACCATGGAGGCCGGACCCCAGGAACGCGCGGGAAGCGACCTGATGGAAAAGGGGGTGTCTGCGGGGGTCAAGTCCCCATCCCTCCATTGGGAGCTGGCACACCGCCATGCCGCCAACGGAAACCGGGAGGCGGCGCGCCGGCACTTCGAGGAACTGCTGCGCCTCATGGGGGAGGACCCCTCGGTGCTCGCAACGATGGCCCGCCTCGCCTCAAAGAGCCCGGAAGAGGGCAAGGCGCTCTGCGTGCGGTCCATGCGGGCCGAGCTGGCCGGGGCCCCGCTCTCATGGTCCTTTTACGTGTGGGAAACCTTCAAACCGACCCCGGAGGAGAAGCAGAAGCTGGCTGACCTGTATCGCCGGGCGGTGGGCAAGGCCGGCGGCCCCGCGTGGGCCCACGTCCTCCTGATGCGCCTCTATCAGGACCTCGGCCGGGCGGCCGACGCGCGCCAGCAGGCCCAGGCCGTGGTGCAGGCGATCGAACGCGCCCCGGGGGAGCCGGACTGGGGCTCGGCCCAGTGGGTGCTCCCGTTCCTGGCGGACGAGAAGGATTTTGCGGCCCTCCGCCGCCTCAAGCAGGTCTTCGCCGCGCGCAACGACCTGGAGTCCCACCGCTGGGAGCTGATCGTCCAGGCGGAGCTGACCTGCGGGCAGGGGACGCTGGACGACGCGGTGAAGTTCCTCGACGAGCACGCCAAGCCTCCCCCGCACAAGCTCCTGCACTACAACGACCAGCCCTTCCATGGCCTCATGACCGCCCTCAAGCGGCGGGGGAAGCTCGTCCCGCTGGCGCGCCTCCTGATCGAGCGGTTTCCCAACGATCCCGAACACGAGTTCCACGCCCGCGTCGTGGAGACGGCCGCCGAGTATTTCCTCGGGGTCGGGGATGCCGCCGACCTGAGGAATCGCTTGAAGGCCTCCCGGCGGCCGGAGCCGGCGACGAAGATGGAGGCCATCCGCGCGCTCCAGTCCGCGATCCAGCAGAAGAAGTGGCAGGAGGGCGTGACCGTGGCGCGTGCTCTGCTCGGGCGGCAGGACCTCGAGGATCGGGACCGCGCCTTCGTCTGGGTCCAGCTGGCCGAGTGCCACGCGGGCCTTGGAGAGCACCCGGAGGCCGTGGCCGCATGCGACAGGGCCCTGAAGGACAGTCAGCTCCTCACGCTGGCGGCCCGCCAGACACGAGGGAGGTCTCTCCTGGAACTCGGCGACGCGAAGGGCTGGGTCCGGAATTATGCCGACGCGTTCACGGAGATCGCGCGGCTCAAGCCCGGGGCGATGCGCCGCATGTCCATGCATTCCCTTCTCCATGCCGCCCCGGGAGAGGTGTGGCGCCGGCAGGCCTGGCTCCCCGTCCTCCGGGCCGCCCGTGAGGCCGCCCGCGCGGCCGACGCGGGACCGGGCGTGTACGTGGCCCTGGGACTGGCCCTCCGCGCGCGGAGCGATCCCGAAGGTGCCGCGGAGGCTTTCGAGAAGGCTCATGCCGCGGGCGCGGACGACCCGTGGGTGCTCCTGGAGCTGATCAAGACCGCCTTGACGGCGGGCCTCGTGGAGAAGGCCGTGGCCGCGCGGGTGAGTCTTTCCCCGATCCTCGGGAAGTACGACGTTGCCGTGATGGCGGGCGACTTCGCGCAGTTCTGGATGGCCGACGGGGATCTCGTGCGGTCGTGCGAGCGGATCGACGACCGCGCGGCCCGGAAGCTCGCGGTGGTCCTGGCGGCCGAGCCGGCCGGGGGCGGCTCCCCGGATCGTCTCCGGGACCTGCTGGCGATCGCCCGCGACGAGGGTTTCATCGAGGAGCTCCACCCGGTCCTCATGCGCCGGGCCGCGAACGCGCATCAGCGTTTCAGCGCCCACGAGGCGGCGGCGGGCGCCTGGCACGACATGGGGTGCACGGACAGGGCCGTGGAGATCTATCGCGTCATCGCCGGCGACAGGGGGTGGGACGAACCGTTCCGTCGGAAGGCGGCGGCCCGCATCCTGGAGATGGAGAGGGAGGCGAGGGAGCGGATGGATCCTTTCGTCTTCATCCGCGGGCGCCTGCTGGCCGTGAAGGATCCGGAGGTGGAGGACTGGGCGCTGGATCTGGTCCTGGAGGAATCCCTTCTGCGCCCAAGCCTCCCCCGCCTGGACCGGGCCTGGAGGGCCGCTCTGCGGCAGGCGTCCTGGGATTCAGTCTACGGCAAGGTGGGGGCCCTGCGGGGCCGGGATTCCCGGGAGCGGATGGTCTGCCTCGAGAGGCTGGCGGCGCTGGGCGAGGCCGGGCCCGTCTGGCTCGCGCGCCTGCGGGCAGAGCGGAGGTCGAACCTGCCCATCGCGGAACGGGACGCGAAGGCCGCGGCGCCCGGGGAGGGGCGGGCGAAGGCCGAGCTGGCCCTGGCCGCGTCTCTCCTGGCGTGGGATCGCGGGCAAGACGCGATGGGGGCGGTGGACCGGGCGGGCCTGGAGAAGGATGTCGGAGCGGACCTTCGGGAGGGAATCTGGGAGCGCCGTCTGGAGGTCCTGGCCCGGCTCGGTCGGCCGCGGGAGGCGGCCTCGGCGGTCCTTCAGCGCCTCAAGGCGGGGGAGGCGGCGCCGGCGCGGCTCGAGAGGTGGCTGGACCTGATGGCGCCGGCCGGTCCCCGCGCGGCGTCGGAGTGGATCTCCGCGTGGGACGGGATCGGGGAGAAGTCTCCTTCGGCGGCCATGGCGGCGTTCCGCGCCGCGCTCGAAGACCTGGCGGGGCGCGGGCCGGCGGCGCTCAGGGAGGCCGCCCTGCGGTCCCCCGGGGATCCCGCGGCGGCGCGGCTCCTGGGGCGCGCGCTCACCGGGAGGGGCGAGTTTTCGGCCGCGGCCGAGTCCATCGAAAAAGTCCTGAAGGACGCCCGCGAGGGGGAGGCGGCGCTCCGGGTCCGGATCGCCCGCCTCTGGGCCAGGGCCGGCGAACCGGAGCGGGCCAGGGAGCAGTTGGCGGCGCTGGAGAAGGATGGCCTCCGGGGCGCGCTGGGCCACGTGGCGGAGGAGATCGGCCTGGCCGAGGAGGCGGTGCGGCTCTACCGGCGGGCCGTGCAGGAAGAGTCGGCGTCGTATCGGTGGCCGCTCGTCCGGGCGCTGGAGGCGGCGGGCCTCCCGCAGGCGGCGGAGGCCGAAGCGGCCGCTCTCCGGACCGCCTTGGGCGGCCTGGCGGTCGAGGCGGCCCGTTCGCTCCTGGCCCGTCCCGGCCAGGGGGATCCGGGGGCGCGGGCGGTCCGCGAGCTGGTCGAGAGCGCCCGCCTCGCGAAGGATCCCGTGGCCGGGCTTCGCCTGGTCGAAAGCCTGATGGCGGCGGTGCCCGGGGAAGCCCGCCCCGCGGTGGTGGCCGCGTGGGCCAGGCTCTCGCGAGGCGTGCCCGCCGATCCCCTGCTGGCCGTGACGGCGGCGCGCCTCGTGCACGCCTGGGGCCGGGATCCGACGCGCGCCCTGGAGATGCTGCGCGAGGCCGAGAAGAAGTGGCCGCAGTCGCTGTGCGTCTTCCTGGCGAAGGCGGAGGTCTTGGGCGCCCTCAAGCGGGAGGACGGGGAGATGTCTGCGAGCCTTGATATGATCGTGCGGCTGGATCCCGAGGGGGAGGCCGCCCGGACGGCGGCTCCGGTGCATCTCGTCCAGGCCGTCCGGGCCTACAGGAAGGCGGGCAGGACCGTCGCGGCCCTGAGGGTCGGGACGGCCCTTCTCTCCGACGCGCTGGCGGCGGATGTCCATCGGTCGGAGGCCCGAAGGGCCCTTTCCGCCTGCCTGGAGCGCGCGGACGAGGTCCTGTGGGGCGCGATGAAGAAGGTCCGGCCCGGGCCTCCTGCGGGGCGGATCGGCGAGGAGGTCCGCCGATGGATCGCCCGGCTTTCGGATGACGAGTTCCAGAATCGCGTGGAGGCGCGGGAGGCCCTCAAGCGCATCGGCGCCCCGGCCCTCCCCTGGTTGATGGACCTCGTGGATTCGGAAGACCTGGACCTCCGCACCCACGCCCGCGATCTGGTTCGCGCGATTCTGGCGGATTGAGGGCCGGCGGCCGGACTACCTCACTTGCGGCGGGGCGCGGCCCAGCCCGGCCAGGAGACCACGGGGCCGTAGTTCGATTCGTTGCAGAGCGGCGGCCGGCGCGGCGCGTAGATCTTCTCTCCCTCGAAAGGCCGCGCCTGGGTGTAGATCCAGGTGGCCGCCGGATCATAAGAGAAGATATCATCCCGCTGGTCCCCCGTCAGGTCGTGCGCCATCGAGGCCAGGTCGGGGTGGCCGTCCTCGGGAAACATCACGACGCGCCTCCCGTGTCCGTCCACCAGGCCACCCTCCGCCGGGTTCGTGGAGAGGAGGATGAACTCCTGGCCGTCCCCGCGCCAGTTGACCGGCAGGACCGGGGAGCCCTCGTGGATGTGCTCGAAGCGGGCGACCTCCTCTCCGGTGCCGCCGCCGTAGAGGGTGATGAGGC
>CAYNDR010000473.1:0-4472 GCA_964395295.1 uncultured Planctomycetales bacterium
GGCGGCGTACTCCGGCTCGCCGAAGGACCCGTAGCCGGCCTCGACGTATCCCTTGAACCGCTCCGCGAGGCGCAGGCCTGTCCGCGCCCGCCCGCCGAAATCGTACTCCCCCGTCCCGAGGCCGCGGTCCTCGTCCGCCGTGGGGAACTTCACGTCCCCCTGCAGGAACACGTAAGGGCGCCTCCCCGTCTCGGTGAGGAGGGTGAAGCCTCCCGAGAACCAGATATCCCCCAGCCCCGTTTCGAGGTTCTCGTCCCGGCGGCCCCCGGACAGGACGGTATCCTCGAAATCCATCATCTCGAAGGGCACGGTGAGGCTCGCGACGAAGCGGTCGTACCATCCCCCGAGGATGAAGGGGACATACAGCATCCGCGTCTCGTCCTCCGTGCCGTAATCGCCCGACTGGAAGTAGAGCCCGGCCTCCGCGTAGAGCCCGAAGGCGGCCGTGGAGGAGTCCCGGCGGGGGGCGGACGGGGGGACCGGCGGCCAGTGGTCCTCTTGGACGGGAGGCGGCGTCCTCGGCGCGCGCGCCGGGAGGGGCGCGCCGTCCCGCGTGGTCCAGCGGAAGGCCGGGTCGTCCTTGAGGAGCCGGACCTCCACGGCCAGCGCCGCCAGGCCGGCCCCGCCGGGCGGCTTCCTCCAGGCGACCGGGGTGGCCTCCACGCGGAGGGGAGCGAGGGGACACCGGGCATCCTCGAAGGAGAGATCGATCGCGCGGCCGGCCCGGGGCTCGTCCCCCGCGATCCCCAGGTCGGCGCTGAAATCGGAGGCCCACGACGTATGGCTTATGCGGAGGCGCGGGTCCGAGAACGAGGCCGGGCGGACCGCGCCCGGCAGGAGCTCGAAGCGGACGGTCCCCGCGACCCCCGACTTCACGTAGCCGATCATGGACGAGTTGGCGCCGGAACGGATGTCCGACGCGGAAAGGGTGAGCAGGAAGGCCGGAGGATCGTCGGGATCCGGCGAGGCCCAAGCCGGGAGCGCCGCGAGGGCGCCGGCGGCTAAGGCGATCCAGCCCACCCGTCGTAAGCTCATCAAGGCACGAGGGTCTCGAGGGCGAAACGGCACGCCAGGAAGGCGTCGCGCGCCCCGGCGATCCCGCTCAGCCGGGCCTCGTGAGCGGACAGGGTCTCCCGGGCGGCCCGGGCGGCCTCGGGCCCGGCCGACTCGAGATTCCCGAGGAGGGCTTCCAGGGCCAGGCGCCGGTAGGCATTCGCGAGGCTGGCGAGGAGGTCGCTCTGTCCCGCCTTCGCGGCCGCCTCCATTTGTTCCACCCGGCGGCCCAGGATGTCAAGGAGGACGCGGGACTTCTCCGCGGTCGTCCGGGCGGCGGCCAGGGAAGCCGCCTCGTTGGCCACCCCGACGCCGAAGGACGCGGACGCGGCCGGCGGCGGGGCCGAGGCGCAGGCGCCGAGCGCCGCCGCCAAGACGAGGCACGCGAACCGGGGCACCGGGC
Organism: uncultured Planctomycetales bacterium; assembly: GCA_964395295.1. Lineage (GTDB taxonomy): Bacteria > Planctomycetota > MHYJ01 > MHYJ01 > JACPRB01 > CAYNDR01. Next base: position 1,457 of record CAYNDR010000473.1, read on the forward strand.
GGTCTCCCTTTAAAACGACAAAGATTCCGTCCTCACGACGGAACCTCTTATCTCACGCCCCGTTCCGGCGGCACCCTTGCGGGTGCCGCCGGAGGAAGGGACGGTCCCACTTTCATCGCCCGGTCCCCGCCGGCTTCGCGCCGCCGGGCCTGGCTGGGAAAGGCCCGCCCGTCAAGGCGCTCCGCGGCGAGGCGGCTCTGGAGCGGGACGATCAGTCATTCCCGGGGGCACGCGGGGAGGCTCGGAGGGGGCTCCCTTCTGGAGTCCCTCTCCCGCACCGGGGCCTCGCGGAGTCCCCGGCTCTCCCGCCTTGGGTCCGGGGCCCTCCGAGAAGCCGAAGCTCGCCCGGACCTCCAGGCAGGCCTCGAGGGCCGCCTGCAGGGCGCGCTTGACCTCCGGAGAGGCGGACTCCATGGCCTTGCGCAGGGCGGCGGCGTGGCGGACCGTCGCCGCGGCCACGAGGCCCTTCACGTCCTCGTCCACGCCCGACTTCGTCTCCGCCCGCGTGCGTTCCTCCTGCCGGATCCGCTCCTGGATCTTCTCCTGCTCCTGGGTCTTCGTTTGATCCTGGGTCTTCGCCTGCTCCTGCGTCCGGGTCTGATCCTTTTCGCCCTCGCCGGACTTTTTCTTCTCCTGCTCCTTGGGCTGGAGGGCGGCCTTCTCCCGGACCTTAAGGTTCTTGTCGGCCCCCATGTTCGAGAGCCCCTCGCGCATCGTGACGCGGTAGGCCTCGGCGGCGGAGTTCGCCTCCTTGGCCTTGCCGGCGCGCGCCTTCTCCTCGAGGCTCACCATGAGCCGGTCCGCGAGCCGCATGAGGGCTTGGGCGGCCTCCTTGTTCGACTTGGCGCCCGCGATGTCCACCAGGGCCTGGGTGGATTCGTCCACGAATTCCGGGGTCCCGGGGCCCGTCTCCTGGGCCGGGGCGGCCGGCGCGCAGAGCGCCAGCAGGAGGACGGGGACGCTCCAGATTATCGATTCTCGCATCTCGAATCTCCTGTCATTCGGAAGATCGGCTGTGTCTCAACCCACGATGGCTCGTTCCTCGGTCGAAGTTCCCCGGCCTCCTTTCACCCAGCCGATGTCATCCGTTCGTCCGGTCGTCCGTCTTCTGGAGGATCGGGAGCCCCTGCAGCCGATCCCGGATGGTCCGCCTCAACTCCGGACCCGAGGCGCCGGCCGCGGCCGCCTCGATTACCTCGTCGCGCAGGCGCGACGGGTCTTTCCGATCGCAAGCCGCCTTCTCCATGGCCCGGACGAGCTCCACCATGTCCCGTCCCCGGATGCCGGCCCCGGCGGTGCGCGCCACGAGGCGCGTCACTTCTATGGAGGGATAGCCGCGGGCCACGAGGCCCTTCATGGCGGCGCTGATCTGCGCTCGCTCGGAGCCGGCGTCCGCGGAGACGGCGGGCCCGTCCTTGGGCGCGGGGGGCGCGGAGAGGCTCAGCCAGACGAGGGCGGCCGCGATGACGACCGCGGCCGCGGCGGCCCACGCCTTCCACGGGATGGCCGAGGCGGGGGCCGCCCCCTCGACGGCCCGCGCGGAGAGGACGAGGAGCCGGCGGCAATCGGCGCATCCTGCGGCATGGCGCTCCACTCCGGCCCGCTCGCCCTCGGGGAGCGTGCCGTCGAGGAGACGGGCCAGCACCCCTTCTTCAGGGCATCCGGGTTCCGGCCGGCTTTCGCTCATCCTGTTAATTGGACAGGAGCCCTTCCTCAACCGGTACACTAAAAAAACGACGGCCGCGGCGCGTGCCGACGGGGGGACGCCCTCGGTCTCACTCCATGAATGGCGTCGCGAGCCGCGTCCCCGGCATTTTCCCGATCCGCCGGTACCTTCTCGTGATACCGCACGCCCAGGCCCGCCGCCAGCCCATCCTTGGGGGATCCCGCCGCGCCGAACGGGCGCGGGAAGAGGACGATCGCGAGCCCGGCCAGGATGAAAAGTCCCCCCACGGCCGCGAACGCCCTCATCCGTCACCCCGAACCAGAGAACCCAGTTGCCCCAGGGGGAGGGCTTCCACCTTCGGAGCCATGGCGAACCGCTTGCTCCCGGGATGAACAACGTACAACCGGCTCAGTCCAAGGTCCGCGAGCGCGACGTGCATCGATCGCGTCATCGCGGGCGCGTCCGTGCACTTGAACTCGAACCCCAGCCGCTTCCCCTCCCGGAAGGCCAACAGGTCCAGCTCGGCCCCCGAGTGGGTAGCCCAGAAACAGGCCTCCCGGGGCTTGAGGAGGCTCAGGACCTGGTCGAGGGCGAATCCTTCCCAGGAGGCCCCGTACTTCGGATGGCGGGCCAGCTCCCGGCGAGTCCGGATCCCGAGGAGGCCGTGAAGAATCCCGCCGTCCCGGACATAGACCTTCGGCGCCTTCACCTGGCGCTTGGCCAGGTTCTCGTGCCACGGGGGAAGCTGGCGGACCACGAACGCGCCCGAGAGGATGTCGAGGTACCGGCGGGCGGTGGGCTCGGAACTGCCCAGGGAGCGAGCGAACTCCGCGGCGTTCCAAACCTGCCCATGGTAGTGGGCCACCATGGTCCAGAACCGCCGGAGGGTCTGGGACGGGATGGAGATCCCCAGCTCCGGGAGGTCCCCCCCCAGGAACGTCCGGACGAAGTCGTCCCTCCAGGCCAGGCTGAGCCGCTCGGAGGAGGCCAGGAACGACCGCGGAAAGCCCCCCCTCAGCCAGAGGTCCGGCGCGCGCCCCGGCCCGACCTCCGCGAGGTCGAAACCGCCCATCTCCACAAAGGCGATCCGTCCCGCCAGCGTCTCCGAGACCCCCCGGACAAGGCCCGGCGAGGCGCTCCCCAGCAGGAGGAACCGGGCCCGGTTCCGCGGCCGGTCGGCCAGGACCCTCAGGACCTCGAAGAGATCCGGCTTCCGCTGGACCTCGTCGATGACCACCAGCCCTTCGAGCGGCTCCAGGGCCATCCTCGGGGCGGCTAGCCGCGCGAGGTCCGAGGCGTCCTCCAGGTCGAAGAAGTCCGCGCACCCCCCCCCTCGCCAGGATGCGGGCC
>CAYNDR010000474.1:0-4472 GCA_964395295.1 uncultured Planctomycetales bacterium
CGTCCTACCCGCTCAGTGACGCTCAAATCCACTTCGAACGAAGGCGGCTTCTGGCGTTCAAGCCAGAGGATCACGTCGTTTTCCTCCGGGTCTACCGGATCGTGATCGTGGAGGGCCGCTACGAGCGCCGAGAAGAAACTAGCTGGGTGAGGCGGCCATTCCCCCCTACCACGGTCGTTGTGCGCGGTGGCGACGTACCGTCCCGTCAGCAGTTCGATCTCGATGGTGAGCATCTACTCTCCCTCGACGTCGGCCCCGCTGGTAGCGAGCTTCCGGCTTTCTCGGATCAGATGGGCGAGCTTGGGCGAGGGTAAAAGCGTGGCCAGCGACTGTCCCGGCTTTGACTTGAAGCGGAGCGAATCCGGCAGTGCTGCCGTTGCAGCCTCATAGAGCCGGATCGAGCCATCGAGATCGAGTTGTAGCGGTTCGGTCGAACCGTCCTTGCGGACGGCCTCAAGCCGAAGGCTTTCACCTGGCTTGGGCACGAGAAGGCAGCGAGAACGCAGATCGTGTCCGCGATCCTCGGCCGCCAGGACGGCGATGAGCCCGAGCGCAGCGAGCACAACACGGGCCTCGATGAAGCCCTCCTTGAGATGAAGTTTTCTGAGCGCGGCGATGGAGAGCACCACGGTATGGATCGCGTAGTCGATGGTGACGCCGCCGGCGAGCGCGTCAATTGAGGGCGGGATGTTGCTGTGGTTGATGGCGGTCGGTTTGCCGTGGTCTTTCGATGCATTTTTCGACTTCCACTTAACTACCGCTTCTGTGTCCTTTTCATCCTTTGGGGGCTTGTCAGGCTTTACCGGCTGGGCCTCCAGGACGAAGGGAGTCCACATTCGCGTCCCATCCGGCGCAGTCTCCTTGGCCTCAAAGATAGGCCCTGCCGCATTTATGATGCCGGTTGGATCTATGCGGCTCGAAGTTTTCACGCCGAAGCGAGCCCCTACGCCTACAATCTCTGAGACTAGAGCCCGTGCGAACTTGGAACCCAATCCCCCCTTGGGGCCTGTGCTGTCCCAGAGGCCGAAGACGAGGGATGTGGGACATACATTGAAGAGTGGAGCTGCATTCTTCGGAGTGGCGTCTGTGAAAGACCGGCCCACCTCCGACATCCGAAACAGGGTCTTGCCGTCTACCAGGCTGTCACGAAGCAAAGCGTCGGCAATCCGGTGAGGAGCGGTGAGTGAGGTGACAAGCCCGACTTCCGGAGCGCAGCCGGAAAGATCAACGGTGATAACGGGGAGAGCGATGCGCTGTTCCGCCCACAGCATCTGGAGGGCTTCCTCCATTCGATTGGCCTGACTCTGAACGGAGTCAAGGAGGACGCACTTCACATCGTTTCCGTCAATGCGGCGGTCCTCGAAGGCGTACTTGGCGCCGCGCTCCTTGTTTCGATCGTCGACAGAGTGCGTCGGCGGAAATACTTTGTCACCTGGCCCGCCGGCAGGAAGTAGCGTGGCCCGTCCCCGAATGGCAACGGCATCTTCCTTAACCAGCTTCTTGAGGTCTTCGTAATCCAGCGTGGAATCACTCATGGTTTGTTCCTCCTCAGCCTACCCTTACGAATGTACTGCCCCGCTACAACCGTCAACCAATAGTCAACCCATCCTTTCATGCCCCTCCCACGTCGTTATCTGCATTCGCGATCGTACCCTCCCTGTGCATGAGGCTTGGCCTCGACAAGCGCGAAGCGATCTCCCTTCAGTTCCAGCCCAATGCCTCGTGGCCAGGAATCGTCCCTCAGGAGCAGGCGATCCCAGTAAATGGAGTCGCCGCCGAGTTCGACTTGCCACGGATAGGAATTGTCACCGGAGTGAAGACCCGCAAACCACGATTCGTAATTCTTCATGAATGAGAGATCAAGAGAATCCTACCACCCGCACTCGGACGGGCCACGAATATTCCACAAGGAGTGAACCCCTCCATTCACCCCCCGTTCAGCTCCACGATCCGGCGGCCCAAGGTCGCCAGGCGCGCCCGCAACTCCGGCGGCCGCAGCACCCGCACCCCCTCCCCGAACGGCGCCAGCCACCAGGTCGCCTCGTCCAGGTGCCCCCGGGGGATCTCCAGGAGCGCGCCCCCCGCCGCCCGGCGGAACGGCAACCCCCGCGCCAGGGCCTCCGACCGCACCGCCTCCACGTGGCTCGGCAGGACCTCCACCTCGGCCCCCAGCGCCCTCCCTACCCATACCCCCACGTCGCTCGAGACATAATCATCCACGTCGAAGCCGTCCCGGGCGTCGAACCGATCGCCCAGGAGGCCCGCGCCCGACACCCGGTCCATCCGGAACAACCGCCAGCCCCGGGCCGACCGGCACCACGCCGCCAAGTACCAACCCGTGCCCTTCATGAAGAGCGCGCGCGGCTCCACCGCCCGATCCTTCGTGACGACGTCCCGAAGCCCGCGATATCGGAGCCGAAGGACCCGGTTCTCCGCCAGCGCCTGGTCCACCTCCCCCCAGACGGCCGGCGCGACCGGCGTCGCCAGGATCGCCGTCCGCACCCGCCTGGTGTCCCGGAAAAGGTCCTTCAGCGGGGCCGGGAGCGCCGCCGCCAGCTTGCGCTGCGCCGTCTCCCTCTCCTCCTGGTCCCTCCCCCACGGCCTGAGGAGCGCGAGGATCTCATCGACCCGAAGGGTCACCGGAAGGTGGGGATTCGACCCGGCCAGGCGATACCCCTCGCCGTCATGGAAGAGGTGAAATCCCGAACGACCCAGGAACTGGATGTCCTCGAAGATCCGCCGGCGGGAGACACCGAACCGACGGGCCAGGCGACTGGAGGTCCACCCCTCGGCCATCGACGCCAAGTGCAGGATATCCAGCAACCTCTTGAGCCGGGGCGCAAGGCTGCCCCTGAGCGGGTCGCAAGGGCGCGTGAGAGAGAACGCCTGTCCCCTCGCCAACAAGACCTCCCCACCCCGGTCGCAGACTAATTATCCCTCCAGAATCGCCATAAGGAAACAAAATAGTGAACTCGGCGACGAGGGCTGGCGGACGGGGAGACGGGTCCCCTCCCCCTCATCCTCCCCCCTGCAATCTCCTCGCCTCCCGCTGAACGCGCTTGAAGGCCCCCTCGAAGGGAGGAAGACCCACCATCTGGTAAGCGAGGCGCTTCTCCCACAGCACGGCTAGGGCCTTCTCCTTCCGGCCGATCGTCTCCACCAGGGCGGCCGGATCGAGCTTCTTGAACTCCGACTTGGCCCGGCACTCGGTGCGGATGCGCTCGACATCCGCGCCGCCCCGCTCGAAGAGGTACCAGAGGTCGTAGACGTCCCGCGGCTCGCGGCGGGCCGGATTGAGGAGGCTCCGGAACTTCTCCACGACGATCTCGTCGAGCGAATAGCAAAAGACCTGCGGCTTCCGGGGGATGTCGGAGTAGCGCCGGCGGACCGGGCGCTCCTCGGGATGGAACAGGACCCGCTCGCTCGTGCTCACGTCGATCATGATCGATCGCCGGCCGGCCTTCGCCCCCAGCGGACCGGTGTAGGCGACTTCGAAGCTGAATCCGTCCGTGTGCTGGACAAAGGTGTCGGATAGCACCCTGACCCGGATCGCGGACTCCCGGTGGACCCATTGCCCCGCCTGGGTGAACACCTGGAACGCCCCTTTCCTGGCCACGGGATCGAGCGCCGTCAGGTTGATGTGCCCGGAATAGCGATAGGGATCGAAGGTGCAAACCCGGAGCGCCGTGCCGCCCCTGAAGGCAAGCCGCCGGTGGAGCGGCGTCGTCGCCAGGCCCAGCATGACCCAGTGGATCGCGTAGTCCTTCTCCACGGTCCGCTCGGGGACCCTGTCGCCTTCCGCCGCCTTCGAGATTTCCCGCTGGGGGATCATCAGGCCCTCGTGGCTGCGACCAGCTCGTCGGCCGAGACATTCAGCCGGAGCCGCCAGCGCGCGTCCAGCGCGCCATCCGGCGGCAGGATCGTGTCCAGCCTGTTGTAGGGGCGGCTCCGGCGGGCGTAGTCGTGGAGCGGCCCGGCGATCCCGCCCGCCTTGAGCCCCAACGCCTCCAGGAGGAATCCGACCCGTCGGGCGACCACGAACTTGCCGAAACGCCTCACGTACTGGAGCAGTCTTGGCCAATCCAGGCGGCCGCGGCAAAGCCAGAGCGCCCTGACCACCTCGACCATCCCGCCGCATAGTTCGGGTCGCCAGCAGGCGTCCACGATCGTTCGTTCGGGATCGCTGACCGGCGCCCGGTCGGTGTTCGTGACCCATTCCTGGCGGAAACCCCACGCCCGCTTGGACGGGATGACGACGAACTTGAATCGTACCGGGCCTATTTCGCGTGGGGGCTTGGCCCGGACGATGGAGACGTGCAGAGTCCGGCTGGGCTGGAGGAGCAGGTTGTGGAACGACATCGCCCCCAGGTGGGAGACGAAATGCAGGTCCTTGTCCGCCAGGGCATGAGCCACCAGAAAGGGATTCCCGAATTCGCGGTCCTTGCCGAAGGGGACAAGGGCGTAAAGGCCCC